>VGRJ01000146.1 GCA_016875405.1 Deltaproteobacteria bacterium | reverse complement strand
TGCCGCGGAGAAGGCGGAGACCGCGAAGAAGGCTGCCGCGGAGAAGGCTGCCGCGGAGAAGGCTGCCGCGGAGAAGGCGGAGACCGCGAAGAAGGCTGCCGCAAAGACGCAGGAAGAAAAGCCCCCGAAGTCGGGGAAGGATCGCCGCGCCGAGGCTGTCGAGCAGCGCGAGGCATCCCTCGCGCGCACGCGCGGCCTCGTCATCGGCGCCGCCGCCGTGATCGCGGTCGGTGCGTTCGTCGCGGTCTCGCGAATGCCGACCGAGACTCCACCCGCGAGGTCCGCCACGGCCTCTCGAACGCTCACCGTGACGACGGCCTCGCCGACGAGTACGAGCGTCGCGGCTGCGACCACCACCGTCGAGCTCGCCTCGGCGGCGGCTTCGAGCTCGACGAGCGCCGAGGTGGCCGCGTCGGTGTCCAGCGCGTCGGCCGCTCCTTCGGCGGAGGCCTCCGCGGCGCCCTCGGTCTCGGCTTCCGCCAGCGCCTCGCCGAGCGCGGGACCATCGGCGTCGGCCGCGGCATCGGCCACGCCGGCGACGCTCTCGCCCGGCAAGGGAGCGATCGGGGTCGCCGCCACCACCGGCCGCTGCAAGATCTTCATCGACGGCGAGCAGCGCGCGGTCGACTGGCACTTCGAGATGGAGGTCGACCCAGGCATCCACGACGTGAGCTGCATCGGATCGGACGGGAAGGTCCGCACCCAGACCGTCCGGATCGCCGTCGGCGAGATTCGCGGCGTCTACTTCTGAGGCTCGCGTCGGGTAGCCCGCGAGTGGCGTTCGCGCGGGAGCGGTGTAGGCTGCGCTCGTGCCCGGCAGCAGCTTCGGTCAAGCGTTCCGTGTCACCACGGCGGGCGAGTCTCATGGCCCCGCAAACGTTGTCGTGATCGACGGGTGTCCGCCCGGGCTGCCTCTCGACGAGCTCGATCTGGTCGCCGAGCTCTCACGGCGCCGCCCGGGTCAGAGCGCCGTGACGACGCAGCGGATGGAGTCCGACCGGCCCGAGATCCTCTCGGGCGTCTTCGAGGGCAAGACCACCGGCACCAGCCTCGCGATCCTCGTGCGGAACGCGGACGCCCGCAGCGGCGACTACGAGCCGCTCCGGCACACGTACCGACCGGGCCACGCAGACCACGCGTACGCGGTCAAATTCGGGCACCGCGATCCGCGAGGCGGCGGGCGTGCCAGCGCGCGCGAGACCGTGGCGAGGGTCGCGGCCGGCGCCGTCGCGAAGAAGCTCCTCGCCGCGGCGTTTGGCGGCGAGGTCACGGGCTGGGTCCGACAGATCGGACTCGTCGAGGCGATGATCGACCCGGAGGTCGTGCGGGCGCGCGACGTCGAGGAGCTCTCCAACGGCGAGCCCAACATCGTGCGGTGTCCCGATCACGCCGCCGCCCTGCGGATGCTCGCGTCGATTGAGGAAGCGCGCGCGCACGGAGACTCGCTCGGCGGGATCGCGGAGATCGCGGCGCGCGGCGTCCCAGCGGGCCTCGGCGAGCCCGTGTTCGACAAGCTGAAGGCCGACCTCGCAAAGGCGCTCTTTAGCATTCCTGCCGTCCTCGGCGTCGAGTTCGGCTCGGGCTTTCGCGGTGCCGCGATGCGCGGCAGTGAGCACAACGACAGGTTCGTGCCGGGCGACACCATCACCACCGCGACCAACCATCACGGGGGCATCCTGGGCGGGATCTCGAGCGGCATGCCGATCGTGGCGCGCGCGGCGGTCAAGCCGACGAGCAGCCTCCCGCGCGAACAGGCCACCGTCGACGAGCACGGCGCCCCCGCGTCCGTCACCGTGCGTGGTCGTCATGACCCGTGCGTCCTGCCGCGCTTCGTCCCGATCGCCGAGGCGATGATGGCGCTGGTGCTCGCCGATCACTGGATCCGCTGGAAGGGTCAGCGCGGCGCGCTCGGCTGACGCGCTCCTCGTCGCTCGCGAGGCCGCCGGAGTCGTGCCGATTCGCGCGGCCCCGGTCGCGCGCCTACAGCACCGTCGTGTCTTGGGCTAGAGTGGCGAAGTCATCGCCAAAGGAGCCCCATGAGAGCCCGCCTCGCCGCCTCGCTCGTCCTCGCCACGCTTTCGCTCGCGGGTTGCGCCCGAGAGTCGCGCATGTCGTTCCCATCGACCTCGGGGGCGCTCGCGCTCGATCGCGTCGTCCTCTACCGGAACGGCATCGGCTACTTCGAGCGCCGCGGGAAGCTCGGCGGCAGCACGCTCGCGATCAAGGTCCGCAAGGATCAGATCGATGACATGCTGAAGAGCCTCACGATCGTCGATCGTACGACGGGGCGCGCGCTCAGCGTGTCGATGCCGCTCGATCCCCAGACCTGGGCGACCGCGGCGCTCACGAACCTGCAGCCCGGGAGCGGCAACCTCGCAGGCGTGCTCGACTCGTTGCGCGGCGTCTCGATGCGCGTCTCGACGACGCAAGGCGAGCTGGCCGGTCGCGTCGTGATGGTTGAGGAGACGAACGAGGAGCCGGACCCTGGGCCTGAGCGCGCCGGCGCCCACGCTGTGCCTGCGCCGCTCGGCCGCGATCACAAGCTCACGTTGATGCAGGATCAGGTCCTGAAGGTCGTGCGCTTGTCGAAGGTCAAGACCGTCACCCTCGAGGATGGCGACCTCGCGCTGCAGCTTCACCGCCGCCTCGACGCGACTGCGGGGGAGGGCATGTTTCAGCAGGTCGACGTGTCGATCCGCCTCTCGGAGGACGTCTCGACCCACGACCTCGTCGTGAGCTACGTCGTCGAGGCGCCGATGTGGAAGCCGAGCTATCGGGTCGTGCTCCCCGAGAAGGGCAAGGGCGAAGCGCTCCTGCAGGCCTGGGCTGTCGTCGACAACGTGAGCGGCGAGGACTGGAACGACGTCACCATGTCGCTTACCGCGGGCGAGCCGCTGGCCTTCCGCTACGACCTCCACACACCGCGCCGCGTGGCGCGCGAAGACGTCTCGGGTCGGATCCACTCGCGTCGCGCGGCCGTCGCCGTCGGCGAGACGTCGTTCGACGCTGCCGAGGGCGAGGCCCCGCCCGCGCCGCCGGCTGAGATGGCGTCCAGCGGCGCCGCTCGTGAGGAGGGTGGATACGACTACGACGGTGACCTCGACAAGGTTCGCTTAGGGCCGGGAAGCGGCGACGGAGGCCATCTCGCCAAAGGCGACGTCGCGGGCGAAGCTTTCCGGCGAGAAGGTGGGTTTAAGCGAAAGCCACCACGATTGCCCCGTGCAGCCCCGCGCACCGCAGCCGTGTCGAAGGGCAAGTACGACGATTCTCCCGCGGGAAGCGCCGCCCCGGAGCCGACCTTCACCCTCGAGAACCTGCGGCAGAGCACCGCCGCGCGCACCAAGGCCGCGAGCGCGAGCGGGCTCACGCGCTTCGAGTTGACGAACCGCGTGACGGTCCCCGACGGCACGTCGACGATGCTCGCGCTCATCAACGACGCGGTGAAGGGGGAGGAGACCTTCCTCTTCAAGCCGGGCGGCGCGGGGCAGGGCTACGAATCAAATCCCTACCGCGTTGTTCGCTTCCAAAACTCGACGCCGTTCGTCCTCGAGTCGGGGCCGATCTCGATCTTCTCGGGTGGAAGTTTCGTCGGCGAGGGGATCAGCGAGGCGGTCGGCGCCGGCGCGAGCGTCACCATCCCCTTCGCGGTCGAGCCAGGCATCCTCGTCACGCGCGAGAGCGGCTCCGTCCCCGAGGAAATGAAGCTGGTTAAGATTGTTCGGGGCGTCTTGCACGTCGAGCGCTTCTCGCGCCTCAAGACGACCTGGAAGGTCACCGCGCAGACGCTGAAGGACGGCTTCACCGTGCTGATCCGCCACCCGCGCATGGGCACGGGCTACCAGCTGAAGGACCGCCCCGAGGGAACCGAAGAGCTCCCGGACGCGTTCCTCGTCCCGCTGAAGGTCGCGCAAGGGGCGCTGACGGGCTCGATCGAGCTCGTCGAGCAGCAGCCCACGCGCACGACGATCCACATCCTCGACTCGAGCGTCCCGCTCCTCTTCGAGCGCATGCTCGCCCTCGGGTCGCTGTCGGCCGAGGAGCGCGCGAAGCTCCAGCCCGTCGTCGATCAGCGCCGCGAGATCGGACGCATCGACACCGAGATCGCGGGTTATCGGTCGCAGCAGCGCGAGCTCGATCAGCGCGGCAACAAGACCCGAGAGAACCTGTTCGCGCTCGAGAAGGACAAGTCGCCCGAGGCGGCTGCGATGCGCCGCGATCTTCAGCAGCGGCTCGATGAGTGGACGAAGGAGGGCGACCGCCTCGGACGCGAGATCGTGCGCCTCGACGGAAGACGGACGCAGCTCGTGGTCAAGCTCGACGACCTCCTCCAGGGGCTCTCGATCGCCGATCGCTGAGCCCATGCACCGATCGAGCTCGCCACCTTCCAAGGCTGCGGATCGGCCACGCTTGATGGCGATCAAGCTGAATTCTCGAGTCCATGGCACGTAGCGGCTATTTTTCCGCCGTGAATCGCCGCGTCGTCACGGTCGCTGCGCTGCTGTTCTCCTCGGGGATGTGCGCGCTTGTCTATCAAGTCGCATGGCTGCGTGAGCTGCGCCTCGTGTTCGGCGCATCGACCCCGGCGTCGGCCGCGGTGCTCGCCGTCTTCATGGGTGGGCTCGGCGTCGGCGCGTGGCTCCTTGGCGAGCGCGTCGAGAAGAGCGCGCGCCCCCTCGACCTGTACGCTCGACTCGAGCTCGGCATCGCGCTGACGGCCGCGGTCACGCCTGGCCTCCTCTGGCTCGCCCGCCGCGGTTACCTGGCGATGGGTGGGAGCCTCGGCCTCGGTTCGTTCGGCGGCACCGTGGCCCGCCTCGCCCTGAGCGCGCTCGTCCTCCTTCCACCGACCCTGTTGATGGGCGGGACCCTGCCGGCGGCGGCGCGGGCTGCGACCGAAGGTGACGACCACGGTCGGAGGGCGACTGCGCTGCTCTACGGCGCGAACACGCTCGGCGCGGTCGTCGGCGCGCTGGCGTCGAGCTTCGTCCTCCTCGAGGTCTTCGGTACCCGCGTCACGCTGTGGCTCGGGAGCCTCGTCAACGTGCTCGTCGCGCTCGTCGCGCGGATGCTCGCCCGCGAGTTCGCGGCCGATGAAGCGGAGCGCGTCACGTCGCTCTCGAACGCGACCTCCTCCGCCGAGCCCTCGGAGTCGGCCGATGACAGCGGAGTCGGCGCGTTGCCACCGACCTTCGTGTTCGTTGCGGCGGCGGCCTCCGGCTTCGTGTTCCTCCTGATGGAGCTCGTCTGGTACCGCATGCTGTCGCCGCTCCTTGGCGGCTCGTCTTACACCTTCGGCCTGATCCTCGCCGTCGCGCTGTTCGGCCTCGGCACAGGCGGTCTTGTGTACACCCTGCGCGGCGCGGGTCGCGTCGCCACGCCCGGAGCGTTCGCGCTGACCTGCGGGCTCGAGGCCCTGGCGATGGCGATCCCGTTCGCCCTCGGCGATCGGCTGGCGTGGCTCACCCTCTTCCTCCGCTCGGCGGGGAGCGTGGGGCTTACGGGTCACGCGGTCGCGTGGGCGTTCGTGACGGCGCTCGTGGTGCTGCCGGCGGCGCTCGTCTCCGGTTATCAGTTTCCGTTGCTCATCGCATTGCTCGGCCGCGGAAAGCGCGGCCTCGGGCGTCACGTCGGGCTCGCCTACGCCTGGAACACGGCGGGCTCGATCGTGGGGTCGCTCGCGGGCGGGTTCGCGCTGCTGCCTCTGCTTGGCGCGCTCGGCGCCTGGAAGCTCACCGTGTGGTGCCTCGTCGCGATGGTGGTCGGCACGCTCGCCGTGAGCGTCCGGGCGGGCACGGACGCTCGCGAGGTCAGGGCCCCCGCACGCTCGTTTGTCCCGCTCTTGCTCGTGTCGCTCGCGGTCGCGATGCTGCACGGCTCGCTCGGGCCGACCGCCTTCTGGCGCCACTCGCCCATCGGCGTTGGTCGCTATGACGACATCGTCGCGCGCGCGACCCGAAACAGCATGGAGTCGGAGTGGCGCGCACGCAACGCGTTCACCACGTGGCAGACCGATGGTCGCGAGAGCGCGATCGCCCTCAACACGGCCTCGGACACCGCGTTCTTCGTCAACGGCAAGAGCGACGGAGCGGCGACGATCGACGGTGGGACGCAGGTGATGGGTGGGCTGCTCGGCGCATTGCTGCACCCTGGTCGTGTACGCCGCGCGCTCGTGATTGGCCTCGGCACTGGGAGTACGGCGGGTTGGCTCGCCGCTTTGCCAGACATCGAGCGCGTCGACGTGATCGAGCTCGAGCCCGCCATCGTCGACGTCGCGAAGGTCTGCGCGCCGGTTAACCGTGACGTCCTCTCGAACCCGAAGGTGCACCTTCACATCGCGGACGCACGGGAGATCCTCCTCACGACGCGCGAGCGCTACGACCTCATCTTCTCCGAGCCGTCGAACCCGTATCGCGCCGGCATCGCGAGCCTGTTCACCCTCGAGTTCTATCGCGCCGTCGCCGACAGGCTCGAGCCGGACGGGGTCTTTCTCCAGTGGCTCCAGGCGTACGAGATCGACGCAAGGAGCGTGCGCAGCGTCTACGCGACTCTCTCGAGCGCCTTCGCGGTCGTCGAGACCTGGCGCACGCGCGTGAACGACCTCGTCCTCGTCAATCGCGCGAACCCGCTCCCGCTCGACGTCGCAGCGCTCCGCGAGCGCCTCGAGGCCGAGCCCTATCGGGAGGCGCTTCGTGCGGTGTGGAAGGCGAAGTCGGCCGAGGACGTGCTCGCGCACCACGTCGCGCGGCCCTCCTTCGCGACGGCGATCGCTGCCGCCGAGGGTGAGGGCGGCGTCAACACCGACGACCGGAACCAGCTCGAATTCTCGGTCGCGCGAGCGCTCGGCCGTCCGCAAGATTTCTCGGTCGAGCGCGCCATGCTGGTCGCGCGGACGCGCGGCGAGGAGCGCCCCGAGGTCGTCGAGGGCGCACGTGGCAAGGTCGAGTGGCTGGCCGTCTACGACGCGCTCGTGTCGATCGGCGTCGCGACCGAATCCGGAATGGTGCCCCCGCTTTTCGTCGAGATGCCTCCCGACATGATGAACCGCTTTCACGCACATGCGGCGTGGGCGGCAGGCGACCACGGGACCGCGGCGCGCGCGTGGGGTGCACAGCCGAAGGACCCCGAGGGTCTTGTCGAGCTCGTGCTCGTCGCCGATTCGTTCGCCGCGCTCGGCCTCGCGGAGCAGGCCGAGACATGGATCCCTCGCGTCCGCTCCTTCTTGCCGATCGAGGCCGACGTGATCGAGGCTCGGCTGCGCTTTGCTCAGAAGCGCGACGCCGAGGCGCTCGAGGCGCTCGAGCGTGGCCTCACGGCCTATCGCAAGAGCCCATGGCCTTACTCGCACCTGATGAAGGGAGCCGTCGAGCTCGC
>VGRJ01000145.1 GCA_016875405.1 Deltaproteobacteria bacterium | reverse complement strand
GAAACCAGGCAGGTCAGCCGAGCCCTCGGGCGAACCGAGAGCGTCCGCCGTTTCGACGTGACGGCCTCGCCCGAGTCCTTCAAGCACCTGCCGCACGAGCGTCGTCTTGCCGACTTTCCTCGGGCCGGCGACGACCTGAATCAAGGCGACCGGCGAGCGAAGGCGCTCGCGGAGCGTCGCGTACTCGGGTCGAACGGTCGTACGCATGACACGGAGTAAAATTCCTTAATGCGTTGAGTAAAACTAGAAGTCCGAGAAGTCGCTCGTGAATAAGAGCGCTTGCGCCTGCTCCCGTGCTCGCCGAGCGCGCCGCTACGCTCCTCGCGTCGACCGTCGCATCCCCGCCTCCGCTGCGCGCCGGCCCCTCCAGCACGGCGCCGCACAGCTCGACGAGACGCGCGATGGCGATGCCGTCACCCGTCAGCACCCCGAGCGCGGCGAGCCCTCCGCGTTGCTGCGCGAGCCAGCCACGAGCGAGCCGATGAGCCGCCTCGGCATCCGGCACGCGACCGTTCGCGACGTCGAGGAGCAGCTTCCGCGCCTCGTCGGCGAGCCCCGCGGCCGCTTCGTGCCCACGCGTGCCCACGACCCCGCGTGGGCGATCGGGACCGTCCCCCACGGTCTTGTTGGCGCGCCCGGAGGGATTCGAACCCCCGACCCCCAGATTCGAAGTCTGACGCTCTATCCAGCTGAGCTACAGGCGCGAGCCACATTGTCCTAGCGGCTTCACGCGGGAGCGTCTACCGCGTTTCGACGACGGGACGCGGTCGCACGCACCCCGAGCGGTGGGCTCAGGGCAACCAGCGCTCGGCGCGATACCACTCGAGGGTTCGCTTCACGCCGTCGGCTCTCAAGACCTCGGGGCGATAGCCGAAGTGCTCGCGCGCCTTGTCGTGCGTGCAGGTCCAGGCAGCCTGCGCGCCCATCGTCGCCTTTTGGCGGTTGAAGAGCCTCGGCTTGCCGTCGAACCGCGTCGCCAGCTCGCCGCCGAGCGCCGCGATGTCGACGAGGAACTCCGGCAGATCGAGGGTGAGCACTTTACGCCCGCTCGCGTGAACGATCTCTTCCTGGAAGGCCTCCCAGGTCGTCGGCTCGCCGTCGCACAGGAAGTAGCCCTCGCCACGGGTCCGCTCGCTCCTTGCGGCCGCGACGATCGCTCGGACGCAGTCATCGACGTAGACCGCGCTGAACCAACGCTTACGATTTCCGAAGTAGACGTTCCGACCGCGCTCGACCTCGCGAAAGAGGTTGAAGTAGTCCGCGTCGCCGGGGCCGTAGACGCCGCTTGGTCGGAGGATGGTCCACGCGACGCCGCCGGCTTCCTGGGCGAGGACCTGCTCGGCCTCGAGCTTGCTCCTGCCGTAATGCTCGATCGGAGTAGGGGCGTGCGTCTCCTCGTGGGGCCGCGAAGGCGATGAAGGGCCGAAGGCCGCGAGCGACGAGACATGCACGAAGCGCTCGAGCGTGGGGTGCTCCTCGCGCGCTGCCCTCAGCAAGTTGCGCGTGGGCATCACGTTGGCGTGCTGGAAATCGGCGTAGCTCACGCCCTTCGTGGCCCCGGCCACGTGAAACACGAAGTCGGGCTTCTCGCGCGCGAAGAGCTCGGCGAGACCTCGCGTGTCGTCGTACTCGGCGACGATCGAGCGCGCGGCGCGGCTGCCCTGGGCCTTGGGCTCGGGTGAGCTCTTTCGGCGCACGGCGAGCACGTCTGCGCCGGCATCGAGCAAGGCGTCGCGGAGTCGACTCCCGACGAATCCGCTCGCGCCCGTCAGGAGAACCTTCGCCTCGAACCGCTCCGGGAGCATCGTCATGGCCTGCGCGTGCCGCGCCTCGCGCGTCGCGTCAACCGGAGCCGCCTGAACCGCGGTCTCCGTCAAGCGTGGCGCGCCCTACGACCGTGCTCTTCGCGACCCAGGGGGAGGGGACCCGATCGACGGGCCTCAGCAGTGACGGCGACGTTCTGGGACTTGGCCTGCCGGGCCTGAATCCGTCACGATTCAAGCCGCATGAGCTCCCCCCGACAGCCTCTCTTCGCAGGTCGTGGATTCGCGCGTCGTCTCGTCGAGTTCCCGTGCGAGCTCTACACCAGTCGCGATGACGAGCCGCTGATCGCGTGGGGGACGAACCTCTCGGAGAGCGGGATTTTCGTGGAGACCGACGCGCCCCTCGAGCGCGGCGAGGACCTCGTCGTTTGCTTTCGGCCAGCCGTCGCATGGCGCGCGTCCGAGGTGACGGTCTTCGCCGAGATCGCGCGCGCCGCAGCAGGCCGTCGCCGCGACGACGGGGCGACCGGACTGGGCTTGCGCTTCCTCGACCTCACGCGAGCCGAGCGCCGTCAGCTGACGCGCTGGCTGCGTCCGCGCCCGCGTACCGCGGCAGGGGTTCGGCAGGCGACGTCGATCCTGCCGTGCGCGCCTCGTCACTCGCTCGTGAGTGACCATCCGTTCGCGATGCGCGTGTCCTGAGCAAGGATCGGGCAGGGCGCAAAAAAAGCCGTTGCGCTACCGACGCGATTTGACTACCTAACGACGCGATTCGGGTCATTAGCTCAATTGGTAGAGCAGTGGATTCTTAATCCATTGGCTGAAGGTTCAAGTCCTTCATGGCCCACTGAATTTCAAGCATTCCTCGCTGTCGCGCTTCGCACGGCGCGGTGCGGGAGGACTGCCGCGGGGCGCAACTCGCTCGCGCCCTACGACGTGTCCTCGGCGCCGACGCGTCATGAACGCCGAGGCTTCGTAGACGCGGGGCGACGGTCTGTTACGCTTACCCGGATGACGCCGCGGATCCTGGCCTTGCTCGTCGCAGCGACGACGCTCGTGGCGTGCGACGGCTGCCGGCCCGAGCCGCGCGGGCGTGTCCGTCGCGCGCCGAGCGCCAACGCGATGGAGCCTCGACCCATGGCGTCCACCGAGGTCGCTGCCGACACGCCTGGGGGTACCCGCATGGGCGCCGCCCTCGTGTCTGGGGCGAGCGACCGCGCGCCGAGCGATCCCGCGCCCGGCTTCAGACACAGCTCGAGCTTCCTCGCGCGCATGACGTTCGCGAACCCAGGGCAGCGGCTGACGATCGAGCTCGTCGATCGCGTCGCCGCAGAGACCGACTCGGACGAGGCTCATCGGATCGTTCGCCTCGAGACCACCGCGGGTAAGGAGACGCTCGAGGTGACGCTCTCGTTCTTCGCGGGCGAGCCGAGCGATCCCTCGCGAAGTGCTCCGCGCCGCGTGCGCCTCGTGGCAGGGGCCGACTCGGTCGAGGTGGAGGTGCCGGCCGCGCACCTCCCGAGCCGACGATGCAAGGCCAGCGCGAACGCCATGAAGAGCCCGCTCCTCTACCTCGGGCGCTGGGCTCCCTTGCTCATGTACGCTCAGTCCAACGACGACCGCGGGCTCGCCGTGCGCATGCTCGAACCCCCCGAGCTCGCGCTCGAGGGCAAGACGCACGTGTACCCCGAGTGGCCGGAGCCCGGTTGGCTCTGGCGCGCGCGGGTCGAGCCTCCCTGACGGGGACCCTCGACGGCGCTTGACGCCTTAGGTCGCGTGACGCTCGAGCGAGCCCCCGTCTCGCGTCAGGCCCGAGCGCTGCGCGAGGACGTCGAGGAACTGCTCGCGCTCTCGCGGTGAGATGCGCGTTCGGTCAAAGCGGCCGTCGCCCCAGCAGATCTCGAGGCGACCGAGGGATAGCGCCGGCGCGCTCCAGGGCGAGTGCGTCGGCCTGACGGCGCGAATGCTGGCGAGCGGCACCCGAAGGCGCACGAGGCCCCCGCGGATCACGAGGTCGGACGCATCGACGCCGTACTCGGTGGGGAACAAGAGCCCCGCATAGACGACGAGGACGATCGCGACGGGGAGGAGGCCTGGCAGCCATCGCCCCGACTGCGCCGCCCCGACGAGCGCCGCGATGGCGCTGACGGGGGGCACGGCCAGCAAGACGAGGAGCCACCCGTCGACCTTCGACGGGAACCAACGAACCTCGGTCGTACGATCGTCCTCGCTCATGGTGACGAGAACGCGAGTCCCGGCGTCACATTCCGCCACCGGCACCGGCGAGGCACTCGTTCTCGCACTTCCCCTGAACGCACGTGCCAAGCGTCTGGGCCGCTGCCGTGCCGGCACCCGCGATGCCGCCCGCGCTCTCGAGCTCCTTCGCACACTTGTCGAGGATGCACGGTAGGTCGGCGTTGCACTTGAGCGCCGCGCAGTTCACGAGCGCGAGACAGCCCGCCGTCGGCTCGCCCATCGCGTCGCAGGTCGACTCGTCGGCACAGGCGAGCGCCTCGGTCATGCACTTCGCCGCGCCGCACTTCTCGCACTCGGTGTCGAGACCCATGGCGCAGGTTCCGCCGCCCGTCGCCGCCGAAGACGTCGACATCCCGCCGCTGCTCGCGCTCGCGCTCGAGGCAGACGTGGTCATTCCCGTCGCGCCGGTGCTCGACGTCGCGGACGAGGTGTCTCCGCCGTCGTCGCCGCCGCAGCCAACTGCCATCGCGAGCGAGGTCACGCCCGCCGCCACCAGAGTTCCAATGAGTGTGATGTTCATGTGTTCAGCCTCAAAGAGACGCTACCACACGGACACGCACTTCGACGGCGAAACGACGCGGCGGTGCTGCGCCATCGCGTCGCGAGACGGCGCCGTCGGAGGCGCCTCGCCTCAGCAGGTCGTGCAGCCGCAGCCGATCCCGGTGGGCTCGTCGTTGCACACATCGAATAGTCCGATGCACACCGAGTCGCCCATGCACTCGCAGGTAGGCTTCCCGTTGCAGGCCGGCGGGACGACGACGCAGTGGTGGACCTGCCCGGCCTTGGTGCTCTCGGTGACGCACACCTCGCCCTTGGGCGCGCACTTCGAGCAGTCCGAGACGTAGGCGCAGTCGTTCGCCGGGACGCAGCTCGCCCAGCAGGTGTTCACAACCCCGGGGACCTGGCCAGGCGGGCAGACGGGCTGCGCCTTCTTGCACTTGACGAGCTTGGGGTCGCAGGAGAAGAGCGTGCAGCGGCCCGCGGTGCACGACGGGTCGGCGAGCCCGAAGCCGAGTGCGGTGCAGGTGTCGGTGAAGCAGTTGGGTAGGTCGCACTTCGGAGGCTTCTCGGTGCCGGGAAGGCCAATGCAGCTGCAGCAATCGCTGACCGCCTTGCAGTCTGCCGGGTCGTTGCACTCGGCGAGCGCGGCGGGCCCACCCGAGCTCGTCGAGGCCGTTGACGACGACGTCGTCGAGGAAGTCGAGGAAGACGCGGACGTCGTGGCGGCGTCGCTCGAGGAAGAGGCCGCTTCGGACGAGCTCGCCCCCGTCGAGGAGGAGGTCGCCCCACCCGCGCCGCCGTCGCCGGTCGAGGATGCGCCGCACCCTGTCGAGACGAAGAGCGCGGTACCGAGGAACAACAGCGAGAGGCGCGTTTGGTGCATGACCCCATTGTCGCGCGTCGCGTGCCCTTCGGTGAAGCAATTCTGCTAAGACCCCTCCATGTTCCGCTTGTGCTCGAAGGGGGCCCTCGCGCTCGCCGTCGCGTGGTCGGCCTGTACGCCGGCTGGACCTCGCGGCGACGGCGCGACCGGCGCCGGTGGCTCGCCACCCGCCGTCCTGTGCCGGGAGGCGTGCCTCGAGCAATACCCGATGGGTGAGGTCGCTTACACCGCGCTGACGACGTGCCTCGTATGCGGCGCGTGCCACGACGTGTGCGGGATGGAGGCCGGGGCTGCGTGCGGCACGGCGGACCTCGGCTGCAGCGCGGACGCGAGTGATTGCGCAAGCTGCCTCGCGAGCACGTGCGCGCTCGAGCAGACGCCGAACACGTTGTTCAAGGGGGCTTGCGCGCTCGAGGGGGCAGAGTGCGCGGCCTCCTCGGACTGCGTCGGTCTCAACAACTGCGTCGCTGCGTGCGTGGTCTCCACCGGCGCGACCGGAAGCGGCGGCGCGGGCGGGGAGGGTAGCGTCACCTCGACGACGGGAGCGACGGCGAGCGCCTCGTCAGCGGCGGGGCCGTGACCGACTCGAGCGAGGCTCGGCCGGCCCGGCTTTGGGTGCCGGGCCTCGTGTTCGTGAGCGATGACGGCGAGGTCCTCCGCGGTCTCGGGGTCGGCCGTCTCGTCTCGGCTCCTGGCTATCCGCGCCGAGCCGTGGGGGCGGCCTCGCGCATCGAGGATCTGCGTCACACGCTGTGGCTCGTCGAGCGGGCGCGCCTCGACGAGTCAGCGATCGAGCGGTACGCGCTTGTGCTGCCGGAGCAGCTCCTCGATCCGGACGCGCAGGCTCACGCGAGGCGCTGGCTCGAGACGCTCCCCGTCCTGTGTTTTTCCGGCGCAAAATGGGACCGCATCGTCGCCGACGACCGCGTGCGCGTGCATCGCATCGACGTATCGGAGCGCGAGGGACACGTCGTCCTCGCCCTCGAGTCCGCCGGCGGTGGAGCGAAGCGTTGCCTCGTCGAGCTCGAGCTCGCGCGCCTCGCCGAGGAGCCTTCGGGGGCGCTCGGAGACGACGTGGGTGGCCGCCTCGTCGCGCCGCTGTCGACCGTCGACCGCGTCCTCCGCTACGTCACCGCGGGAGCGCTCGACGAGGCCGCGGTGCTCGCGGCTCATGAGGCCGCGACGCTCCTCGAGCCCGGCTACGGGTATCGGGGTGCGACCGACGGCGTGCCTGCGACGATCGAGCAGGTTCAGTACGGAGCGCGCGCCCTCGAGGTCGCCTTCGCGCAAATCGAGCCGCGCGCCGAGGTGCAGCGAGCCGACGCCAAGGCGCTGCTTGCCATCCTCGAAGCGCCTCGTGCCGAGGACGAGCCCATCCCTTCCGTTCCGGCGTACGACCATGTCGAACGCGTCGCCTCGAAGGCGCGCGTGCTGTCGGCCGAGAAGGTGGGGACCGGGGCCGCCTTCGTGGTCGATGGGCAGGCGAGCGAGGACCTAGAGCTACCGACCGAGGTTCGCTACTTCGTCGCGCGTCCCGAGCCTTGGCAGCCGGACATTCCGCCCGAGCTTGCGCGTCAGCTCGAGCGTGTGCTCACGGAGCGGGCACCCTTCCCCGAGTGGTGGGTGCTCGTCGCGGTCGCGCTCCTCGTCGCGGTCGCGCTCGTCTCGCTCATTTTGCGAAAGTGACGACGCGGCCTGTCGCCACTCGGCGCGATGGCGGTTACACTCGTGCCCCATGCGGCGAGTTTCATGCGGTCTCTTCCTTTCGATGCTGGCGCTCGTGGCTTGCGGTGGCGGCGACAGCGGCGGCGACGCCGCAGGTGCCGGGGGTGCTTCGTCGACGACGAGCGGGAGCGGCGGCGCGGGCGGCTCGTCGGCCGACGGCGCGGGCCCGTCGACGTCCTCGGCTTCGGCGACCGCGACGACGGGCTCGATGGCCTCCGCGGCCTCATCTGGAGCCGCGAGCTCGG
>VGRJ01000144.1 GCA_016875405.1 Deltaproteobacteria bacterium | reverse complement strand
TGCCCGCCGTGCACACCTCGCTCGAGCCGCACTTCGTCCCGCAAGCCCCGCAGTTCGTCGGGTCGTCCTTCGTGTCGACACACTCCGTCCCGCACAGCGTCTCGGGCGCCGTACAGCTCGGCGCGCTGCCGCCCGCGCCGCCGGCTCCCGAGATCTTCTCCCGATCCGGTGAGACCAAGAGCTCACAGCCCGAGGCCGCGAGCATCATGCCGGCTGCTGCGAGCCAGGCGAAACCAACCGTTGCCGTGCGTCGTGGTGCCATGACATGTCCCCGATACTGAGGCCCAAAGTCTTGCCGCAGACTTGCGCGAGATGCAGCAGGGAACCGACGGGCCGCCTCGACGAGGCGGTGAAAGTCCGTGGCTCTCAGGGGCGAGCGGCCTACGGGCATGGGAAGGGCGATCACGCCGCGCCCGGAAGGGCGCCGTGGTGTTGGGCGGCCGAGTCGTCTGTACGATGACGGTCCACCATCATGACGGGTGGGTCATTCGTCGTGACCACGATGAAGGCCCACGCCGAGCGCCCCTCGCGGGCACCAACACCGCCGCACTCGAGCGATGGTACGCTTTAGCCCATGGTGCGCATCGTCTGCCTCGCCTCGCTCGTGTCTCTCGTCGCCGCGTGCTCCTCGACCACCACGGCGCCCTTCGGCTCGACGGCGAGCAGCGCGACGACCGGAGCCGGCGGCGGAGGAGGGAGCGGTGGCGCGGGCGGCGCCTCGAGCTCGTCGGACGCGGGGGTCGGCGGCAGCCTCTCGGGCACCGGCGGCTCGATGGACATCCCCGTGAAGGACCTGCCCGGCCTCGTCGGCATCACCTTCTACGAGCGCACGGGTGGCACGGAGCCGACCGCCTATCCGTTCACGTTGGACGGTCCGGAGCTGTCGAAGCGCCTCGACGATCCGCTCGGCGCGTCGAACCGCGACATCGAGGGCACGCCGATCGAGTTCTACGACGTGTACTACTCCGACGCACAAGGCGCGTTTCAGGGGGACGGCAGCTACCTCACGATCTCGGGCGTGTTCCCGATGGGCCTGCCCGCGGGCGGCGGCCTAAACCTCGCCGAGATCGCGCTCGTTTACGAGGGCAACCAGGAGGAGTTCGGCAACTACGTCGCGAGCTTCGTGACGCTCGGCGACAACGCGGCCCCGAACGACGTCGAGAAGTGCATCGACGGCGACCTCCAGACGCACACGACGATGGGGAGCACGGTGGGCACGAGCGAGCGGCTCCGGCTCACGCTGGGCTTCGCCTCGACCAACGCGACCCCGCGCTGACCTCGGCCGCGGCGCGCCCGAGAGCCGGCTCGTGCGCTTCGATGCAGGGGACGCATCAACGGGCTGTCGAAGGCGCTCGGCACCACGCCGATATCGAAGCCCACTCACTTCGGATAGATGTCGAGAATGACCGCTCGTTCCCACGCTCTCCTAAGGCTCGCCCTCGCGTTCTCGCTCGGCCTGACGTCCTTAGGGTTCGTCGGCTGTACGAGCGGCCAGATCGGAGGCGCTCCGGGCTCGGGTGGCACGACGGTCGACGGGAGCGGCGGCGCGACCGCGACGAACGGCACCAGCGCGACCAGCACGAACGACGCCACGACGAGCGGCGACGCCACGTCGAGCAGCGACGCCGCGTCGACGGGACCGGGCCCTACTTCCGGGAGCACCGGCAGCGGCGGCGGCGCGGAGCCGCCCGTGACCGTCTCGCGCGCGTTCGGCGACGACATCGTCGAGCTCCCTCAGTACCTCGCGGTACGCAAGAGCCCGACGGAGCTCGTCAACGCGACCGAGGCCTCGCGCTGCGTGATGCTGCTTCCAAAGCTTGCAGGGTTACCGTTCTTCGGCAACGCGAACACGTGCGTCATCTTCCAGATCGGTATCCTCGACGCGATCCCCGATCAACCGAAACGCCAAGCGGTGCTCGCGCAGGGCTTCGAGGAGATCCGCGTCCGAGTGGGGACGGACGCGCTCGGCGATCGGCGCCTCGCGGCGCACGTCATGCTCGATCTGCTGAACTCGCCCCCGAACAAGCTCGCCATCTTCCTCGAGGATCTGCTCGTGGCCGCGCGCACGGCGAATATGCCCATCATCGTGGGGCTCGACGCAGTCAACTGGTGGGAGGGGAGGCCCGACCTGTGGAACTACTTCGATGATAAGAAGCCCGGGTATTCGCCGGCCAACATCGAGAACGTGGACTGGGCCGGCTACGAGCCTGCGTGGGCGACCAAGGTGTATTGGCGGAACTGGGGCTCGCAGATTCGGGTCGAGACGCCGATCCCAAACACTGCGAGCCCCCAATTCCGCTCGGCTGTCCACGACGTGCTCAACGCGCTGACGCCGCTACTCCGCGGGTACGCCGACTCGCTCGCCCCCGATGAGCGCTGGCTCTACGGCGGCGTCGTGATCGGCACCGAGCTGTCAATCGGCGTGAACCACTACCACTACGTATTCGGCAACGCGTTCCTCGGTCAGCCCGAGGCGTGCGACCCTGGCCTGCCCCTGAAGGCCGGCTGCGCGAAGGGGAGCGCGTGCCCCGCCTACAACCACGGCGTGTGTCCGCCCGACTTCACCAAGAACCTCTACGGGAGCGCGGGGCTAGCGCAGCTCGGAATCAAGTCGGCGCTCGACCTCAAGCTGCTCACGAACGGTCAACCGATGACGCGCGCCGTCCTCGATCTGATCATCGCGAACTACGTCGACTTCTTCGACGCCGAGCTCATCGCGGCCGGGCTCCCGGAGCGTAAGATCTACTCGCATACCGGCGGCACGTTCGGACCCAAGGGGCCTCATTCGCACTTCCCAGCGCGCATTCGCACCGTCATCCCGGGCTGGTCGGCGTACGGGTCGGGCGTGAAGAAGCCGCCGATCGACGAGTTCCTCGACTGGAGCCCAGAGCAGCGCACCCTTCCGTGGTCGATGCCGGAGTGGCTGCCGTTCTCGCCCAACGCCGGGACCGGCAAGAACTGGCACGACGCCTGGGAGGCGAACCTCAACCACCGCAACAGTCGCTTGATCTCGCTCGCGAACTGGGAGGGCGTCTACCAAAACTCAGCCGCGATTCAAGGCCTCACGGCTGCGCTGACGACGCCACGAGCCGATGCGTGCGTGACCGTGCCGCGCACGGTCCTCGGCTGGGCAAACTTCGGTGGCACGCTCGGGGTGCGCCTATCGGCGCAACACGGAGCGTCCACGACCTACCTCAACGTCTCGACGAAGCCGGAGCAACTGGTCGGCGGCGGCCTCGCGTCGGTCGACGTCCTCAACACCGTGCTCCCCGATGGGGCGAAGACCTACTTCTTCACGAGCCCCTCACCGGAAAAAGCCTACGTTCAGTTCGTCACGGACGGCTGCGTGCGAGACGGGGCCGCACAGCGCACCTTCGCGCCGCTCCTCGCCCTCGAGCTGTACGGCAACGGACAAGCACCTGCAGGACCGAGGCTCTACGCGAGGCGCGATGGCGGCGTCGCGACGCTGGTATGGGACGCGCCACCCGGCGCTGGTGTGACGCTTCAGATCGACGACGACGCGAGCTTCGTCTCGCCACTCCTCGACGAAAACGTGAGCGGCAAGAGCGTCTACGTACGCGACGGCTTCGACCCTGCGAAGACCTACGCGGCTCGCGTGCTCGTGAATGGCGTCGCCTCGAACGTCGTCAAGCCCTGAGGCCAGCACTCCACGCCCACCTTCACCGCCATCAACGGCGAGCGGGCGGGGCGAGACCTCGACCGCGTCGCACGCAGCCGAACCGCTCGGTCCACACGACGTTGGAGCGCGCGAGAGCGTCCTGAGCATCGCTCACCTCGGACAGGAACAGCGACGTGGACGGGAATGCGGACGAACATCGTTCGGGGCGTCCTCGAGGTGGGGACGAGCGCCGCACCTCGCCGCGCTGGCTACCCCCGCGAACCGACGCATCCGTAGGCAACGACCATCGCCTCGTAGGCCGCCGAGGGGTTCTCCTTGCGGGCAGGCTCCACGTCGTGCACACCTCACGAAAACCCAGACGCGCTCGCGCGCTCGGCCCAAACCCCGTGAACGACCTCCGCTCCGATCTCGCCTCGCTCCGTATCGATCGCACGGGCCCGCCGCCGCCTAGCCCGCTGCGTCGTGGCCTCGCCGTACTCGCCGGCGTCGCAGCTCTCGCCTTCATCGGCGTGAAGCTCGGTCGTCCGCTCGCCGAGGAGAGGTTCCTCCGCGTCGAGGTCGGCGCGACCGAGGTGTCGTCGATCTCGCCGGCGCAGGCCGCGGTCGACCTGACCTCGACCGGCTACGTCGTGCCGCAGGTCACCGCGAAGGTCTCGTCGAACGTCGTCGGCCGCGTGAGCCGCTCCCACGTCAAGGAGGGCCAGGCCGTGAAGCTCGGCGAGCTCCTCTTCGAGTTCGACGGCACCGACCAGAACGCGCAGGTCACGGCGGCGAGAGCGCGGGTCGCCGCGGCGAGCGCCCGCATCCTCACGGTCCGCGCGCAACGCGCCGAGCTCGACGTCGAGCTCACGCGACAGCGGCGCCTCGTCGATGCGGGGGCGGCCCCGAAGGCTCTGCTCGAGGATCTCACGGCCAAGGCGAGCTCGCTCGACGCGCAAGTCAAGGCCGCCGAGGCCGACGTCACCGCAGCCTCGGCCGAGGCCGACGCGGCGCAGGGACAGCTGCGCCACCTGAAGCTCGTCGCGCCGATCGCAGGCACCGTCTTGACGAAGCCCGCCGCCGTCGGCGACGTCGCAAACCCTGGGCTGCCGCTCCTCGAGCTCGCGGACTTCTCGACGCTGCTCGTCGAGGCCGACGTCACCGAGGCGCGCCTCGCCATCGTGAAGCCCGGCGGCCCCTGCGAGATCGCGCTCGACGCGCTGCCCGGCACCCGCTTCGAAGGCGAGGTCGTCGAGGTCGGACCGCGACTCAACCGCGCGAAGGCCACCGCCACCGTCAAAGTTCGCTTCAAGGCGCCGCCCGACACGCTTCGCCCCGAGATGAGCGCGCGCGTCAGCTTCCTGCAAAAGGCGCTCGAACCCGCGCAGCTCACGGCGGCGGCGAAGTCGGTGGTGCCGGCTGCCGCGATCGTCGAGCGCGGCGACTCGAAGGTGGTGTTCGTCCTCGAGGCGGGACGCGCCAAGCTCGTGCGCGTGGTGCTCGGCGAGGCGCTCGGCTCCGGGTTCGTGCTCGTCGACGGTCCTTCGCCGGGGACGCGGCTCGTCAAGGACCCGCCGAAGGAGCTCGAGGATGGCCAGGCCGTGAAGGAGAAGGCGTCATGACCGCGCTCATCGAGCTGCGACAGATCGTGAAGGAGTTCACCCGCGGCGGCGAGACGCTGCGCGTCCTCGAGAACCTCGATCTCGACGTCGAGCGCGGCTCGTTCGAGGCGCTGATGGGCCCGTCGGGCAGCGGCAAGTCGACCCTCTTGAACCTCATGGCGGGCCTCGATCGACCGACCGGAGGCTCGATCGCCGTCGACGGCAAGCGCGTCGATCGCATGAGCGAGGGCGAGCTCGCGTACTGGCGCGCAAACTCCGTCGGGTTCGTGTTCCAGTCCTACAACCTGCTGCCGGTCTTGACGGCGGTCGAGAACGTCGAGCTGCCGCTCTTGCTCTCGCCGGTCCACGCGACTGAGCGCCGCAAGCGCGCCGAGGTCGCCTTGAAGGTGGTCGGCCTCACCGATCGCATGAGCCACTACCCGCGCATGCTGTCGGGCGGTCAGGAGCAGCGCGTGTCGATCGCCCGCGCGATCGTGGCCGACCCGCTGCTCATCGTGGCCGACGAGCCGACCGGCGATCTCGATCGAAGGAGCGCGGACGAGATCCTGACGCTGCTCGAGACGCTGAACTCCGAGATGGGCAAGACGATCGTGATGGTGACGCACGACCCAGCCGCGGCCGCGCGCGCCAAGCTGACCCGGCACCTCGACAAGGGGCGCCTCCGCGCGACCGAGGCCTCGGCGAGGGAGCCGCACGGCGCATGACCTTCGCGAGCCTCGCCGCGCGCAACCTCTTGCGCAACAAGGTGCGGACGCTCCTCACCATCCTCGGCGTGGCGGTCGCGGTCGTGACCTTCTTGCTGCTCCGCACCGTGATCTCGGCGTGGACGGGCGCCGCCGAGTTCGCCGCGAAAGACCGGGTGGTATCGCGTCACAAGGTGACCTTCATCATGTCGCTGCCGAAGCGCTACGTGGACACGATCCGCTCGCAGCCCGACGTGAAGCAGGCCACCTACGCGAACTGGTTCGGGGGGCGGTCGCCCGGCAACGAGCGCGAGTTCTTCGCGACGCTCGCGGTCGAGCCAAAGACCTACTTCGAGGTCTACGACGAGCTGACCTTCACCGAGGGCTCGCTCGCGGCGTTCGTCGAGGACAAGAGCGGCGCCGTGGTCGGCGACGTCCTCGCCCGCAAATTCGGCTGGAAGCTCGGCGATCAGGTGGTCCTCGAGAGTGGCATCTTTCCAAACCCGGTGGACCGCACGTGGAGCTTCACCGTGCGCGGCATCTACACCACCACCTCGCGCACCGCCGACCGCTCGACCTTCTTCTTTCACTGGTCGTACCTGAACGACGGCGCGCCGCAGATCGTCCGCGACGAGGTGGGCTGGGTGGTGTCGCGCACGAAGGATCCGTCCCGCACCGCCGACGTCGGCGTCGCCATCGATCGCACCTTCGACTCCGAGGACACGCAGACGCTGAGCCAAGACGAGGCCTCGTTCAACACCTCGTTCCTCGCGGGCTTCTCGGTCATCTTGAGCGCGATCGATCTCGTCTCGGGGGTCATCCTGCTCATCATGATGCTGGTGCTCGGCAACACCATCGCGATGGGCGTGCGCGAGCGCACGAGCGAGTACGGTGCGATGCGAGCGATCGGCTTTCTGCCGAAGCACATCGCGGGCTTTGTCGTGATCGAGGCGATGGTGCTCTCGGCCCTTGGCGGCGTGGTCGGCCTTGGTCTCTCGGTGCCGATCGTCGAGAAGGGCCTCGGCGGCTGGCTCGAACAGAACATGGGCGGGATGTTCCCATTCTTTCGGATCCCGCCGGTGATGGCCGTCGCAGCGGTCTTCCTGTCGCTCGCGCTCGGTCTCCTCGCGTCGGCCTTGCCTGCGTGGCAGGCCTCGAAGATCCGCGTCACCGAGGCGCTGCGGAGGGTGGTGTGAGATGATGATCCCGCTTCGCTACACGTACCGCAGCCTGCTCGTCCGAAAGGCGACGACGGCGGCGACGGCGCTCGGCATCGGCCTCGTCGTGTTCGTCCTCGCGGCGAGCTTGATGATGTCGGCGGGCGTGAAGAAGACGCTCGGCGCGGCGGGCCGCAACGACGTCGCGATCGTCCTTCGCAAGGGTGCGGACGCCGAGCTTGGCAGCGGCGTCGACGATCCCCAGGTCGGCCTCGTGCGCGCGATGCCCGGCGTGAAGAAAGAGGGCAACACGCCAATCGCGGTCGGCGAGGTCGTGGTCGTGGTAGCGCTCGAGAAGTTCGGCGCGAACGGCGTCGCGAACGTGCAGGTTCGCGGGGTGGGGGACGCGTCGCAGAAGCTCCGCACCAAGGTGCGCATCGTCGAGGGGCGCGCGGCGACACCGGGCTCCGACGAGGTCACCGTGGGGAAGGGAATTCACGGGCGCTTCGCGGGCGTGAAGCTCGGCGAGCGCTTCGAGCTGAAGCGCAATCGACCGGTCACGGTGGTCGGCGTGTTCGAGGACGGCGGGTCGTCGCACGAGTCCGAGGTGTGGGTCGATCTCGATACCTTGCGCGCTGCCTTCGGCCGCGAGGGCTCGGTGTCGAGTGTCCGCGTGGCGCTCGAG
>VGRJ01000143.1 GCA_016875405.1 Deltaproteobacteria bacterium | reverse complement strand
GTGATGGGGCCACCCGCGTGGCCGCGCGTGCGGCGAGCGATGCCGCGCGGTGAATCAGAAACCACCTCACGCCTCTCAGGCGCACTCTTTTCGGTCATCGCGGTGCCTCGTCGCCTTCCTTATGCCGAGGGAGCGTCCGTTCGCGCGGCGACGTCCAGTCCTCCGGTGCGGGTGAGCCTGTCCCGCCCGTGGGCTTGACGCGCACGACCCCTTACGGTCTCGTCGACGCTCCATGAAGGCGCTCGCGCTCGTCTCGATCCTGGCTGTGGCGTCGTGCCAGTCGTCTCCCGCAGAGAGCGAGGGCGGAGGCGGAGCGCCCCCCGTCGTCGAGCCCGTCGTCGCAAGCTTCCAGCTCGTCGATGCCGCGACCGGCAAGGGCTTCGCCGGTGGCACGCTCACGCTCGGGCAGGCCACGGCCGTGACCGACGCGCAGGGCCGCGCGACGCTCGACGTGCCGCCGGGCGCCTTCGACGTGACGCTCACCGGACCGAACCTCGCGACCTACACGCTCGCCGGCGCCGCCGGGGCGGTCGACTTCTCGTTCATCTCGTACGTGAGCACGCGCAAGACGACCTCCCAGGTCGCCGGCCTCCTCGGCACGAAGGTCGATCCGACGCGCGGCATCCTGGTCGTCGCGGCCGACGACCCGCAGCTGAAGCCCGCGGTCGGTGCCAAGGTCGCGCTCGACGCCGAGGCCGGCGCCCCGTTCGTCATCGGCCCGACGGGACCGAAGCCCGGCGACACCGTCGTCGCGGGCGGGAGCTTCGTCAGCTTCTTCAACGTCGCGCCGGGGAGCGTGCGCATCGAGCTCACACCCCCCGCCGGCAAGACCTGCCACGTCGCCCCCGGCCCGGGCCCTCGCGACACCGTCGAGGTGCTCGCCGACGGCGTCACCGTGATCGCGTACGTTTGCGAGTGAGGCGGCACGACGGCGAGGGGGCCCTTCGACCCCTCCGCCCCACCTCGGATTGACCCCCTGGCGGATCGCAGACTACCTACCCCAGTGGCGCGACGGCCCTCTCGCGCGCCCGACCCCGATCATGCCGACCCTCAGCCCGCTCGAAGCCCTCATCCAGCAGCGCATCCTGATCATCGACGGCGCGATGGGCACCATGGTGCAGCGCCATAAGCTCGACGAGGCCGCCTTCCGTGGCACGCGCTTCACGAACCATGGCTGCGAGCTGAAGGGCAACATCGACCTGCTCTCGCTCAGCCAGCCCGAGATCATCGCCGGCGTGCACCGCGCCTACCTCGACGCGGGCGCCGACATCCTCGAGACGAACACCTTCAGCGGCACGACGATCGCCCAGGCCGACTTCCAGTGCGAGGGGCTCGTCTACGACCTCAACGTCGAGTCGGCGCGCCTCGCCCGCCGCGTCGCCGACGAGTACTCCGACAAGAACCCCGACAAGCCGCGCTTCGTCGCCGGCGCGATCGGCCCGACGAACCGCGCGCTCAGCCTCTCGCCCGATGTCAACGATCCCGGCTTCCGCGCCGTGACCTTCGACCAGGTGAAGCTCGCCTACCGCGCGCAGGTCGCGGCCCTCCTCGACGGCGGGATCGATCTCATCCTCATCGAGACGATCTTCGACACGCTGAACGCCAAGGCCGCCCTCGTCGCCCTCGAGGAGGAGTGCGAGCACCGCGCCATCGCGCGCCCGCCGCTGATGCTCAGCGTCACCATCACCGATCAGAGCGGACGCACCCTCTCCGGCCAGACGATCGACGCCTTCTGGCGCTCGGTCGCGCACGCCAAGCCCTTCAGCGTCGGCATCAACTGCGCCCTCGGCGCGGCGCAGATGCGCCCGTATTTTGCCGAGCTCTCGCGCATCGCCCCCGCCTACACGAGCTGCTACCCGAACGCCGGCCTGCCCAACGCCTTCGGCGGCTACGACGAGACGCCCGAGCAAACCGCGGCCTTCCTGCGCGAGTTCGCCGCGGCCGGCTTCGCCAACATCCTCGGCGGCTGCTGCGGCACCACGCCCGAGCACGTCCGCGCCATCGGCGACGCGGTCCGTGACGTCGCCCCGCGTGCGCTCCCAAAGCCCGAGCCGCACAGCTTCTTCAGCGGCCTCGAGACGCTGACCCTGCGCCCCGACTCGAACTTCCAGATGATTGGCGAGCGGACCAACGTCACCGGCTCGAAGCGCTTCGCGCGCCTGATCAAGGACGGCAACTACGCCGAGGCCCTCTCCGTCGCGCGCGAGCAGGTGCAGGGCGGGGCCAACGTGATCGACGTCAACATGGACGAGGGCATGCTCGACGGCGAGGCCGCGATGACGAAGTTCCTGAACCTCGTCGCGACCGAGCCCGACATCGCGCGCGTGCCCGTGATGATCGACAGCTCGAAGTGGTCGGTCCTCGAGGCGGGCCTCCGCTGCATCCAGGGCAAGGGCATCGTCAACTCGATCAGCCTGAAGGAGGGCGAGGCCGACTTTCTCGACAAGGCGCGCACCATCCGCCGCTTCGGCGCGGGTGTCGTCGTCATGGCGTTCGACGAGCAGGGCCAGGCCGAGACGACTGAGCGCAAGTTCGCGATCTGCCAGCGCGCCTACCGGCTGCTCGTCGAGGAGGCCGGCTTCGATCCGCACGACATCATCTTCGACCCGAACGTGCTCGCGCTCGCGACGGGCATCGAGGAGCACAACGAGTTCGGCAAGGCGTTCGTCGAGGCGACGCGGCTCATCAAGGAGCACCTGCCGGGCGCGCGCGTCTCGGGCGGCGTGAGCAACCTCTCGTTCAGCTTCCGCGGCAACGACGTGGTCCGCGAGGCGATGCACGCGGCCTTCCTCTACCGCGCGATCGAGGCGGGGATGGACATGGGCATCGTCAACGCGGGGCAGCTCGCGGTGTACGAGAACATCCCCAAGGAGCTGCTCGAGCGCGTCGAGGACGTGCTCTGGAACCGGCGGCCCGACGCGACCGAGCGGCTCATCGAGCTCGCGAAGACGGTGGGCGGCGCGGGCACGAAGCGCGAGGTCGATCTCGGGTGGCGCGACGACACGGTCGAGAAGCGCATCCAGCACGCGCTCGTGAACGGCATCGTCGACTTCATCGACGCCGACGTCGAGGAGGCACGGCAGAAGCTCCCGCGGCCGCTCGACGTGATCGAGGGGCCGATGATGGACGGCATGAAGATCGTCGGCGACCTCTTCGGCGAGGGGAAGATGTTCCTCCCGCAGGTCGTGAAGAGCGCGCGCGTCATGAAGCGCGGGGTCGCCGTGCTCACGCCCTACATGGAGGCCGAGAAGGCCGCGGGGGGCCGGCGCGCCCAGGGCAAGCTCGTGCTCGCCACGGTGAAGGGCGACGTGCACGACATCGGCAAGAACATCGTCGGCGTCGTCCTCGGCTGCAACAACTACGAGGTGATCGATCTCGGGGTGATGGTGCCGACCCAGAAGATCCTGCAGATCGCGCGCGAGGAGGGCGCCGACGCGATCGGCCTCTCGGGCCTCATCACGCCGAGCCTCGACGAGATGGTGCAGGTCGCGCAAGAGATGGAGCGCCAGGGCCTCGACTTGCCGCTCCTCATCGGCGGCGCGACCACGAGCCGGCAGCACACGGCGGTGAAGATCGCCCCGCAGTACCGTGGCGTCACGGTCCACGTGGCCGACGCATCGCGCGCCGTCAACGTCGTCTCGAGCTTGCTCGACCCGGTGCAGCGCACGCGCTTCGACGCGAAGAACCGCGCCGAGCAAGAGAAGCTCCGCGAGCTCCACGGCGACAAGAAGGCGAGGGCGCTCCTGCCGCTCGCCGAGGCGCGCGCGCGACGGGCCGCGCTCGGCTTCGACGCGGCGCTCGTGTCGCGGCCGAAGGGAGCGCTCCGGGTCAGGCGCGACCTGCCGCTCGAGGAGCTCCGCGACTACATCGACTGGCAGTTCTTCTTCGCGGCGTGGGAGCTGAAGGGCAAATACCCGCAGATCTTCGACAGCCCGAAGATCGGCGCCGCCGCGCGCGAGCTCTTCGACGAGGGCAACCGCCTGCTCGACGAGCTCATCACGAAGGGCGCCCTCCGAGCCGAGGCGGTGACCGCGTACTGGCCGGCGAACGCCGACGGCGACGACGTGGTGCTCTACACCGACGAGGCGCGCACGGCCGAGCTCGGGCGCTTCCCGATGCTGCGGCAGCAACAGCAGAAGGAGGCGGGCAAGCCCTGCCGCTCGCTCGCGGACTTCGTCGCGCCGCGCGAGTCGGGGCTCGTCGACTGGGTCGGCGGGTTCGCGACCGCGGTGCACGGCGCCGAGGAGCTCGCGAAGCGCTACGAGGCCGAGGGCGACGACTACCACGCGATCATGGTCAAGGCCCTCGCCGACCGGCTCGCCGAGGCCGCCGCGGAGCTCCTGCACGAGGGGGCGCGCAAGGCGCTCGGCCACGAGGCGCGCGAGCTCTCGAACGACGAGCGGATCGCCGAGAAATACCGAGGGATCCGCCCCGCGTTCGGCTACCCCGCGTGCCCCGACCACAGCGAGAAGGCGACGCTCTTCCGGCTGCTCGACGCGGGCACGGTCGGCCTCGCGCTCACCGAGAGCTTCGCGATGACGCCGGCCGCGGCGGTGAGCGGCCTCTACCTGCATCACCCCGAGGCGCGCTACTTCACCGTTGGGCTTATTGAGCTCGATCAAATCGAGGACTACGCCGCGCGCAAGGGCGTGCCCGTCGCCGAGGTCGAGCGCTGGCTCCGGTCGTCGCTCGCGTACGACGCCGGCGTCACGGCCGCGGCAGGGTAAGGCGAAGCTCGCGTCCTCGCGCGCGCGGGCAGAGGTCTCGCGCCATCGTTACAGGCAAGCGCCTGGGAACACCGTCACCACGCCCTTGCCGTTCGCGTCCCTCGTGCCTTGCGCGACGAGCTCGTCCTTGCCGTCGCCGTCGAGATCGCCCGCCGCGAGCGAGGGCTCGGAGCTGTAGAACTCCTTCGTCGTGACCGGGAGCTCGAGCATCGGCTCGAAGGTGCCGTCGCCCTTGCCGCGGTGCACGGCGACGCTGAGAAAATCCGGCATGAACGGGTTGAACAGTGCCCGCGCGACGGCGAGATCGAGGCGCCCATCGCCGTCGAAATCTCCCAGCGTCGCCTTGTGCGCGAGCGCGTCGGGCAGCGTCGTCTTCAAGGCGAACCCTCCCTTGCCGTCGCCGAGGTGAACCTGCGTCACGCCCTTGCCGACGGCGACGAGGTCGAGCCGACCATCGGCGTCGAAGTCACCCGAGAGCAGCGAGCTGGGAGCAGTGTTGCCCGGGGCCGGTGCCGCCGGGAAGTCAACGTGGGGCGCGAAGCTGCCGCCCCCGAGCGAGCGATGGATGCTGAGGGCCCCCGCCGGCATGTTGGGATTCGAGGCGTCGTGCAGGACGAGATCGGCCTTGCCGTCGGCGTCCACGTCAGCTGCGAGGATCGACAAGTTCCATCCATTGCCGGCGAGCGTGTCGAGCGCCGAAGCCTTTCCGAACGCGCCCGTGCCGTCGTTCAGCCGAATGGCGACGGCCTTGTTCTTTGGCGATGAATTCGAGTACGCGAGGTCGACGTCGCCGTCCCCGTCGAAGTCACCCGAGGCGATCGCCTTGGGATACCCGAGGAGGCCGTCCTGGTAGCTCGAGTAGGCGGTCGCGACGTACGTCCCATCCGCTTGCCTGAGCGCGACGACGATGTTGGTCGAGTCGTAACCGGCGAAGGCGAGATCGACGAGCCCGTCGCCGTTGAGGTCGGCGAGGGCGACGTCATAGGCCTCTGCCAAGCCCTTCAGGCCCACGAGGGGAACCGGTGCCGCGAGCAGACCGCTTCCCTGGTTCTCGTAGAGCTTCGCCGTGCATCCGCTGCCCAGCACCTCGCGTGCGCCGTCGCCGTCGACGTCGCCCACGGCCAGGTCCCAGTATCCCCAGCAGAGGAGCGGGAACTCCGCCTTGGCCTTGAACCCGAGCGCGCCGAGGCACGACTTGGGGTTGCAGAAGCCCGTGCAGGCTTGCTTGTTCGGACAGGCGTTGCCGCAGGCGCCGCAGTGGAGCGGATCGGCGAGGAGATCTTGCTCGCATCCGTCGGAGGGATCGGCGTTGCAGTCGTCCTTGCCCGAAACGCAAGCGAAGCCGCAGGTGCCGGCGGAACACGTCGCGAACGCGCCGGCCACCGGTGGGCAGGCGTTGCCGCAGGCGCCGCAGTGGAGCAGATCCGTAGCGAGTTGGACGCACGCGCCGTTGCAAGTCGTGGTGCCATCGGGGCACGCAGGGCCGCCGCCGCCGCCGCCGCCGCCGCCGCCGCCGGTGCCACTCGCGGTCGAGTCGCCTTTGCCGCCGGTGCCGCCCGTCGTGGATGACGCCAGGCCTCCCGCCCCGACCGAGTTCCCGCTGCTCGCCGTCGCGCCGCTGTCGGCGCTGCTCTGGCCGTCCGAGAGAATGAGCGCCTTGCCCGAGCATGCGAGGCCAAGCAAGGTCAGCGCGAAGGGCCAGAGGATTCGCTGGAGCATCGGCTCAGGCTAACCCCGCGCGGGCTCCGTACAACACCTTCCACGAGCCTAAGAATCCCGCGCGGCGGCGGCCCCGCGGCGTGCTCGTCATTGACTCGCCCCGGCCAATTGCCGATGGTGCGCCGGCGCAGAGGCCACCCGCGTGGAGGCCTGGTGGCGCAGACCAGCATGCGGTGGCTCGCGCTCTTTCGTCGGAACCCCGCGTTCTTCCGCATGTGGCTCGCCGAGTGCGCGTCGCTCGCGGGGGACTGGTTCTCGCTCGTCGCCGTCAGCGTGCTCGCGGCGGAGCAGGGCGGCGGCGAGGGCGCGCTCGCGGTCGCGGTGACGCTCGCGGTCTACGAGCTGCCGATGGCGGCCATGAGGCCGGTGGCGGGGGTCCTCGCGGATCGCTTTGATCGAAGGAATTTGCTGGTCTTCGTGCACGTCTTCCAGGCCGTGCTCACCGCCCTGATGGCCGAGCGGGCGCTCGCGCGCGACGTCACCACGCTCCAGGCGCTCGTGTTCGTGCGCTCGATCGTGGCCGGGCTCGACTGGCCGGCGCGCAACGGCGCGATCCGTCGTCTCGTCGTCGAGGAGGACCGCATGGCCGCGAACGCACTCGGCGGCGCGTCGTGGAGCGCGATGTACGCCATCGGTATGGCCCTCGGGGGCTTGGTCACCACGCTGGGCGTGCCGCTCGCGCTGGCGCTCGACGCGGTGACCTTCGCGGTCGCCGCCCTGCTCCTCACGACGTTGCCTGCGATCCCGACGCGTGGCGCGGAGGGGGGCGTCCTCGACGCGCTCGCGAAGGCGCGCGCGGACTTCGTCGAGGGCCTCGTGATCGCGCGCTCGTCGGTCGAGCGCTTCCGCGCCGTGGCGAGCAAGACGCCCCTCGGCCTGCTCGGCGGCGCGGGCGTCGTGCTTCTCAATGTGCTCGCGCAGCGGTCGGCCTTCGCGGGGTCGGCGGCGCTCACGCTCGGCGTGCTCCAAGCGACGCGCGGGCTCGGTACCGGCCTCGGTCCGCTGCTCGTCGAGCGCGCGATCGCGCGGGGATTTCGGCTGGCTCACGCGCGGCGAATGGCCGGCCTCTTCGGCGTCGTGGGCGTGGCGGCGGTTGGGGCCTCGTCCGGCGGCTGGTGGTGCCTCGTGCCCGCCTGGCTGTGGGGCATGGGCGTGGGCTCGAACTGGATGATCTCGAGCGCCGAGCTTCAGCGCCACAGCGACGACGAGGCGATAGGCAGGCTCTCGGGGCTCGACCTGTTGTCGGTCGAGGCGTCGTTCGCGTTCTCGGCGCTCGCGGGCGGCGTCGCGATCGAGGTGACCGGGCGGCTCGGCAGCGCGGCGGCGGTGGGGATCGCGCTCGGGTCGCTCGGCTGG
>VGRJ01000142.1 GCA_016875405.1 Deltaproteobacteria bacterium | reverse complement strand
AGGCGGCGGCGCGGGCGGTGCGCTCGAGGCGTCGAGCAGCTCGAGCGAAGGCGTTGGCGGCGGGTTCAGCGTCGGGTCGGGGGGCGGCGAGGGAGGCTCGGGGATGCCTGTCGACTGCGGCGACAAGCTCCTCGCCACCATCCGCGATTTCAAGCCCGAGACGCACCCCGACTTCGAGGGCAACTTCGGCATGACGACCGGGATCGTGAAGTCCGTGCTCGGCGCCGACGGAAAGCCCGAGTACGCGAACGCCGGCTCGACCGCGGGCACCACGGGTCCGGGCCCGTTCGCGCAGTGGTACCACGACGTCCCCGGCATCAACGTCACCATCCCCTTGACGCTTCAGCTCACGAAGCCCAGCCCCGGCAAGTTCGTCTACGAGAACCAAGAGTTCTTCCCGATCGACAACCAAGGCTTCGGCAACTATCCCGGCTTTTCGCACAACTTTCACTTCACGACGGAAATCCACTCGAGCTTCACCTACAAGGGCGGAGAGAACTTCGCGTTCAGCGGTGACGACGACGTCTGGGTCTTCGTCAACAAGCGCCTCGCCGTCGACCTCGGTGGTCTGCACGGTCCGCTGTCGGCGAACATCGACTTCGACGCGCGCGCGGGCGAGCTCGGCATCGAGAAGGGCAAGACCTACCCACTCGACGTGTTCCACGCCGAGCGCCACACCGTGCAGTCGAACTTCCGCATCGAGACGACCATCGACTGCTTCGTGCCCGAGCCGACGCCGAAGTAGCCGAGCTCGCGCTCGTACGGCGCCACCACGAGCATCCGCCCGTCAGCCGTCGAGGCCTCGCCGCAGTCACGGGCGCCGGGGACGCTTCGCGCACGTCGCGACAAAGGCTGTCGCACGCGGCCCGTTGGACTTCGCCCGCGGCCCTAGCGAGTTTGCACCCGCCCCCCTGGAATTTGCCCGAGGCCCGTTGGACTTCGCCCGCGGCGCTAGCGAGTTCGCACGCGTCCCCTTCGCGTCGCAAGCGGCCCTTCGGACTTCGGTGCGGCGGAGCCGCGCGGCGTCGCGGACCGCTTGCGGCTTTGGGACGAGCGCCTGGCGCGGTTCCCCGCGTCCTTGCCGGTGGGCCGCTCCGTGAGCCCTGCGATCACCTGTGACAGCTGCTCGCGAAACCAGGCGTCGCGCGCCGCCGTCGGCTCGCGGCCGAGGCTTCCCCAGAGCGCCCGGCCCGCGGCGGAGTAGCCCATCGTCGCCGACAACATGAGGAGGATCGCAAACTCGACCTCCTCGCGCGCCGGCTCCCTCGACCCACCCGCGAGCGTCACTACGATCGCATCGGCGACGCGGGCGAGCCCCTGCTCACGGCGTGGGAAGAAGTCGGCCTGCTCGGCGCGCCCGCTCAGCATCGCCCACAGCGCGAGCCGCCCGTACACGGGGTCGGCGAGCTGCGTGGCTGCCTCGGCGACCCACGCGCCCGGATCGTTGGCAGCGCGCGCCGACACCCGCGCGAGCAGCGCGCCGCGCGCGCGGGTGGTGTAATCGGCGAAGGCGGCCTCGATCAGGGCGTCAAACGTCCCGAAATAGTGGGTCACGAGCGCGTGGCTGACACCGGCTTCGCGCGCGACGTCCTTCAAGCCGAATGCGTCGGGCCCGAGCCGGGCGAGCAGGCCGAGCGTCGCGTCGAGGAGCAGCCGCCGCGCCTCGTCGGGAGTCCTGCGCTTTCGCTCCAGCCTCGTCATGGTGACTGCAGCCTACGTGTTGTCACACTTGACAACAAGCACCGCGCAGCTATTGTCATGGCTGACAATGAAGAGGAGCGGGCGATGAACTCTGGCGTTTCGCACGAGGACGAGGTCCAGGCCGCCCGTATCGCGATCGGCGGTACGCGTTGGCAGCGCGCCCGCATCGGCGCGCGAGCCCTCCGCGACCTACTCAAAAACCCCGACGATACGCGTCAGGTCTTTTTGATCGGCCTCGCGACGAGCCGCATCACGATGCCGCAGCTCCTCACGCGGATCTGCATGGTGGACGAGGGCGCGCGCATGCTGAAGGAGCAGCCGGCAATCGACTCGGCGCACGTCGACTTCGCGGCGCTGCGTCGCCTCCCGGACGGGACGCTCGGTCGCGAGTACGTCCGCTTCCTCGACGAGCACAAGCTCGATCCGGATCTCTTTCATCGCCCGCCCGGAGTGCCCGAGATCCCTGGCTACATCGCGCAGCGGCTCCGTCAGCTCCACGACGTGTGGCACGTGCTCACGGGGGTCGCGCCGAACATCCCGGGCGAGGTTTCGCTCCAGGCCTTCACCTACGCTCAGACCGGCGCGGTGCTGTCGCTCCTCATCAGCTTGTTTGGGACGCTGCGCTGGTCGGCCTCGTACCCGACGCTCGCGTGGGACGTGATGCGCGAGTACCGGCGCGGCAAGCGCGCGGCCTTCTTGCCGGTGGTGCGCGTCGAGGAGTTGTGGGACGTCCCGCTGGCCGAGGTGCGCACGCGGCTAGGCCTCGCCTGACCGGCGTGCGCGGACGACGGCCACGGTGCCCAACGACAACCTCGAGGCCCGCTCGGCCACCAGGTTCTTGAGACGCGCAATCCCGGCCTCCACTTCGACGTTCGAGTCGACAGTGCGGAGCTCGCCCATCGTGAACCGCTGTTTCGCGCATTGTGAACACGTTCGCGGTCGGGAGGTCGGAGCGCGTCGCCCAAGCGGTCAGCACCAGGCCGTGCGCCTCCGCGCGGTCGCCAGTCATCTCGGCGATCTCGGAGGCGGGGAAGGACGCGCCCAAGTCGAGGTCCGGCAGCACGGCGGCGGGCCTGCTGGACGGCGCTCTTGGCCGCCTCCAGCGCCATCTCGCGGTCTCGAGCGTCCACCATCCAGGAGAAGAAGAGCAGCACGAGATCCCCCTGCGCCCGGTGGTCGCTCAGGTCCTCGGCCAGCCGGCGCGGCAAGGAAAATCGAGCCAGTGACATCGTCTCACGCTGCCCCTGGTCCGAAACGCGCCCGGCCGGTCACTTGGCCCTAGCCATTCCGTCAGGTCTGTGGTGCCTAGGGGCGTCGTCGACCGTGGGCCGGCAAAGAGTCCGGTCGGCGCACGCGAGCCCATGCCGACCGGGTCGTGGAATTTGCGGTTGGGATGTCCTATGCGCGGGATTCGAGGGCGGGCCAAGCACGACGAAGGGCACTCCCACGAGCTGGGGCTTCCTCCACGCGAGTCCCCGGGCGAAGCTGCATCGGTTCCGCCGATGACGAAGCTCCTCCACGTGTTCGCCCTGCGGGATCTCCTGCTCATGGCTTACCTCGTGACGATGCTCGTGCTGCTCGGCGCCTCGCCGCCGCATGAGTTCCGCACGGAGAGCCTCCGCGCGACCGGGCTCACCCTGCTCTTCCTTATCGCGACCGTGACCGCCGCGCGCGCCTCGAACCCGATCCCGCGCTGGTTCACGAGCAACCTCTACCGCATCACCGTCGCGGGCACGGTGATCGTCAACTACGTCCATCTCAGGCACCTCTTGCCCGTGATACGGCAGGACATCCTCGACGAGTCGCCCGCGCGGATAGACCTCGCGGTGCTCGGACAGCACCCGGCGATCACCCTCGAGCCCTACTCGACGAAGTGGGTGGTCGAGTTCCTCGCGTTCTTCTACTTCAGCTACTTCTTCATATGCGTAGGGTTCGTCGTCGGCAGCCTGTGGCTCGCCCCGCGAAACCACCGCACGACCGAGTACGCGATCGGCACCGCACTCGTGTACGGGATCGGGCAGCTCGGCTACACGCTCGTCCCCGGCGTCGGGCCCATCCACTACTTGAAGTGATGCGTTCCAGGCGCCTCTCGAGGGCGGGTTTTTCTGGCAACTCGTCCTCGACACCGTGAACGCGAGCGGCGCCCACAAGGACGTCTTCCCCTCGCTCCACACGGCGGCACCCGTCTGGTACTCGCTCCACGCGCTCCGGCGCGCAAAGTTGGAGCCCGCGTGGAAGTGGCCGTCGAGGATCATGACCTTCTCGGCCGCGTGCATCGTCGTCTCGACGATCGTGCTGCGCTGGCATTACGTCGTCGACGTGGTGGCCGGACTGACGCTGGCAGCGTTCGTCTTCTGGGCCTCGATGGGCTGCGCGGACTGGAGCGAACGTTTCCGCGCGCGAATCGGCGCGCCGGCGCTCTGGGACCTCGACCGCGAGCCCGCGCAGGCCGCCGTGACCGTGGCGCCGACGGACACCCCGTGACGTGTTCGTCGGGCCGCGAGCGGCGCGCCGGCTCCTGCAACCGCCGTTACGACACGAATTGAGAGACGGCGCGTCGAGAGACGGCGGTCACTCGCACTTCTTCCCGACCCGAGCGGCCTGGTCCTTGTACTGCTCGTAGCTCATCTTGCAACCGACGCCCGGGAGGTCCTCCAGGTTCTCGCACACCGACTTTGCCACCGGACCACTCACGACCTCGCAGCAGCGCGCCGCCGCCTTGCAGTAGCCGCCGTCCGGTGCGTTCTCGCCGCCAAAGAGCGAGCTCCAGTCGACGAACACGGCGAGAAGGATCCCGAAGACGGGCACCGTGGTGACGACGAACATGATGAGCATGAAGCGCTTGGCGTTCGCCAGGTTCTGGCCACTCATGCCAGGTGACATGCCCATCGGCGCCGCTGGGGGCGCGGGCCCCCAGCCGGGCTGCCCAAGTACCGGGACAGCGGCGCCGGGGGCGGCAGGGTAGCCAGCCACCCCTCGCGCAGCCGGGCCGCCGAGCCCCGGGTGTTGCCACGAAGCTCCCGGTGCCGCCGGCGCATGGAGCGCTTGCCCGAGCGCGATGGCGACGTTCATCGGGTTCTGCTGATCGACGGCGACCGCCACCGTCGCGCCCGGCTGGATCGAGGCGATGTAGATTTCGGAGACAAGTGGCTGGATCTGCACCTGGTACGGCGCCCTCCCGGGGAGGTGTACCTCGAGCCCGATGCCGAGCCGGAGGGAGCGCTGCCCCATCACTTTGACCGACATCCCGGTGCTCTGAAGAAACAGCACCCGCGCGGTCCCGGGCATCCCGGTCCTCAAGAGCAAGTCGTTCTGCTGTGACTCCTTTCCAAGCCCGCCGACGAACTTGAACGCGATGAACATCGCCACGACGACGATGACGAGGGTGACGAGGGTGACGAGGGTGTTGATGACGCCGAGAGTCATGGTCCTCCTGAGCATCGCGCGAGCGCGCGAACTCCGACAGACAGGCTAGGTGATTCGCGTCACCAAGGCACCACCCCGCGCTCAGCGCGTGGCCTTTGGCGGCGACACCGATGCGAGCTGCCAGAGACGCCCTGAACGCCCTGGCGCCGCCGCCCGTCGGGACCACGGCCCCCTCATCGAACATTGGCGACCACCCGCCGCGCTGGCGAAGGCCAGTACCGGTGAGAACGCGGCGATGGATCATGTATTTTGTCGGCCATGAAACGCCCATTGGCTCCAATTGCGCTCACCCTATGGCTCGCCGCTTGTTCTGCCGACGAGCTGGCGCAGCAGGTGAAGAGTCAGCCTTGCTCGCCGGGGGGGACGCTCTCCTGCACCTGCAGCGATGGCTCCAAAGGCACGACGACGTGCAACGCCGACGGCACGTCGGTGGCCGCGTGCACGAGCTGTGGCGCGGCGGTAAGCGCGAGTGGGCCGGGCGTGGGAGGCGGCGGCCCTGGCAGCGGCGGACAGGGCGGGAGCGCGGGGCAGCCGAACGGCGGGAGCGGCGCGTACACCCCCGAACCCGGCGGTCCCGCCCATCCTCCAAGCGCCGTGTACCCGAACGATCCCACTCCGGATGGCTTCGCCATCGTCCAGCAGGTGGCGCAGGCACACCCGGACTGGCTCTTGAATTCCTGCAAAGATAAGGGCGGTAACAACGAGTTCATGAACGAGGTTGCCCGACGGCTGCGCCAACTAGACACGCGCTGGGGCCTCAACTGGAAGCGCGGTGTGGTCGGCGACCTGTCGCAAGACGTCGTGGACTACCACTACGGCGCGGATCCGAGCGACGGCAGCACGAACGTCTACATCATCGACATGATCACCGACCACTGCGGCTCGAACCCGAAAGCGGGCTGGATCGACGTCACCAAAGCGACTCTGGACGGAAACACGGTAGGCAAGTGGACGCTGGCGGGTCAGAACCTAGGGCCTTGAGCCGCCGAAGCGCGCTGCAGCTCGCCACACCGACCGCGTCGGCCGTCTCCCGGACGGCGCGCCTCCCGCGGGCGCACGGCCCAAGGGGCGCCTACTCGTCGTATCGACACCAGCCCCGACCGAGGGCGAGGGGATGCGTGTTCCGCCGTCGTCGACCATGGCGAGCATGCTCGCGTCCCTCGCGTCGTGCCACGACGCCAGCTTGCTCCGGCGCCCAACACCAGCTCGTCGCGAAATACGGCGCGATTGAGGCACCAACGAGCCGAAGCCTCAGAGGCTCACCTCCCTACGATGTCAACCCTCACCACGCACTCATGGAACCCAGGTCATAGACCTGGGTGAAGCCCGCACCCCGCAGCACTCGCGTCGCCGAGCCGCTCCGTGCGCCGCTCCTGCAATAGACAACGACGGGCTTCTCTTTCGGGCCGACCTCACTGATTCGGGAGGAAAGCTCGTCCACTGGAATGTTCTTCGCGCCGTCGATGTGACCACTGGAGAACTCTGCTGGACTGCGCACATCCAACAGCATCGCCCCTGCATCCACGAGCCTGCGCGCTTCTTCGCTAGAAGATTTACCGGCAACGCTCTTGTAGAGAACGAAAGCCACAAGCACACCCACCAGTGTATAGATCACGTAATGGTTCATTCATGCTCCAGTGAAGGACTGCACCTCGCCAGCCGAGACGCGAGCTCTTTATGCACTGACTCCATCATAGGGCGTCCGACAAGGCCGAACGGGCGCCGCGAGAACGGCGCCGCGGACTCGGCCGCCATGGCCTGATTGCTCCGCCGCCACAAGGCGTGGCCACAGCATCATGATGGGCGGCTCGGCGTCGAGTCTCTGGTGGATAGCCCAGAGGCGCAGGACCGACGCGCTCACGACCAACGTCGGATCAACCCCTCTTGGACCGTTGACGCCACGAGCACGCCCGCTTCGGTGAAGAACTGCCCGCGCACCAGCCCGCGCGCCGACGACGCCGACGGGCTGTCGACGACGTAGAGTGGCCAGTCGTCGAAGCGGAACGGCCGGTGAAACCACATCGCGTGGTCCAGACGGGCGACATGCATGCCCGGCGTCAGCCAACTCACGCCGTGGGGCTGCATGGACGTCCCAAGGAAGTTGAAGTCCGACGCGTACGCGAGCAAGTACTGATGGATGCGTGGGGCGTCGGGCAGACGACCCGCGGCGCGGTACCACACTTGACGCGACGGCGGGCGAGGAGTCGGCTTCAGCGGATCGATGGGCTCCACGGGGCGGATCTCGATAGGCCGCTCGGCGAGGGCGCGCTCCCAGAAGGCCTCTGGAATGCGATCCTTCGCCGCGCGCGCCAACTCCGCCTCGGACAGAAGGCCTTCGGGGCCGACCGCGGCGGGCTTGTCGGCCTGGTGGTCGAACCCAGGCTCCGAGACCTGGAACGACTCCGACATGCTGAAGATCGGCTTCCCCCCTTGGATGGCCACCACGCGCCGCGTGGTAAAGCTCTTTCCATGACGGACGCAGTCGACGTCGTACACGATGGGGCGGCGCGCGTCGCCGGTGCGCAGAAAGTAACTGTGAAACGAATGGACCGTGCGGCCGCCGCTTACCGTCTGCTCCGCTGCAGACAGCGCCTGACCCAACACTTGCCCGCCGAACACGTTGCCCCAACCGAGATCCTGACTCTGACCTCGGAGCAGGTTCTCCTCGATCCGCTCCAGCGACAATAGGTCGACCAACTCTTCTAGAACGTCGCTCATCGCACGGCAGCGCAAAGCACGCAGCCTCTCCCGCAGCCAACCGCACATTGCTCGCTCGCCGCCACGTCGAGGCGGCGTCGAGCGGCGAACACGCGGCGGATGCGTCGCGATGGCGCGGCTAGGTCGCGACGAACCCGCCGGCGACGTCTGACCCTCACGACGGGACC
>VGRJ01000141.1 GCA_016875405.1 Deltaproteobacteria bacterium | reverse complement strand
CTCACCGCGACGTAGTTCGTGTCCCACGCGCTCGTCGGGAGCAGGAGACTCGCCGAGGTCGCCTGCGCCGACGCGCCGCCGAAAGGCATGATCGAGTACGCGACCACCGGTCGGTCGGTCGTGATGTGGAATGCGCTTCCAAGTCAACGTCGTCGCGCCGACCAAGGCCTCAGTGATGCTCGACAACGCGCCGGTGTCGAACTTCACCCCGATCGGTACGACCGGCTACGCGATCGCGCGGATCCCGCTCGCCAACTCTGGCGACGGGAACCACACCATCTCGGCGAACCTGCCGTTCGGGATCAGCGTGTACGGCTACGGCCAGTACACGAGCTACTGGTACCCGGGCGGCCTCGATCTCACGCCGCTCGGACTCTGACGCCGTAGCCGCCGAGGGGCGGCCCCGCTCGCGCGTCACAGCTCCTCGGCGAGGGCCCGCGCCTCGTCGAGGATTCGAATGCGTTCGCGGTAGCCCTGAAGCTGCTCTTCGGTCTCCTTGACGACCTCGGGCGGCGCGCGATCGGCAAAGCCCTTCGCGCCGAGCTTTTTCTCGAGTGCCTCGACGTTCTTCTGCGCCTTCTTCAGCTCGCGCTCGATGCGCGCCTTCTCGCCGGCGGGGTCGACGATGCCCTTCAGGAGCACCAGCACCTCGACGCCCGCGGCGTGGCTCAGCGCAGCGCCCTCGGGTCGCGAACCACCGGGGAGCTCGAGCGACAGCGACGACGTCTTCATCAAGGTCTCGAGCGACCGACGGTCGTCCTCGAGCACCGCGCGCAGCGTCGGCTCCGAGACGCGAAGCACCACCGGGACCTGCGCCGCCGGGTGAACTTCGCGCTCGCTGCGGATCGTTCGCACCGCACCGATCACCTCCTGAAGGGCCGTCATCTCGCGGACCGCGTCGGCGTCGATCCGACCGACCCCCGCCTCGGGCAAGCGCGCGAGCGCGATCGAGACGGGGCTCGACGCGGGCTTCGGGAGACGCTGCCACAGCTCCTCGGTGATGAACGGGATGAACGGATGCAGCGCGCGCAGCGTCGCCTCGAGGGCGTAGGCGAGCACGTCGCGCGTCTCGCGCTTCGCCTCGGCGTCATCGCCCGCGAAGACCGGCTTCGTGAGCTCGAGGTACCAGTCGCAGAGCTCGCCCCAGAAGAAGTGGTAGAGCCGCGCCGTCGCGTCGTCGAAGCGGAAGTCATCGATGCCTTTCTTCGCCTCGACGCACGCATCCTCGAGCCGCGCGAGGAGCCAGCGGTTGATGCGAAGCGTCGCCGCCGGAGCCGAGGCTCCGACGGTGGCGCCCTCGACGTAGCCGAGCGCGAAGCGCGTCGCGTTCCAGATTTTGTTGCAGAAGTGGCGGTAGCCCTCGATCTTCTTCGGCGAGAGCGGGATGCGCTTGCTCTGGGGCGAGTAGCTGCACAGCGTGAAGCGCAGCGCGTCGGTTCCGTAGGCCTCGAACCCCGCGCCCATGGACGCGGTCGAAGGATAGGCCTTCTTGAACTTTTTCATGGCCTCGTCGAGCGGCGCGCCGGGCAGCGCTTTCTGCACGACGTTCTCGAAGTCTGAGCCGTTGATGAGATCGAGCGGATCGATGACGTTGCCGATCACCTTGCTCATCTTCTTGCCGGTCTCGTCGACGACCAGCGAGTGGAGCAGGATGCGCTTGAACGGCGGCTCCCCCATGAAATGGATGCCCATCATCATCATGCGGGCGACCCAGAAGAAGAGGATGTCGTAGCCGGTCTCGAGATCGCTCGCGGGATAGAAGCGCTCGAGCGCGGGCGTCTTGTCGGGCCACCCCTGCGTCGCGAACGGCCAGAGCCCGCTCGAGAACCAGGTGTCGAGGACGTCCTCGTCCTGCTTGATCGACGTCGAGCCGCATTTCTCGCACGCCGAGAGCGCCTCGGCGTTCACCACCGTCGCATGACCGCAGGCGTCGCAATACCAAGCCGGGATCCGATGCCCCCACCACAGCTGACGCGAGATGCACCAGTCGAGGATGTTGGTCATCCAGTGCTCGTAGGTCTTGGTCCACTCCTCGGGGAGGATGACGGTCTTGCCCGTCTGAACGGCCTCGAGCGCGGGCTTCGCGAGCGGCTCGGTCTTCACGAACCACTGCGTGGACAGCATCGGCTCGACGACGGTGCCGGTTCGCTGACTGCGGGGGATCATGAGGCGATGCCCCTTGGCGCCGCGGGCGAGCCCCTTCTCGTCGAGCGCGCGCTTCACCGCTTTGCGCGCCTCGAACCTTTCGAGGCCTGCAAAGCTTCCGCCGTGGTCGTTGATGCGACCCTCGGAGTCGAGGATCTCGATGAGCTCGAGGTTGTGGCGCTTGCCGGTCTCGAAATCGTTGAAGTCGTGCGCAGGCGTCACCTTCACCGCGCCGGTGCCGAACGTCGGATCGACCAGGATCGGATCGCATACGATCGGGATTCGCCGCTCGACGAACGGGTGGACGACGAACTTCCCGTGAAGGTGCGTGTAGCGCGGATCGTCGGGGTGGATGGCGACCGCCGAGTCTCCCAGCATCGTCTCCGGGCGCGTCGTCGCAACCACGATCTCGCCGCCGTCCTCCACCGGATAGGCGAACTCGAACAGCTCACCGTTCTCCTCCTCGGAGTCGACCTCGAGGTTCGAGAGCACGGTCTGCGCCGCGCAGTCCCAGTAAATGAGGCGCTTCGCGCGGTAGATCAGGCCCTCGTGGTAGAGGCGCACGAACGCCTCGCGCACGGCGCGCGAGTAGCCGGCGTCCATCGTGAACACGGAGCGCTGCCAGTCTGCCGAGAGCCCGAGCACCTGCTGTTGCTCGACGATGCGGCTGCCGCACTCGGCCTTCCACTCCCAGACGCGCTCGATGAATGTGTCGCGCCCAAGATCGTGCCGCGAGACATTGTCGCGCTTCAACTGCCGCTCGACCACGACCTGCGTGGCGATGCCCGCGTGGTCGGTGCCGGGCTGATAGAGCGTGTTGAACCCCATCATCCGATGCGCGCGTGTGAGGACGTCCTCGAGCGTGCACATCATCGCGTGCCCCATGTGAAGCGAGCCGGTGACGTTTGGCAGCGGCATCGGCAAGACGTAGCGGGGGCGCGCGTCGTTCGGATCGTCGCTGGCGGCGAACACCCCGTTCGCTTGCCAGTGCGCGTACCAGCGCGCTTCGATGTCCTTCGGTTCGAAACCCTTGGTCAGCTCGTCCGCCATCGCTCTCGTGCTCGACAAAATGGGATCCCAATGCCCAACGGCTCGAACGAGAGCACGAGGGGCGCGACGCTCACGCCTGGGTGAGTCGTCGAAGCTCTTCCTTGATGATCGTCTCGGCGAGGGTCGGGACGACCTCCCAGGCGACGCGCTCGATCACCTCGCGCGACATCGCGACCACCGCCTGCACCTGCGCCTCGGTGAGTCCGAGCCCCGCGAGACGGTCCGAGAGGCCTGCGTGCTCGACCTCGAGCGCGGCCGCGAGCGCCGGCGCCGCAACGGGAGCGGACGCCGCGACCGGAACGCCGCTCGACATGTCCCAGGAGGCCGTGACCTCACGAGCCGCCTCCTTGGCCGGCTCGAAGCCGACCGCCGCCGCGCGGTACGAGCGCAGCTCGTCGGAGACCTCCCACGCCGCGGTCACGCCGCGAGGCCGCGCGCTGCGCTCGCTCTCGACGAACGGGGGCGCAGGCAGATCGAACGAGCCCTCGGAGGCCGCGTACTCCGGCACCGCGAACGCCGGCTCGCGGGCGGCGGGCACCGCGAACGCCGGCTCGAACGGAGTCGGCATCGTCCTCGCCGGGCCGTCGGGCTCGAGCAGACCCCCGAGGTCGGCCTCACCGTCGGGCTCGAGCAGCCCTGCAAGGCCAGCCTCGCCAGCGTCCTCGAGCGGCGGCACAGGCTCGTCGAGGTCGAGGTCGGCGTCCGCGAACTCGAGCTCGGGCGCGCTCTCGCTCGTCACCCGGGGCCCCGAGGCGACGAGCGCCTTCGCACGGTCGTAGAGCTCCTGCGGCTCGAAGGGCTTGTCGAGGTGATCGTCGACCACGTCCGCGCGCGTCGTGTCGAACGGGTGGTGCCGCGACGTGAGCAGCAGGATCGGGATCTTGGGGGCGGAGGCGCGAATCGCGGCGCACAGATCGTAGCCGCTTGAGGGCGGCAGTGAGGAGTCGACGAGGACGAGCGCCGGCCTCTCGGCGCCGAGCTCGTCAAGGAGTGCCGCGGCCCCCTCGCAACAGACGACGCGGAGGTCGGTCCCGGCGAAGGTGATCTCGAGGCAGGTCCGCATCGTCGCGCTGTCGTCGACGGCGAGGATGGTCGTCATGGCGAGGTTTATACCGCCCTCGCGCGACGAAAGACAGGCGAACCTGTGTGCGACGAGCGGCGCGAGAGCGCCCCCGCGCGTTACTGGGTCTTCTTGATCGCGGCGGTCATGGCGGCCGCCGCCGCATCGACGAGCGGAACGACCTTCGCGTAGTCCATCCGGGTCGGGCCGAGCACGCCGACCGTACCGCGGCTCCCGTCGGCTCCGTAGGGAGCAGAGACCAAGCTCAGGTTCGCAGCGCCGAGGTCGGCCGAGTCTCCGGCCTCGTTGCCGATATGGACGATCGTGGCGCCCGCCTCGATCGTTCGGTCGAGGAGCGACAAGAGGTGCGCCCGATCCTCGAGCGCGCGGATCAGCATGCGCAACCTCTCGACGTCGCCGTACTCGGGCAGGCCGGCTAGGCGCTGCCCACCCTCGATCACGATCTCGGTGCGCGCGGCGATGTCCTGCACGGCGCGTGAGCCGAGCTCGAAGGCGGTTCGGCGGAGCTCGTCGACCCGCACCCGCTCGTCCTGTGCACGGCGCGAGAGCAGCTCTCGCAGCGAGGCAAGCGTCCTGCCCTCGACGACGTCCGCGAACAGCTCGTGGATTCGCATGAGATCGTGCTCGCGCACCGGCTCGTCGACGTCGATGAAGCGGTTCTCGACGCTCCCGTCGTGAAACACGAGGACCGCCAACACCTGCCCCGGCCGCGTCGGAATGAAGCGCAGCTGCAGGAGCTTCCGAGAGTCGGTCGGGGTCGTCGTGACGATCGCCGCGGCGCCGGAGAGCTCGGATAGAAAGGCACCGGTCTCGCGCAGGCTGTTTTCTTGGTGCTCCGAGAAGATCTCCTCGAAGCGCACCACCATCTCGCGCTGCTGCGCGCTCGAGACGTCTTCGAAGTCCGTGAGCGCGTCGATGAAGGCACGCAGCGCGCGTTCGCTCGGGATGCGACCGGCCGACGCGTGCGGTTGCAGTAAAAAGCCGGTCTCTTCAAGATCGGAGAGGACGTTTCGGATCGTCGCGGGGCTGAGGTCGCTCACGTACTTTCTCGAGAGCGTACGGCTGCCAACGGGCTCGCCCGTGGCGATGTACTCGGCGACGAGGCCGAAGAGGATCTTTCGGCTGCGGTGCGCGAGGCCGTTGGTCCTCGACATGTGCCGTAGCATTCCAGACGGCGCGAGCGGACGCCAGCCATACGCGCCTTCGACTTGGCCGCCGCCGCGCGTTTCCCTAACCTTGGGGCATGCGCGCGAGCGGAGTCGTCGGCCTAGCCCTCCTCGCGACGACCACCGCCGCCGCCGCCGAGGAGCCCTCCGTCGCAGCGCGGCCTGCGCGAGCCCGCGCCGCTCCGACGAGGCGCCCCCGCCCTGCGCGCTCGCTCGCGGTCTTCGAGCCGGATCACGCGAGCGCCCCCTCGTATCGCTACGCCAACATGGGAGCCGAGACCTGCCTCGCCGAGCTCGCCGCCCGGCAGATCGCGCACACGCGCGTCCCCGAGGCGCCGGGCGTGCTGATGCCGGTCCGCATCCCCGAAAGCGTCGGCGGCGTCCGCTACCACACCGCGCTCGCGCACGCGGCCCGCGCTGCGAGCCCATACGAGGTGTTCGATTGCCGGCTGGTGCTCGCGCTCCACGATCTCTCGAAGATCCTGGTGCGTCACGGGGTCGACGACGTCGTGACGTTCTCCGCCTGGCGCCCCCCCGGCAAGCGGTGGCCCGAGGGTCGCCTCGCGCACCGTCACCCGGGCGCGCTCGCCGTCGACGTGAAGGCGCTCCGCGGAAACGCCCCTGCGACGAGCGGCTCCTCCGACGCTCCACCCGCGGGAGGCGAGGGCCGCTTCGCCCTCGACGTCGAGGCAGACTATCACGGCGCCATCGGTCAACCGAGCTGCGGTCCCAACGCCCAAGCCCCAACCCCGCCGTCGGACAACGCGACGCGGCTCCGCGCGATCGTGTGCGAGGCGGTGAGCGAGCGCCTCTTCACCTCCGTCCTCACCCCGAACCACGACCACGCGCACCGAAATCACCTCCACCTCGAGCTGACGCCAGGGGTCCCTTGGCGCCTCGTGCGGTGAAGCGCTCGGTGATCGAGAGAGTGCGCTGACCGGGAGTCCGCTCTCCGACGGGCTCATGGGGCGCGGTGCCGGGCCAGAACTTGACGGATTGCAATCGCGTTTCGAGGACCCTCCGCGGGGCGGGGAGACTATCGACAAGCCGCGGCGGGTTCTGGCACTCTGAGAAATCATGCGACGCTTGGGACCTGCCCTCTCGCTCACCGTGCTGTCACTCCTCGTCGGCCAAGCCTGCAGCTCGGACGAGCGCTCGAAGAAGAAGCTGACGCCGATTGGCGCGAGCTCGAGCTCGAGCGCGACGTCGACCGGCTCGGGAGGCGGAGGCGGAGGCGGCGCGGGCGGGTCGCTCTCGGTCGGGACCGGCTTCGTCACGACCTGCGACCCCGCGTGCGAGGCGGGGAAGTTCTGCAGCGCCAACGGCCAGTGCATCGACGAAGGCACCTGTGCCGTCCCGGAGGACTGCGGAGAGAACCTGACCTGCGACAGCGCGACCAAGACGTGCGTCCCCGGCGGCGAGTGCGGCAAGTTCGAGGTGAAGGCCCAGACCATCCAGCCGAACCTCCTCATCGTGCTCGATCGCTCGTGCTCGATGCAGAGCCCCGTCAACGGCCAGTCGCGCTGGAAAATCGCGGTCGGAGCGCTCATCAACCTGATGACGATCCACAAGGGGAAGTTCCGCTTCGGGTTCACGGGCTTCCCCGATCTCGACATGGACGGCTGCACGCAGACGACGCTGCCGTTCCCGCCAGCCGCCGATCAGGAGAACGCGATCGGCGGCCTGCTCTTCAACTCGCTGAACTTCGCCGACCCGGTCTTCCCGAAGGGACCGATTTGCACGACCAACATCGACACGGCGATCAAGCAGGCGAAGGACGAGCCGAAGATCTACGACCTCGACCGGCCGAACTACGTGATGCTCGTGACGGACGGCGCGCAGTCAAAGACCTGCAACGCGGCCGGCGGCGACGCCGGCACCGAGCAGATGATCAAGGACATGTACACGGCGGGCATCAAGACCTTCGTCATCGGATTTGCCGGCGGGCAGGGCCTCGACATCGACGCCCTCAACTCGTTCGCGAACGCGGGCGGGACGCCGGTGAACAACCCGTCGTTGCAGTACTACGACGCGGCCGACGGGGCCGCGCTCGATCAGGCGCTCGCGTCGATCGCCGTGCTCACGCTGAGCTGCAGCTACGAGCTCGACAAAGTCCCCGAAGACCCCTCGAAGCTGTCGGTCTTCCTCAACAACGACCCTGCCAAGATCCCCCAGGATGCGACGCACGCGGACGGCTGGGACTACGACAAGACGACCAACACCGTGACGTTCTACGGAGCCACCTGCGAGAAGGTCAAGAACGGCTTGGTCATGGACGTCGACGTGGTCTACGGCTGCGACGTCCCGACCCCGGACTGAGCCCTCGCTCGACGCCGCGCGGAGTTTGGCGTGAGGCGGACCGGTCACGCGACCGGTGTTGAGCCGCTTCGACGGTGTTATAAATCAGCTCATGCGAAAGAACCGCCTCGTCGTCGGCACGGCCCTCCTCTCGTCGGCGCTCGTCACCGCGCAGGCCTGCGGCGAGGCAGACACGACGATGTTCGGTGCGACGGTCGCGAGCGGCGCAGGCGGGAGCGGCGGAGCCCTCGCGGGGTCGTCTTCCGAGGCGGGCGTCGGCGGCGGGCTCGTCGTGGGATGCGATCCTGCCTGTCCCGACGGCGAGTTCTGCAGCTCCTCGAGCACGTGCCTCCCGAACGGCACGTGCGCGGCCGACGACGACTGCGACGAGGGCCTCACGTGCGACCTCGACAAGAAGCTCTGCGTGCCGGGCGGCGGCTGCGGCAGCCAGGAGGTGACGATCGAGCCCATCGCCCCGAACCTCCTCGTCGTGCTCGATCGCTCGTGCTCGATGAAGCAAGGAGTC
>VGRJ01000140.1 GCA_016875405.1 Deltaproteobacteria bacterium | reverse complement strand
GTATGGCGGCGAGCTCGTGGCACACCTCCTGGCGGGCCCCGCAAACTCGGCGCACTCGTTCGAATACGCTCTGGGCCTGAGCTTTGGAGTGCTCCATGAGGAGGGGTACGGCGACTCCGACTGGGACAGCTTCGCCGCGTATCCCTCGAGCACGATCGGCTACCGCTACCACCCGCTCGACGGGGGCTTCTTGTTCCGCATCGGCGCGAGCATCAACTACGCCACTTTTGGCTACATCCCGCTCCCGATGATCTCGGCGGGCTACGCCTTCTGATCCGAGCGCGAGGACGGCGACGCCGCCTGCTCTGGCCGCCGACACGAGCGGGCTCGGCCGTCCGCGGGGAGGCCGCGCTCAGGCTCGGTCTCCCTCGGGTACGCGCCGTACGCTCGAGTAACCGCGACGCGCGCGCGTCGGCGAATGGCGTTCGCTTGCTGGGCACAACATGACTCGTCCTTTGCATTCGCTTTCGCCGGCGAAGGGCGATCGCTTGCCCAGCATGCTCGCGCTCGCAGCGACCGGGCTCATCCTCACGATGAGCGGCTGCACGCGGCCTGTGTCGTCGGTGCCGCAGGTGACCGAGCGCGCCTTGCGGAGGGTCGGCGAGACGGTCGAGGGCGAGCGGGCCCCTCCCTGACGGCGGCGTTCCGACGAGCCGTGCGCCCCGATGGCTCGGTCGAGCTCCGCCTCGGGGTGACGTGGCTGTCTTCCTGCACGCGGACGCGGCAGGTGCTCGTCGAAAACACGACCGTGACCCGCGACTCGGAGCCCGACACCGCAGGCAACGTGCTCGTGACCGGCTTCGGTGCGGCGCTGCTCGGAAGCGGCGCCGTTGCGATCGGTCATTTCGGTGCCACCCTGCCCTCGCAAGCGCCCGACTGCCGACCCGCCGCGGGCACCGAGCGCTTCGAGCCCCCGCCGCGACGCCACCCCGCGAGCGACCCATCAAGGGACGACGGCGGCGCTCGCCCGATCAAGCTGCAGTCGATCCCAGACCGCCTGCCAGCATTGGGGATCGAGCAGGTACGAAAGGTGGGTCGCGCCCGCGCACTCGACCGCCTCGGCGCCCTCCACGAAAGCCGCCTCGGCAGGCAAGACGAGCAGATCGTTGCGGCTCCAGAAGCAGACGAGCCGGACGGGGCACGTCCACGGGAGCTGGGATCGCAGGCGCAGAATCGCCTCGGCGTCGGGACGGAGATCGCGTCCCTGCGCGGTGCCGGAGAAGCGCGCGGCGTGCGTTCCGGCGTGCGGTGTACCCATGGTCACCGCCGTCCCAACGAGCGAGGCAAACGCGGGGTCGAGCAAGGCGTAGCGCGTCGCGAGCCCGCCCTGGCTGTGCGCGACGATGTCGACGCGTTCGTCGGCGGCAAGGCCGTTCACCGCACGCACCTCGCGCACGAAGGCCGCGACGACCTCGGCCATGGCGCACAGGTCGACGCACCGCGAGAGGTCCACCGCGTAGGATCGACGACGACCGACGGCGGAGAAGAAGCCGCGCATCGCGTAGAAGTTCGTCGGATCGCCGCCCATCCCATGCACGAAGACAAGCGGCCGATACCCGTCGTCGGGCTTTGCCTCGATCGTCTTCGAGCTCGGCAGCAAGAGGCCGAACCCAACGAGCGGACCGTGCACGAGATGTCGCTGCACGTCAGGATCGACGGAACGGTAGGCGTAAGCGAACTTCTTGGCCGTCCAGAGCGACGCACGCGCGACGGCCCGCCCCACGGCGACGGCAGCGGTCGCCAAGGGGCTCGGAGTGACCTTCTCGACGTCCGTCATGGCGTCCTTCGTGGTCATTCGTAGCACGAGATCCCCTCGCGGCGGCGGTGGGAGTCGTCGTTGCGAGCTCACTGCTCCGGCGGAGCCGAAGCTCACGTGGCTGGTGTTGCTTTCCCAAACTCGCCTGTCGTGTGATGAGGCCACCAGCGAGTCGACGCGACGATGATGTGCTGGCGAAGGCAGAGTTGGGACGCCCCCCTGCGTGGCGAAGCGTGTGACCCAAGGTGGATTGACTACGGCCACGATGCACGATTGCGGGCTCAAGGCTCACGCGAGGAGGCCTTGGTCGCGGCGGCTCGGTGCGCCGCCACGTTGCAGGCCGGCGAGGCCCCGCAATTCAGCCGGCGTCGGTGACCAGCATCGTCGCCGCGACGGTCTCGCCGTCCGCCGGGTCGACGAGCAGCGCGCTGCCGAGCGCCCGATCCTGCGCGTAGGCGGTCGCGAGGATCGGCTCGCCGAGCACGACCTGGAGTCGACCGAGATCGTTCAGCTTGAGCTCGTCGGTCGCGGTGGTGGCGCCCGTCGAGACATCGAGGCGATGCGTGACGCCGACGAGCTTCGCCTGCACGCGGCGGCTCTGGTGCTTGAGCCACAGGCGCATGCCCGCGCGCGCCGGTCGGGTCGTGAGCCACGCCACGTCGAGGGTCACGCTCTGACGGAGCTCGAGCCCCTCGGGCAGCGCCGCGCCTTGCACGACGTAAGCGCCCCGACCCGCGTCCACGTCGTCGGCGAGGCTCACGACGATCGACTCGCCGGACTCCGCGGAGGCCTGTCCGCCGAGGGCGCCGGTCACGTGGCGGTCGATCCGCGTGACCGTGCTCTCGAGCATCCCGGGAGCGACGAGCACTCGGTCGCCGACGGCCAAGCCGCCGCCAACGAGTCGACCTGCGAGGCCCCGGAACGTCGCGAAATCTTCGCGCTGCGGTCGAATCACCCACGCGACCGGCAACACGCCGGCACCGAGCCTCGATGGCGCGACGCGCACGGTCTCGAGCGACTCGAGCACCGCGGGGCCGTCGTACCAAGGCATCCGCGTCGAGCGCTCCACCACGTTGTCTCCGTCGAGCGCACACACCGGGATGAATCGCAGCCGCGTCTCCCACGGCAGCGCCTCGACGTGCCGCCGTGCGTCCGCGGCGAGCGCCTCGAAGCGCACCTCGTCGAAGGCGACGCGATCCATTTTGTTCACGACCACGAACACGACGGGCACGCGCAAGAGCGCGGTGATCGCAAGGTGCCGACGCGTCTGCTCGGTGAGGCCTCGCTCGGCGTCGATGAGGACGATCGCGGCGTCGGCCTGCGACGCGCCGGTCACCATGTTGCGCGTGTACTGGACGTGACCCGGAGTGTCCGCGAGCACGAAGCGGCGGCGCGGCGTCGCGAAGTAGCGCCACGCGGCGTCGATGGTGATCCCCTGCTCGCGCTCGGCGCGCAGACCATCGGTGACCAGCGCGAGCTCGGTGCGCGAGAAGCCACGGCGAGCGCTGACCTCTTCGATGTGCGCGAGCTGGTCGCGCATCAAGGCGCGCGCGTCGAGCAAGATGCGGCCGATCAACGTGCTCTTGCCATCATCGACGCTGCCCGCCGTCGCGCAGATCAGCGTGTCGAGCGTAGGGTGAGTAGGGTCGCTCATCAGAAGTAGCCCTCGCGCTTTCGGTCTTCCATCGCGGCCTCGCTGAACTGGTCGTCCGCACGCGTCGCGCCTCGCTCCGTCACGTCGGCCGCGATGATCTCCGCGATCACCTCGTCGAGCGTCGATGCCGTGGAGCGCACCGCGCCGGTGCACGTCGCGTCACCGACCGTTCGGAAGCGCACCGAGGTTCGAAACGGCACCTCGCCCGGTCCCGGCTGCATGGCGTCGGTCACGCCGTAGATCATTCGACCACGCTCGAACACCGCACGCTCGTGGGCGAAGTAGATCGAGGGGAGCGCGAGGTCTTCGTCCGCGATGTACTGCCACACGTCGAGCTCGGTCCAGTTCGAGATCGGAAAAACGCGCAGGTGCTGCCCGCTCCGCACGTGGAGATTCAACACCTGCCAGAGCTCGGGGCGCTGCTTGCTCGGCTCCCACTGGCCGAGCTCATCCCGTACGCTCACGATGCGCTCTTTGGCGCGGGCGCGGTCCTCGTCACGGCGAGCCCCGCCGAAGAGGACGTCGAAGCGGTGCTCGTCCACCGCCTCGAGCAAGGTCACCGACTGGAGGCGATTCCGGCTGGCCCGCGGACCGGTCTCGTCCTGCACCGTGCCGCGTGCGATCGAGTCCTCGACCTTCGCGACGATGAGGCGCTCGCCGAGCTCGGCCACCTTCGCGTCCCGAAAGGCGAGGACCTCGTCGAAGTTCTGGCCCGTGTCGACGTGTAGGAGCGGAAAAGGAAAACGCCCCGGGCGGAACGCCTTCTCGGCGAGGCGCAGGAGAACGATCGAGTCTTTCCCGCCCGAGAACAAGAGCGCGGGGCGTTCGCGCTCGGCGCACGCCTCACGGAACACGTGGATGGCCTCGTCCTCGAGGCGACGCAGGTGCAGGTTCGCTCCGACTTTCACGGCATTCAGTTTACAGGACATCTGTCTTGCATAGCAACAGTCCGCCGGATATTCTGTGCACATGGTGTCGACAGGGTCCCCGCCCGAGGCGACCGCCGCCTGGGTCGACTGGGTCGACTGGGCGGTCGAGCGCTTCGGCCACTCGCTCCGCATCGCCTGCAGCTTGGCAGTCGAGGATTGCTTGCTCGTCGACGCCGTGGCCGAGCGCGCCGCGAAGCTCGGCCTCGCGCGCGAGCGCTCGCCGTCCGTCTTCGTGCTCGACACCGGACGCCTTCACGAGGAGTCGTATCAGGTGCTCGAGGCGCTCCGCGAGCGCTACGATCTGGAGTTCGACGTAAAGTTCCCCTCGCCGGAGCGACTCGAGCCGCTCTTGCGCGCGAAAGGTGCGCTGTCGTTCTTCGCGTCCACCGAAGCTCGGCGCGAGTGCTGCGCCGTGCGGAAGGTCGAGCCGCTCGGGCGAGCGCTCCTCGGCGCCTCCGCTTGGATGACCGGGCAGCGGCGCACGCAGGCCGTCACCCGCGCCGAGCTTCCGGTGCTCGAGCGCGACGAGGCGCACGGCGGTCTCGCGAAGGTGAACCCGCTCGCGCTGGTGAACGATGTCGAGCTTCGGGCCGAGGTCGAGCGACGCAGGGTCGTCGTGCACCCTCTGCACGGTCGCGGCTACCCTTCGATCGGCTGTGCCCCATGCACGCGAGCCGTGTCTCCTGGAGAAGACGCTCGTGCGGGACGCTGGTGGTGGGAGGACCCGGCCCACAAGGAGTGCGGGCTCCATCCGGCCCGTGTGACGCCGCGCGCCGGGAGCGACACGTGACGACGACACCGGGTCTACCGCTCTCGCTGCGCCTCGAGGGCCGCCGCGTGCTGCTCGTGGGCGCAGGCCCGATCGCCCTCGGAAAGCTCTCGTCGCTCCTAGGAGCAGGTGCGCACGTGCGCGTCGTGGCGAAGCAATTCACTCCCGAGGTGCGCCAGCTCGCGCAAGAGGCTGGTGCGGAGCTCTGCGAGCGAGCGGTTGCGGAGACGGATCTCGATGACGTGACGTTCGTGGTAACCGCCACGCCCCGCGAGATCGCTCGCGAGGTGAGGGCGTGGGCGCACGCGCGCCGCCTGCTGCTCCTCGCCGTCGACGACGTCGCCTCGACCGACGCCCACTCCCCGGCAGTGTTCACGCGAGGTGGCGTGACGATCGCGCTGTCGAGCGACGGACGGGCTCCAGCTCTCGTGGGCTTCCTCCGCCAGCTCCTCGAGGAGGCGCTGCCGAGCGAGGCGATGCTCGAGTCGTGGCTCGCGCTCGCCGATGAGGAGCGCGCGCGCTGGAAGATCGACGGGGTACCAATCCCTGAGCGCCGTCGACGCCTCGTCGGCCGCATTTGCGAAGCGTCGGCCGCGTGCCCGCGCCTTGAAGGTGGACCCTCTTGAGGTGGCGTTCCGTCCGATGACCCTCGCTCACCTCGTGCTCGGGGTCCTCGGTGCGTGGTTCGCGCTCAATATGGGTGCGTCTGGGCTCGCGCCGTCGTTCGGTGCGGCGCTCGGCGCACGTGTCGTCGACGCCCCTCGCGCCCGCTGGCTCTTCGCCGGCTTCGTCATCCTTGGCGCCCTCACGCTCGGACCGACGGTCGCGAAGACGCTCTCGTCAGGGATTGTGCCGATGGAGCGGTTCGACACCCGGGCGACCCTGGTCGTCTTGCTCGCGACCAACGTGGCGATGCTGGTCGCCAACGTCGCCGCGATCCCGCAGTCGACCTCGTGGGTGATGATCGCGGCCCTGGTCGCGCTCGGCGTGCAGCAGGGAGCCTTGCTCACGCGCACGTTGACCCATCGGCTGCTGCCGGCGTGGCTCCTTCTGCCGCTTGCCTCGTTCGGGTTGAGCGCGCTCGTCATCCGCGCGATGTATCCGCTCCGCGGCGCGAAGAGCTTCGAGGTCCACGGCTGGTTGATGCGTCACCGGCGTGTTGCCCACGGGCTCGCGCTCGCGAGCGCCTGCTACGTCGCGTTCGCGATCGGCGCGAACAACGTGGCCAACGCCGTCGCGCCGCTCTCGGCCGCCGGTGCCCTCGACGTCGGGACGGGGATGGTCCTCCTGTCACCCCTGTTCGGGGTCGGCGCGCGGCTCTTCACGGGGCCCGCGGACACGATCGCCCGGGATCTCGTGCCGCTCGGTCTCGTCACGGCCACCGCGTGCAACGCGATCGTCGCGAGCCTGCTCGTCGTCGCCTCGAGCCTCGGATTGCCTCAATCGCTCGTGCAGCTGAACGCGGCGGCGGTGCTGGGGGTCGTCCTCGTGAAGGACGGACGCGCTGGGCTCTTCGCCGGCAAGAAGACGCGGTCGATGCTGGCCTTGTGGGCCATTACCCCTCTTCTCGCGGCGCTCCTCACCTTCGCCGCGCTCGAGCTTTCGGAGCGGTGGCGATGACGGACGAGCGGGCGACGCCGCGCGCGACCATCGCGAACAGCGTGCTCGAACTCATCGGGCGGACGCCGCTCGTGAGGCTCGGCCGCATCGCACCCAAAGGCGGCGCTGAGGTCGTCGCCAAGCTCGAGGGGATGAATCCAGGAGGGAGCGCAAAGGACCGCGTCGCGTACCGCATGGTGCTCACGGCTGAAGCCGAGGGTCGGCTCGGACCCGGCAGCACCGTGATCGAGGGGACGAGCGGCAACACCGGGATCGGACTCGCGATGGTGTGCGCCGCACGCGGCTACCGCTGCGTGATCGTGATGCCCGACTCGATGAGCCTCGAGCGAATCTACCTCGTGAGGCGGCTGGGCGCGGAGGTTGTCTTGACACCTGCCAAGGAGGATTTGGCGGGTGCGGTCCGCAAAGCCGACGAGCTCGCCGCAAAAACCCCGGGCGCTTTCGTGCCGCGGCAGTTCGAGAATACGAACAACCCAAGCGTTCACGCAGTGACGACAGCCGAGGAGCTCCTCGAGGCGACGGGCGGTCGCATCGATGCGTTCGTCGCAGGCGTCGGCACGGGCGGAACGATCACCGGCGTCGGACGCGTACTCCGCGAGCGGTGCCCGGGCGCGCGCATCATCGCGGTCGAGCCCGATGCCTCGGCGGTGCTCTCGGGCGAGCGACCAGGGCTGCACAAAATCCAAGGAATTGGTGCTGGGTTCGTCCCGAAGGTGCTCGATCGGAGCGTGTTGCACGACGTCGTCCGCGTGCGCGAAAGCGAGGCCTTCGAAGCGATGAAGCGACTCGGCGCGCTCGAGGGGATCAACGCCGGGATCTCGGCTGGCGCGGCGGCGCATGTGGCGCTCGACATCGCATCACGCATGCAGCCGGGGCAGCGCGTCGTGACGGTCTTTCCCGATACCGGCGAGCGCTACCTCAGCTTGCAGCACTACTTCGAGTTTTGACCGGGACACAGGCCGGCGCCTCAGCTCGCGCACTCACCCTCGGAGGTCTCGCCGCGGAAGGCCTCCTGATCGCCGATGTCGATGAAGTCCTCGGGGGTCACCGAGTCGCCATCGATCGCCTCGATCGGCGCGACCACCGCTCGAAGCTCGGCGGTCGATGCCCGCGCGAGGTACTCGTCGGCGCGCTCGCCCGGGAGACGCTTCTCCTCGTACGACGCGACGAGCGCCTGGACAACGTCAACGACACGACGAGCCGGCACCTTGCCGATGATCCGCCCAAAGGTGGCGTCGCCTTCGACCGCGGCGCCCGCGTACACCGTATAGAACGGCGCCGCGCGGCCGCCGATCTTGCGCATCCCACCCTGGAAGCCGATCGGCGCGACGTGGTGGAGACCACAGCCGTTGGGGCAACCGCTGATGCGGATGCCGAGCCCGGCGGCGCGATCGATGAAGGCGCGATCGGCGCGAAACGCGTCGCCGAGGAGCTGGGCGGCGCCGCGCGACTGAGTCACGGCAAGCTTGCAAGACTCGGCGCCAGGGCAACTGCCAACGTCCGCGACGCTGCCGACGTCGGGCTCCGCGAGCGAGATGGCTCGGAGATGCTCGTAGAGTGGCGCGACGTCCTCGTCACGCACCCAGTGGAGAGCGACGTTCT
>VGRJ01000139.1 GCA_016875405.1 Deltaproteobacteria bacterium | reverse complement strand
CGCACGCTCGGGGTGCCGGCCATGGGAATGCCAGGCGCCGCGTGGGCGACGGTCGTCGCGCGCGCGCTCGTTCTCGTCCCGAGCTTCTTCGTCCTCGTGCGGCGCTTCGACGTCGTCCCGGAGCCCACCGCCCGCAAGCCGTCGCGCAAGGAGCTCCGCGCGCTCATGAGCCTCGCGTGGCCGACGAGCGCGCAGTTCGTCTTGCGCATCGCCGCGATGCTGCTCGTGAACTCGCTCGTCGCGCGGTTCTACTCGACCGAGGCTGACCAGACCGCCACTACCGCGATGGGGCTCGTCTTCCGGGTCGACTCGGTGGCGCTCTTCGTGGCGATGGGGTGGGGCGGAGCTGCGCAGACGTTCGTCGGCCAGAACCTCGGCGCGAACCAAGACGCACGAGCGAAGCGCGCGGGCATCATCGCGGCGGCTTACGACGCGCTCATGAACATCGCGTTCTTCGCGCTCTTGGGCTGCTACGGGCAAGAGGTGCTGCGCTTCTTCGGCAAGGAAGACGCGCCGGTCGCGATCGGGCTCGATTACTTGCGCATCGTTGGAAAGAGCTACCTCGGCCTTGGCATCGGGGTCGTCCTCGGGAACGCGATCACGGCCGCGAAGGCCGCCAGGACGGCGTTTCGTGTGGACGTCGGCGTCCTGCTCGCCTTCCAGTTGCCCGTGTGTCTCGTCGCGGTGCTCGTCCTGAAGGTGAGCCTGCTCGGCCTCTTTCAGTGCGTCGCCGCCACCGCGTTCGCGGGCGCGCTGGCGTACGGTGTGGTGTACCTCCGCGGGCAATGGATCGCCGAAGGTCGTGCCCTCGACGCTCCCACGACGACCGCCTCGGAGAGCGTCGCGCCCCCCATGAACGAGGTGTCTTAGGTGACGGCCGGGGGAAGCGGGCCCCCGCCTCGAGACGACTCCGCGCGCGGCGGCCTCGATGTCGGGGCGTGCCTTCAGCTCTCGGCGCGCGACAGGCGATCCCGCACCGCGGCCCACGCCTCGTCGTCGGGGACGGCCTCGACGACGAGCACCTCGTGTCCTTCGTCGTCGAGCCGATGAAGCGCCGCGAAGAGCATGGCTCCGTAGGCGACCGGGTCGTCGGGGAGGGCGACCACCCGCCTTCCACCCAGCGCGCGCGCGCGCCGCGTCATCACCGCGGCGTTGGGCCCCAGCGACCGGAGCGCCTCCTCGAGCGCATCGGCTCGAACCACCACGAGCCGAGTCGCCGGCGCGTAATGACGGCGCAGCATGCCCGGCGAGGGGAGCGGTCCCTCGTGTTCGTCGACGCGCGCGTCGCGAGCCGTGACGTCGGCTCCAAGCCACTCGCGGAGCAGGTCGAGAGGGATCGGGCCCGGGCGCAGCACGCGCGGTGGCGTGGTCGTCGCGTCGACCACCGTGGACTCGAGGCCGTGCGCCGTGGGGCCCGCGTCGAGGACGCGCTCGATGCGGCCGTCGAGGCTCCGTAAGACGTGGGCGGCGGTGGTGGGCGAGAGCGTCTGGAAGCGATTCGCGCTCGGCGCGGCGAGCGGACGGCCGAGTGCGTGCAAGACCGCGAGCATGACCGGGTGCGCGGGGACGCGCAGCGCGACCGTCGGCCCGCCGCCCGTGACGACGTCCGGCACGCGCTCGCGTCGACGCCGGACGACTAGCGTCAGCGGGCCCGGCCAGGCACGCGCCGCGAGCGACTCGGCCGCGGGCGGAAAATCCTCGGCGAGGTCGCGCGCGGCCGCGAGGCTCGCCACGTGGACGATGAGCGGGTTCGTCGCGGGACGACCCTTGGCCTCGAAGACGCGCGAGACCGCGGCAGGCTCGTCGGCGCACGCGGCGAGGCCGTACACGGTCTCGGTCGGCAGCGCGACGAGCCCGCCCCGTGCGAGGATGTGCGCCGTTTCACGCACGATCGCCTCGTCGGGGCGGTCGGGATCGACGCCGACGACGTCGGTGCTCCGAGGTGGGAGAGGCATGCGCGCGTCGCGGCTCGGTTCCGGCGCGTCGCTCCCTTCGGTTGGCCGCCGTCTGCGGCACGAAGAGGGCGGCGCGCCCTTTTTTTCAGCCGGCGAGGCCGTCGACGAGCGCGTTCAGCGTCTTGCTCGGCCGCATCGCGGCGCCGACCTTCGCGGGATCCGGGTGGTAGTAGCCACCCATGTCGACGGGCCTGCCCTGCGCGGCGATGAGCTCGGCGTTGATGGTCGCCTCGTTCTCTCCGAGGCTCTTCGCGACGGACGCGAAGCGCGTGGCGAGCTCGGCGTCCTTGCTCTGGGCGGCCAGGGCCTCGGCCCAGTAGAGCGCCAAGTAGTAGTGGCTGCCGCGGTTGTCGATCTCGCCGACCTTGCGCGCGGGCGACTTGTTGTTGTCGAGGAAGCGCCCGATCGCCACGTCGAGCGAGTCCGCGAGCACCGCAGCGCGCGCGTTGCCGGAAGACAGCGCGATGTGCTCGAGGGACGCGCCGAGGGCCGAGAACTCGCCGAGCGAGTCCCAGCGCAGGTACCCCTCCTTCTGGAACTGCTGCACGTGCTTCGGGGCCGAGCCGCCGGCGCCTGTCTCGAACAGACCACCGCCCGCGAGCAGCGGCACGACCGAGAGCATCTTCGCCGAGGTGCCGATCTCGAGGATCGGGAAGAGGTCGGTGAGGTAATCACGAAGGACGTTTCCGGTCACCGAGATCGTGTCTTCACCCTTGCGAATGCGCTCGAGCGAGACGCGCATCGCGTCGGCCGGCGCCAGGATACGAAGGTCGAGGCCGCTCGTGTCGTGGTCGCCGAGGTACGCCTTCACCTTCTTGATGAGCTCGGCGTCGTGCGCGCGCGCCTCGTCGAGCCAGAAGACCGCGACGGCGCCGGTGACGCGGGCGCGGCGGACAGCGAGCTTCACCCAGTCGCGGACCGGAAGGTCACGCGTCTGGCAGGCCCGGAAGATGTCTCCGGGCTCGACCTCCTGCGAGAGCAGGGTGGCGCCGGTCGCCTCGTCGACGACGCGGATCGTCCCGGCGGACTTCGCGAGGAAGGTCTTGTCGTGCGAGCCGTACTCCTCGGCCTTCTGCGCCATGAGCCCGACGTTCGGGACGCTGCCCATGGTGCTTGGATCGTAGGCGCCGTGGGCGCGGCAGTCGTCGAGGACTGCCTGGTAGATCGAGGCGTAGCTTCGGTCGGGGATCAGCGCCTTGGTGTCGGCGAGCTTCCCGTCGGGGCCCCACATCTTGCCCGAGTCGCGCACCACGACAGGCATCGAGGCGTCGATGATGACGTCGTTCGGGACGTGCAGGTTCGTGATGCCCTTGTCGGAGTCGACCATCGCGAGGAGCGGGCGCGTCTCGTAGGTCGCCTTGAGGTCGGCTTCGATCTCGGCCTTCTTGTCGGCGGGCAACGCGGCGAGCTTGGAGTAGAGGTCGCCGAGGCCGTTGTTCGGGTTCACGCCGAGCGAGGCGAAGGTCTCGGCGTGCTTCGCGAAGACGTCCTTGAAGTAGACGCTCACCGCGTGCCCGAACATCACCGGATCGGAGACCTTCATCATGGTCGCCTTGAGGTGGAGCGAGAGCAGCAGACCCTTGTCCTTCGCGTCCTGGAGCTCGCGCTCGAGGAATGCACGCAGCTTGGCGACGTTCATGACCGAGCTGTCGACGATCTCGCCCTCGGTCACCGAGAGCCCGGACTTCAGGACCGACACCGCGCCGTCCTTCGCGACGTGCTCGAACCGGAGGCGCAGTGCCTTCTCGGCCGTAAAGGAGCGCTCGCTCGCGAAGAAATCGCCGTCGCTCATGTGGGCGATATGCGACCTCGAGTCCGACGACCACTTGCCGAGACGGTGCGGGTTCTTGCGCGAGAACGCCTTCACCGACGCGGGAGAGCGACGATCCGAGTTGCCCTCGCGGAGCACGGGGTTCACGGCGCTGCCGAGCACCTTCGCGTAGCGCGCTTGAAGAGCCTTCTCGGCGTCGTCCTTCGGAGCCTCGGGGTAATCCGGGACGGCGAAGCCTTGTGCCTGCAGCTCCTTGATCGCGTCCTTCAGCTGCGGGATCGACGCCGAGATGTTGGGGAGCTTGATGATGTTCGCGTCGGGGCGAAGCGTCAGCTCGCCGAGGAACGCGAGGTGATCGCCGATGCGCAGCTCGGGGCGGAGGGCGTCTGGGAAATTCGCGAGGATGCGGCCTGCGAGCGAAATGTCGCGCGTCTCCACGTTCACACCGGTGCCCTTCGTGAAGGCCTGCACGATCGGCAGCAGGGAGTAGGTCGCCAGCGCGGGGGCCTCGTCGATCTCGGTCCAGTAGATGGTGGAAGTGGTCATGGTCTCGCTCGGTTCGGGGTGCGCGTCCGTCGCGCAGCGCCGCCGGCGTAGCACGGAATCGCGTGCGCGTGGGGCGTCGGTCAGGCTCGCCCGAAGCCCCGAAGCCGCAGCGAGTTCACGAGCACCGACACGCTCGAGAGCGACATCGCCGCGCTCGCGAGCACCGGCGAGAGCTGCCACCCGAGTGCGCCGTAGAGCGCTCCTGCCGCGATGGGGATCCCGACCACGTTGTAGGCGAACGCCCAGACCAGGTTGCCTCGGATCGTGCGCATGGTGGCCCTCGCGAGGCCGAGCGCGACCGGCAGGCCAGCGAGGCCCTCGCCGAGGAGCGCGACGTCGGCCGCGGCGAGCGCCACGTCCGCCCCACCGCCGACGGCCACGCCCAAGTCGGCTGCGGCCAGGGCCGGCGCGTCGTTCACGCCGTCTCCCACCATCGCGACGTGGTGCCCGGCCTCTTGCAGCGCGCGAACGCGGGCCGCCTTTTCTTCGGGGCGCACCTCCGCCGTCACATCGTCGATGCCGAGCTCCTCTGCGAGCGCTCGAGCCGTGGCCGCTCGGTCGCCCGAGAGCATCGATACGCGGAGGCCCGCCGAGCGGAGCTCCTCGACCACCGCGCGCGCTCCGGTCCGAGCGCGATCCGCGAGCGCGACGAGACCCGCGAGGTCACGGCCGTGCGCGACGAACACGACAGTCCGACCCTGCAAGGCGAGCTTGTCCGCGCGGACGGCGAGCCGCGACGGCTCGGCCCCGAGCTCCGACACGAAGCTCGGCGTGCCTACGCGCACCTCGTGCCCCTCGAGCATCGCGCTCACGCCTGCGCCGCTGCGACTCGAGAAGTCGTGGACGCTGGACAACGCCTCGCCTTCGCGTCGAGCGCCCGCGACGAGCGCCCGCCCGACCGGGTGCTCGCTCGCGTACTCCGCGGCTGCCGCCAACGCGAGCACGGCGCGCGCGGTCCGGCTCCCGCAGGGCACGACCTCGACGACCTCGAGCCGCCCTTCGGTCAGCGTCCCGGTCTTGTCGAGCACCACGGCATCGACGCGGCTCGCGGCCTCGAGCGCCTCGCCCCCTCGAAACAAGACGCCGAGCTCGGCGCCGCGTCCGGTGCCGACCGCGACGGCGGCCGGGGTCGCAAGGCCGACCGCACAGGGGCACGCGATCACGAGCACCGCGACGAAGCGCTCGAGCGCGTCAGCGACGCCGGGGGCGCTTGAATCGCGCGCGAGCCAGAACGCGAGCGTGGTGAGCGCGACGCACGCGACGCATGGAACGAACACCGCGGCCACGCGATCGCCGAGCCGAGCGATCGGGGCCTTCGAGCCCTGCGCCTCCTCGACCGCTCGCGCGATGCGGGCCACCGCCGTCTCGGCCCCGAGGCGGGTGACGCGGACGACGAGCGCGCCGCTCTGGTTCTCGGTCCCGCCGTAGACCCTCGCGCCTGGCTGCTTGTCGACCGGGACGCTCTCGCCCGTGAGCATCGACTCGTCGAGCGCCGAGGTGCCCTCGAGCACCACGCCGTCGCTCGGGATCCGCGCGCCCGGTCGCACGAGCACACGATCGCCGATCCGTAGCGCGTCGAGCGCGACCTCGTCGTCGCTCCCCCCCGCGTCGTCGGCCAAGCGGCACGCCGTCGCGGGGACGAGCGCGAGCAGGCCTCGCACCGCGTCCTGAAGGCGTCGCTTCGCGCGGCCCTCGAGCGCCTTGCCGAGCAGCACGAAGCTCACGATCGCGCCCACGGCCTCGAAGTACACGTGCGGTCGACGACCGTGGTCCGCGTGCGCGAAGAGCTGCGGCGCAAGCGTCGCGACGGTCGAGTACGCCCACGCCGAGCCTGCTCCGAGCGCAATCAGCGTGTTCATGTCCGCAGCCCGACGGCGGGCGAGGGAGCCGAGGGCCGCGAGGAACCTTCGCCCAGGGCCGAACAACACCGCGGTCGCGAGCACGAGCTGGAGCGCACGCGACGCGCGCTCGAGGGGCTCGGGCACGAGCCCGTGCGCCATCCCCAGCGCGAGGAGCGGAAGCGACAGGGCGGCCGAGACGAGGAGGGGGCGCCGCTCCGCACCACTGGGCGCCGCGCCGTCGCTCGCGTCCCCGAGGCTCGCCGTCGTCGGAGCGTCGTCGACGCGGCTCGCGGTATAGCCCTCGTCCACGACCGCGCTCTCGAGCACACTCGGACTCACCGTCGCGTCGGCCCGGATCGTGGCGCGCTCGGTGACGAGGTTCACCTCGGCCGAGCGCACGCCGGGGACGCTTCGAAGCGCGCGCTCGACGTGCGAGACGCAGCTCGCGCAGCTCATCCCCCCGATCGCCAGCACGAGCGTCATCGCGGTCGTGTCGTCATCGTCGGGCGCGCGCACGAGCTCATCCTAGCGCTTGCCCCGCGCGCCGGGACCGCGCAGATTTCCCGCCGCGCGGGGAGTGCAACCCATGCCGAGGGCGGGACCATGAGCGAGATCGAGACGAGGCTTCGGGTGTCGGGGATGACTTGCGGCAAGTGCGTCGCGCGCGTCGAGAAGGCGCTCCGCGGCGTGGCGGGCGTCTCCGAGGTGTCGGTCGACCTGTCGGGCTCTGCCCGCGTACGACACGCCGACGACATCCCCGTCGATGCGCTCGTGGACGCCGCCGCTCGGGCTGGGTACCCGGCGTCCGCGAGTTGATGCGCGTCAAGTGGCGAGGTCGCGCGCCAGCTCGTCGAGGCAGCGCTGCATCGCCCGCTCGAAGCTCCGACCGACGAGCTTGCCGAGGAGCTTGCCCGCGAGCCCGCGCTCGTGGATGGCGTAGTCCCACACCACTCGGGTCTTGTCGCCGCTCGGTTCAAAGCGCCACTCGCCGACCATGTTCGAGCACAGGAGGCGCTGCAGGCGGTTCATCTCGGCCATCTCGTAGCGGTGGAGGCGCGGCGCCTCGAAGGCGAGGACGCGCTCGACGATGCGCGAGCCGTCACCGAGCCTCACCTCGCGCAGCGCGCCGGCGACGGGCGGATCCGCGCGGTCGAGCAGGCGCGCCGACCGGATCGCCGGGACGAGCGGCGGATTTCCGACGAAGTAGCGCGCGAGGCCATCGGTGCGGCCGGCCGCCTTCTCGAAGACCTCCTCCACGGGGCGACGGATCGTCACCTCGGCACGGCACGCGATCGTCATGACCCGGAGCGTAGCGCCGCCTGGCCGATGCCGAGAGCCATATTCGCCGGCCGCGACTCATGCGACGCTCGAGTCTCATGTCTCAGCGTCGCTTCGCGCCGATCGTCCCCGCGGTCTCCATCGTCCTCTCGCTCGGGCTCGCGTTGGTCGGCGCCTGCGGCGGCGATGACGCTCCTGGCGAGCCCGGCGGCTCCGGGGGTGGCCTCGCGTGTGACCCGGGGACGGCTCCGGTGGGTGGCGCGTGCGTCGACATCGACGAGTGCGCGACCGACAACGGGGGCTGCGGCGATCCGACGCTCTTTCGATGCGAGGACCGCGAGGCCGCGCCCCCGCGGTGCGAGTTCGATCCCGCCATGGACTACCTGGCGCTCGTCGAGGGCGTGAGCTTCCTCGAGGCGGGGGGCGCCGTTCCCTCGGCGATGGTGGTGCACGGCGACACCGCGTTCCCGGTCGCGCTCGACGCCGACGGCAGCGCGATCGTCGCGGCGGCGCGCGTCGGCGAGGGCAGGGTGGTCGCCTATGCACACGAGGCGTTCCTCGCCGAAGGCTTCGAGGGAAACGACGACCGCGAGACACTCGCGCGCAACGCGGTGCGCTGGGCCGGTCGCAAGGAGAGCCCCGTCGTCGGGCTCGCGCCGGGGCTCGGCGCGCTCGCGAATTGGCTCGCGGTGCAAGGGTTGACAGTGATCAAGGATGCCGCCGTCGCCGCGCTCGCAGAGGTCGACGTCTTCGTCACCGCGACCTACGAGGACCGGCCCGCCGCCGAGGTCGCCGCGCTGGAATCGTTCGTTGCGGCAGGGGGCGGGCTCGTCACCGGCGGGCAGGCGTGGTCGAGCGCCGACGCCTTCCGTCCCGTCGCGCTTGCCTATCCGGGCAATCGGCTGCTCGCGCCCGCCGGGATCGTGGTGACCGATCGCTACGCCGGGATGGGCAAGACGGAGCTCGCCGCCGTCGCTCCCGGCCCGCTCGACCACGCGACGCGCGCGCTCGTGCGGCTGGCCCAGCACGTCACCGGCGAGGCGACGCTCGACCTCGATTCGCAGCGGCACGGCGCGCGCACCGTCGGCTTTGCCGTCGATGTCCTGCCCATCGCCCTCACCGACTTCTTCGACGAAGTGGTCACGATCCTCGCGGCGGCCTCGCCCCCCATTCCGTCCGAGGCATGGCCAATCGAGCCGGCGAGCATGCCGATCGCCGCGCTCGAGCTCCACATCGAGTCGAAGCTCGCCCGTGAGCTCCCCGCGAGCAAGGTGACGGCGCACGCCGCGGCGGCAGACTTCCCGGGGGAGGTCCCGGCCGACGCGTCTGCGCTCGTTCGTACGCTCTCGATCGACGCGAGCTACACCGGTCGGGACGAGCGCTACGCCTTTGCGGCTGCGCGCGCGGACGTCTGGCGTGGCACCGGACTGTACGCGAGGCCAGGCTCCGTCGTTGGGGTGAAGCTCGACGCCGCGAAGGCGAACAAGGGGCTCGGCGTTCGCATCGGCGCGCACTCCGACGAGCTCTGGCACACCGAGTCCTGGCGTCGCTTCCCCGCGATCGACCGCGTCGACCGCCTCG
>VGRJ01000138.1 GCA_016875405.1 Deltaproteobacteria bacterium | reverse complement strand
CCACCCGGATCCGAAGGGGCGCGCAGCGCGGATACGCGAGAAAACCGGCCTCTAACCAGCAAAGCCGCCCATCGCCGCGACCATCGCGTCGTAGGCGATGGGGCCGCGCGGCGCGGAGCGCGAAGGCCCGCCGCGTCTCGCGTGGGCGCGCGCCCGGCTCCCGCCGCCCTACCGCGCCCTCACGAACTCCGGCGAGCCACAAAGAAGTTCTGCCGCCCCACAAAGGACATCGCCCCCGGTGACCTCACCAGGGGCGTGCTCCAGACCTAGTTGCGCGGGCAGGATTTGAACCTACGACCTTCGGGTTATGAGCCCGACGAGCTACCTGGCTGCTCCACCGCGCAAGCGCAAGCTAGTCGGCCTACCGGGGATGTCAAGCGCCGATGCGCGCGCGTGAAAGCTGCGACCGCGGCGCTCGCGACCGCCGCGCTCACGAGCGGTTGTAGTTCTCGGTCTCGAGCAGGATGACGTTCGTCTTCGAGCGCGTCTCGCCCACGTTCGTGACGTAGACCGCCGGCTCGTCCTGCACGGGGCACACCTTCTCGCAGGCCCCGCAGCCGATGCACAGGTCAGGGTCGACGTGCGGGCGCTGCACCTTGATCGTCGTCATGGGCGGCTCCTTGCCGTCCGGACCGGGCTTCTGCTCGCGCTTCGCGACCTCGACCTCCTCGACCCAGATCGCCTTGGGCGAGGTCGGGCAGAACTCCTCGCAGACGATGCATGGCGTCGCCATCGACCAGGGCAAGCAGCGGCCCTGATCGTAGAACGCGGTGCCGATGCGGATGGGCTTCTGTTCGATGCCCATCTTCTGCTCCTCGGTGATCTTCTGGATCGCGCCGGTCGGGCAGACGTCGCCGCAGAGCACGCACGAGTGCTCGCAGTAGCCGATGCGCGGGATGAGGATGGGGGTCCAGAGCCCCTCGATCCCAGCTTCGAAGAAGGCCGGATGCAGCGCGTTGTTCGGGCAGACCTTCATGCACTCGGCGCAGCGGATGCAGCGCTCGAGGAAGTCATGCTCTTCGACCGAGCCCGGTGGACGGATGACCTTCTCGCTGTAGTTCACCTCGAGCGCGTCGGCGGCCCGCGCGACGGGGATCGCGACCGCCCCTGCCGCCGTCGCCGCGAGCGCCGTGCGCCGGCCGGTGTCGGGCTCGCCGCTGCGGCTTCGGAGTCCCGGGAGGAAGCGGAACTTGATCACGTCCTCCGGGCAGGCGGCCTCGCAGTTCATGCACATGTGGCACTCGTCCTGGCGCCACTTCACCCCGCCCTGCGGCGAGTCCGCCCCCTGGCAGTGCACGAGGCAGAGGTCGCAGTCGGTGCACTTCGCGTGGTCCTTCTCCATCCCGAAGAGCGCGAAGCGCGAGAACACCCCGAGCAGCGCGCCGAGCGGGCAGAGCACGCGGCACCAGAAGCGCGGGATGAAGCGGTTCATGAACAAGACCGCGACGAGCAGCACGCCGATGAGCCAGCCCTGGTGGAAGTAGAACTGCCGCGTCTGCCAGACGTGCGCCGACAGAAAGTCGACGACCAGGTCGCTGCCCGCCTGTACGGGGCCGACGTTGCTCTGGGTGGCGAGCTCGCTCGCGCCGCCGACGAGGTACTGCGCGGCGGGGAGCACCGCGAGGCCGATGGCGCGCACCGCGATGCAGATCGGATCGAACATCCCGCCGATGGCGCTGCCGAGCACGGCCGCGCCAAGGAACGCGTAGAGCAGGTAGTACTTCACGCGCTGGCGGACGGCGTGCGTGCGGTTCTCGGCGATGCGGTTCGAGCCCTTGCCGTAGCGCGACGGGAAGATCCAGCCGAAGAAATGATGGAGCGTGCCGAAGGGGCAGATCCACCCGCAGAAGACGCGCCCAAACACGAGCGTGAGCGCGATGAGCCCGACCGACCAGTAGAGCCCTCGGTAGAGCGTGCGCGTCGACAGCAGCGTCATCAGCGCGACGAACGGATCGGCGAGCAAGAAGCCCTCGACCGGCTGCCCGACGCGGACCCGCTCTCCTGCCGAGGCGAAGCTGCCGCGAAACCCCGTGTGACAGAGCCAGTAGCAAAAAAGCGCGAAGAACCCGGTCTGCGCGACGCGACGCGCCCACACGAGCTTGCGAATGATGGGGCGCGCCTCGATGCCCGACCCGGGGCGCTTCTTCTTCGCGAACAGACGGCGGACGCGGCTTCGCAGCGCGAGGCGGCTCTGCAGCCTGCGGAGCATGCCCGGCTTCGACGCCGGCTCGGTCGGGTGCGTGTCGGTAGCCATCAGACCTCGGCGCGCCGCAGCGTCTCCCAGCGTGTCGTCCCGAGCCCGCGCTCCTCGCCGAGCTTCAGATAGCCAACCTCTTCACGCATGACACCGATCAAGCTGCACGCGTAGGCATCGGCCGCGACCTGGTCGACCGAGGCGAGGACGGTGTGCATGTCCTTCGCGTCGGCGACGTTGCCGCCTTGCGGGCCGTTGCGGACGAGGACGCGCGTCGCGTCGACGATGGTGAGCGTGGGCTGCAAGAACGTCGCGAGGTCGGCGATCGAGAGGTCGATCGACTGGTGCAGCCGGTTCCGCCGACCGCCGAGGATCCCGTACCAGTTCTTCATCGCGGCCGTGAACTTCGCGAGGTTGTGGTGCTTCGCGACCGGCACGTTGATCACCTTGTCGGCGTCGATGAGCGGGCGGTAAACGGGCCACTCGTCGAGCAGCTCGCCGCGCAGGCGCATCGTCCGGAAGCGATGCTCGGCGGGGATGAGCACGTTGGCGCCTACGTCGTACGCCGCCTTCCAGATCCCCGAGCGCTGGAAGCAGCGGTTCGGCTCGTTGCACGACGCGTCCGTCACCGTGACGAGCTTGGCGCCCGCGTCGTAAGCGAGCCTCACCACCTCGGCGACGACGCGCGGGTTGGTGTTCGCGGCGTGCAGGGGCGTGCGGTCCCAGCCGATGTTCGGCTTCACGGCCACGATGTCGCCGCGCGACACGAAGCGCTTCATGCCGCCGAGGGCGTCGACCGCCTTGCGCACGAGCTCCGCGGGATCGGTCGAGCTCGTCGCGATCGCGAGCTCGGGCAGCGCGTGTTGTGGATCGAGCCGAAAATCACGCGTTTGCGGCTCGAGGCCAGAGCGCACCGCTCCGAAGCCGCCGCGATCCCAGGCGAGGCGACCGACGACGGCCGACCCGCCGAGCACGGTCGCGGCCGTGCCGATCCGCTGGAGAGCCTCGCGTCGGGTGACCATGGATGTACCGAAACGTCATATCCGAAGGAGGCCGCCGCCGCCATCGGCCCTCGTCGCCCGTCACCGCGGGAGGAGGCCTCCGACGAACTCACGCACGCGCGCGCGGAACCGGTCGATGTCGAAGCGCTCGACCCCGGGGATCGGCGCGTCGTGTCCACGCCCCTCGCTGAGCGTCGCGGCGAGCGCGTCCCGGAGCTCGCGTCCATCATGCGGATCGACGAGGCGCCCGAGGGCCCCATCGGCGAGCGCGTCGACGCTGCCGTCTTGATTTCCGGCGACGACCGGGCAGCCGCACGCCATCGCCTCGAGGTACACGATCCCGAAGCCTTCGCCGGTCGATGGCATGACGAAGGCGTCCGCGAGCCGGTAGTAGAGCGGCAGCTCCGCGTCGGGGACGTACCCCGCGAAGATGACCTGCGAGCTCGCGCCCGCCTCGGCCGCGACGCGCTCGAGCCGCGCACGATCGGGGCCGCTGCCCGCGATGACGTAGCGCACCTTCCCGAGGCGACGCTCGAGCTCGGGCAAGAGCGGGATCACCCGATCGTGGCCCTTGTAGGCGTCGTCGGGATGAAGCCTCCCGACGGTGAGGAGCACCTTCGCGCTCTCGACGCCGAGCAGTTGGGCGAGCTCTCGCGGTCGAGGCCCCGGCTGGTACCGCTCGAGATCGATGGTGTTTGGGAGCACCTCCACGCGCGCGGGATCGATTGGGCACCACGCGAGGAGCCGTGAGCGTGTGTAGCGACTCACCGCCGTGACGAGCGCCGAGCGCGCGAGCAGCCTATCGTCGAGCCGACGGCCCTCGCGCGCGAGCTCGCCTCTCGTCCGACCGGGCGTGCCGCGCCAGACCTCGACCCCGTGGGTCGCCGTCCACACGCGCGCCCGAGCGAGCGCGGCGAGCGGGTGGGCGAGCATGCCCAGGCGGACGTGCCCCGACACGACGATCGACGGGCGACGCATCGCGATGGCCCCCAACGCTGCCAGGGCGTAGCGCCGCTTGTCTCCCGAGCGCGGGATCGACCACTCGATGCCGGGAGGGGCCGCTGCGGTCGGGTCGCCGATCACGCCGAGCCCGGTCACTGCGAGGCGCGGGTCGGTCGCGAGCGCGTCGAGCAGGTGACGGTTCCACTGGGCCATGCCGCCGGTGCCGCCGTAAGCGTCGGTGACGAGGGCCGTGAGCGCGGTGGTCATCGCGAGGTCAGCGTCGTACAGCCTCGGCGAGGAGGGAAGCGGCTCGCGCGCAGGTGAGCGGCGGGGTAGCGCCGGTCAAGGCGCGACGGAGGAGGGCGGCGGGTCGCTCGGCGGTGGCTCGGCGGGCTTGCCGTCGCCGTCGGCCTTTGCTGGCGCCTTCGCGCACGAGCGGCGTTCTTCGGCACAGGTGCCGAGGTCGGCTTTGCACTGGTGACGCGCCTCGTTGGCGTTTGTTAGCGAGGCTTCGCAGGTCGACTTGGCCTTCTTGAGCTCGTCGCGGTCGCGCTTCAGCTCGTCGCGGTCACGCTTCACGTCGTCGCGATCACGCTTCAGCTCGTCACGGTCGCGCTTGAGCTCGTCGCGGTCGCGCTTGAGCTCGTCGCGCTCTCGGCGGGAGTCGTCGCGATCGCGCTTCACGTCGTCGCGGTCGCGCTTCACGTCGTCACGCTCACGCCGCGCGTCGTCACGCTCGGTCACGATCGTCGTGCGCTCCGCCTCCCAGGCGTTGCTTCGACCCGTCCAGACGGTCTGGAGATCGGTGCGCTCCTTGGTCCACGCGGCGGAGTTTCGCTCGGCGTCCTCCTGGCAATTCCACAAGCGAATTCGCTGGATCTCGTTCTTTCGCTCGAGCGCCTGGAGCGCGGTCCCCGAGCCCTGCGCCACGTTCGCGAGCGTGCGGCTGTGCTCGGCGTCGGCCTCGCGTCGCTCGTCGTCGCAGCGCTCGGCCTTGCGGCGCTCGAGCTCGTGAGACGCAACGCAGGTGTCGAGCTTGTCGAACGAGGCCGCACCTTCGGCGCGCACCCGCTGGAGTTCGCTCGCGAGCCGCAAGGTCTCTCGCTTCGAGAACGTGTAGAAGCCGGCCGCCGCGGCGAGCGCGCCCATGACGCCGAGCGCGGCGGTGACTCGCTGCAATTTCACTCTTTGGCGCGCATGCGCACGCTCGACGGCGAGCGCCGCCTGCCGCTCCTCCTCGAGCAGCACCTCGAGCTCCTCGGCCATCTCGAGGGCGGTGGCGCGGGCCTTCGAGTCGCGTTGCAGCCAGTGTTTGAGGGCCTCCTCGAGCTTGCGACGTGGGCTCCCGACGAGCTCGGGAAGGGCATCCCTGGCGAGCGGCTCGATCTCGCGTCGCTCGAACCACGAAGCGAGCGCGAACGGGGTCGAGGGCGGCGCCTTGGCCTCGGGCGGCTCGCCTGTCAGGGCGCGCAACAAGGTCGTCGCGAGGCAATAGGTGTCCATGCGCTCGGAGAGCCCGCTCACGCCGCCGAGGCCGCTCAACGCCATCACCTGCTCCGGCGAGCCGTAGAGGATCGTCCCCGCGACGAACTCGGAGCCCTTCTCGACCGCGACGCCGAGGTCGAGGAGGATCGGGTACGTGCGCTCCGAGAAACGCGCGAGGAAGATGTTCTCGGGCTTGATGTCTTGATGGCGCAGGCCGCGCTCGTGGAGGGCCTGCACGCCGCGCGTGATGGGCACGAAGACGTCGTAGGCCTCGCGCAGATCGAGGGGCCCGCGCTCGAGTCGCTGCGCGAGCGTCTCGCCCTCGTAGAGCGGCATCGTGAGCCAGATCACGTCGGCGGTGAAGCCGTGGTCCTTCAGCTGAACGATGTGCGGGTGGCTCGCCGCGGCCAGCATCGTCAGCTCGCGCTCGACGTTGCGGTTCTCGTACACCTCGCGCGTCATCACCTTCAGCGCGACGCGGTGTTCGCGCACATCGGTGCGCTCCGCGACGAAGACGCGTCCGAACATGCCCTCGCCCAGGCGCCGCACGAGGCGGTAGTGGCCGCCGATGATTTCGCCCACATTGGGCAGCGACTCGCGCCGTCGCGAAGGGCGCGCTCCGCCGTGCGTCGTGCCGCGCGCGCGCGTTCGATGAACATCGCCCAGAATCGAGCGGTCCGCCGGCGGGGAGGGACGAGAGGTGGAACCCATCGCGCGTCTGGATCGAGTGTAGGCAAAGGTGCGTCGGTCGAGAAAGTTTGCGGCGTGTCGGGAGCTGCCCCGCCGCGCGCCAGGTTCCTTTCGGGAGCCGCGCCACGAGTCGTGGTAAGTCCCGTTCGTGCTCGCTCGCCGCGCCTCAGCCGCCGCGCTCTCGCTCGCCCTCGGCTTGCTCGCCGGGGCGGCGGCGGCCCATGGCACCGGACCGCGACCGCTCGAGGGGGCTCTGTCCGAGCTGCCCCCGGGGCTCACCAAGCGTGACTTGATGGAACTCAAGGGGCGCATGGTCGCCCTCGGTGAGGGCGCGCGCCCGGCAGAGCCTTCGTTCGCGGAGGCGGTCCGCGCCCTCGAACGCGCACGCAACGCCCGCGATGCGGGAGACGCGCCCCACGCGCGCTTGCTCGACCGCGTGGGCGCGGCCTGGTGTCGGGTCGCATCGTCGCTCGTCGAGACGGTCGAACTCGAGCGGGCCGCCGAGGAGGCGCAACGCGTCGCGAAGGAGCGCCGTGCCGAGGTCGCGCGCGCCAGGACCCTGCTCGAGGGGAACCAGGAGCGCCTCGGGCGGCTCCAAGCGCAGTGGGAGAAAGCCCGCGCCACCATGACGACCGAGCCGGCGCCGACCGAGCCAGCGAAGGCCCCGCCGACGGGGCGGCGCCCGACGCCGTCGCGAAAGGCGGCCAAGCCGTGAGGAGCGTCGCCGCCCTAGCGGGGGCGCTCGCGCTCGCGATGCTCGACGGCTGCGCGCCGGTGCCGCCGCCCGACGTCCTGCGTGAGGTCGCGCGCCTGCACGAGGCGCCGGCCGTGCGGTCCGCAACCGCGGACGCTCCCGCGGCACGTGCGCGCGCGGACGCGCGGGTTACCGAGGCCGAGCGCGCCCTCGCCTCGGGGGACCCGGCGGCGTCGCAGCTCATCGGCGAAGAGGCGCGCGCCGCGTACGCGCTGCTGCTCGTCGAAGCCCGCGCGGTACGCGCCGTCGACCGTCGCGTCAGGAGCGAGGCCGAGGCCGTCGCCGCGGCCACCGAGCTCGCCAACCTGCGGGCCGCGAGCCAGCGCGTCTCCGCGGACGCGGACCTCCTCGCGCAGAAGCTCGAGGGGCTCGATGCGAAAGCGCGGCCGGACGAGGCAGACCGGCCCGTGCTCCGCGCGAGCGAGCTCGAGCTCGAGCGCTTCGAGGCCATCCTGACGTGCGCCGCCGCCGAGGTCGCGCTCGAGCGTCGCGCCGCCGACGCGAAGCTGCAGGCGCTCCGCGATGCGACGACCCGAGCCCGCGCGGAGCTCGACGCCGCGCTCCGCGAGGGGGCAGCGGCGATGCCGGGTCGCTTCGCTCCCATCGCGGAGTCGTGCCTGCGCGGGCTCACCGACCTCCGTGTGAGTGCGACCTCGGCCGCGAAGCCCCGACTCGACGATGCCCTCGCGGCGCGCGGACTCGACGTCGTCATGACGCCGGCCGGTGTCAGCGTGCGTCTCCCGCCGGCCGCGCCTCGTCGCGCGTCCGACGACCGCGCGACCCTCGAGGCGCTCGCCGCGGTACCAGCGTCGCGCGACGTCCCCGTGCTCGTCGTCGCGCGGACCTCCGCCACGGGAAAGGGCGCCCAGGCGCTCGCTCGACGCGCGCGGGCGCTCGCCGAAGGCCTCGTGAAGGCCGGGCATCCGCCTGGGCTCGTGCGCGGGCCGATCCTCGGGGAGGGCCTGCCCCCGCGTCTCGCCCCGACCGGTCCGTACGCCGCCGCGAACGACGCGGTCGAGGTGCTCTTCGTGACGGCCGACTCGCCTTGAGGTGGATGATGACTCGCTGGCTCCTGCTCCTCTCCCTGCTTTTTTGCTTCGCGTGTGACGATCGAATGAAGGCGTCGGCGGCTCGGGCTCCGAGCGCGCTCGACTTCATGCAGCCGATTCTCGAGCGCGACACCGCGCAGATCCGCAAAGGCCTCCCGAACGGCGCGGCCACGCTGGGCAAGCTGCTCGACGAGGATCCTGGCCACGATCCCGAGGGGCTCCGCCGCAACCTCGAGAAGGCGCGCGCCAGCGTCACCGAGCTCGCGATTGCGAAGAGCACGTTCTTCGTGTTCGTCAACGCCGAGGGCACCGTCATCCGCGCCGAGGCCGATCCCGATCTCGCCGCAGGTGGCTCGCTCGTGAAGGAAATCCCCGACGCCAAGCGGATCTTCACGGACGCCGGCATGGTCGAGGTGTTCGGCTCGATGCACGGCCTTCGCGGCGTCGAGCGCGGCGGCGACCTGCAGTGGGTCGTCGGTCACGCCGTCTCCACCTCGAAGGGCGCGCGCGTCGGTGCCTTCGTGACCGGCTGGTCCTACCGAAAATACGTGGATTTTCTCGAGGGCGCGCTGCGGCGGCACCTCGTCGACACCGCCGACGACAAGAAGCGCCCTGCGCCGCTCACCTACGTGTTCTTGGCGCGCGGCGACAAAGCCTACGGTGGCGCCGTGACCCCCGACGTCGACGCCGAGGCCGTCGCCAAGCTCGGGTTGCCTGCGAAGCTCGGCGATGAGCTTCACCAGTCGACCCTCACCGTCGAGGGCCAGACCTTCGCGCTCGTTGCTCGGCGCGTGCCGACCTTGGATCGCGACACCGTGCTCGTCCTCCTGCTCGCGGTCGTGTGACGAAGACGCGAGCGTCGCTCGCTGGGATGCCTGGCGCGCGTTTGGTAGGCTCTTCGACCATGCGCGCCAGTTCGCTCTCGCTCTTGCTTGCCCTCGCGGCGTGCGGCCCCAAGGCCGCGCCCGCCGAAGCGCCGACCTCGCAACCCGGCGCCGCGCTGGTGGCCGCCGCGCCGACCGAGGACCTCCCGGTCACTCCGATGAAGACG
>VGRJ01000137.1 GCA_016875405.1 Deltaproteobacteria bacterium | reverse complement strand
CTCGTCGCTCCCATGAACGCTGCGCGCAGCTTCGGAGGGGCAGATGGTCGCGCCTCGCGGCCTCGCCCCGAGGAGCGCGAGGATCGCAGCTTCCATGGCGTCGTCGCTCGGTGTGACGCGACGCGTCCGGCACGCATCGCTGCAGTAGCGCACCGAGTCCCAGTTGCGCGCCCAGCGCTTCCGCCACTCGAGCGCGCGACCGCACGACGCGCAGATCTTCTCGGTCGTCGATGCGTGATTCACGCAGCTTCAGCGTAGCGCCGCTCGAGGTGCCCGCCAGTCGAAGGAACGCGCCGCCCGGCGGAACCCCTTGACCGAGGCGAGGGAGTGACTTAGTTAGTGAGCGCTCACTCGTTAATCGTGTGAGCGACTCGCCTCCAATGCCGCGCCCTGTCTCCATCCGCGACGAAGACATCCTCCGCTCCGCGCGAGAGATCTTCCTTGAGCGAGGGATCCGCGCGACGAGCGTGGAGGTCGCGCTGCACGCGGGCGTGTCCGAGGGGAGCATCTTCAAGCGCTTCCCCTCGAAGGAGCACCTGTTTCGCGCGGCGCTGCGCGTCGACATGGACGCGACCGTCGAGTTCGTCGAGGCGATGCAGGGGCGCGTGGGTCGAGGGACCGTCCGCGCGAACTTGCGCGCGCTCGGGGGCCAGCTCCTCGCAATGTTTCGGCTCGCGCTCCCGGTGATGATGATGCGCTGGTCGAACCCGGACGAGCACCTCGCCGAGGTCAAGCTCGACGGCTCTCCTCCGCTGCGCCTCCTGCGGGGCGTCCAAGCGTACTTGGCCGCGGAGATCGAGGTTGGCCGCGTCGCGCCGAGCGACGTCGAGTCGCTCGCGCGTGCCTTCCTCGGCGGGATCCAGAACTACCTTTTCTTCGAGGTGATTCACCGCGCGCGAGCGGAGGCCCCGACGCCCGCCGACTCCTTCCTCGAAAAGCTCGTCGAGGGCTTGTGGCGTGGCTGTGCACCACGACGCCGCGCTCGGTCGCGCAAGGCCCGGCGCCCCGCTCGCCCACCCAAACGATGACGTCGACCCTCTCCTCAGGCTGCGACCCATGAACGAATCTCCCCCCTCGATGCTCCCGCCGGTGCTCCTCGCCGCAGCGCTCCTGCTCGCGTCGTCGCCCGCCCGTGCGCTCCAGCCCCTCGACGCGTTTCAGCGCGCGGCACGGAGCTCGAACCATGCGATGCGTGAGGCTTCGCTCGTGGCGGACCAGCGCTCCGACGAGGCGCGGGTCGAGCTCGGTCGGTTGCTCCCCGGCGCCACCGTCATGGGGACCTACACCCGCAACCAGGTCGAGGTGAGCGTCGCGCGGCCCGCCGCGAACGGGCAGACCGAGAGGGCCATCATCGCGCCGCTCGACCAGCTCGATGCGACCTTCTCGCTGCGCGTTCCGGTGATCGACGTCGGAGGTTGGCTGAGGCTCGGCGCCGCGCGTGTGAGCGAGATGGCGGCCCGTCATCGCGCCGAGGCCGTCGCGGCCGACGAGCAGGCCGAGATCGCGCGGCACTACTACGGGCTCGTCGGGGCGCGCTGGCTCGAGGACGCCACCGCGCGTGCGCTCACCGCGGCCGAGCAGAACCTCGCGGTGGTCGAGCAGCGCCGCGAGGTCGAGCGCGCCCTCGAGACCGATGTCCTGCGGGCCCGAGCCGAGCTCGAGCGCGCCCGTCGTACCGTCGCCGAGGTGGCGATGCAGGCACGCGCCGCTCGTCGGGCGCTGTGGACGGCGACGGGCCTCGAGCCGGAGGGAGGCACGCCCGAGCTCGAGGTGCCTGCGTCGTCCGAGGCGCCCCGCGTCGACGCGCGAGCGCTCGCCTTCGGGACGGTCGCGGTCGCCGCCGCGGAGGCCGAGGCGTCGGCAGCCGACCGCACCCGGCAGAGCGCGTGGGCTGCGTTCGCGCCCGTTGTTTCGGCCTCGGTGTCCGAGCGGCTCACGAACGCCACCGGGTTCGCGGGGCGGGTCGCCTTCTTCACCGCTCAAGTGAGCGCGGTGTGGTCGCTCGACTACACCTCGTACGCGCAAGCTCGGGCGCGCAGCTCGGCCGCGGCGCTTGCACGTGTGCGCTCCGAACGTGCGGCGTCCCTGCAGGCGGATCTCATCGCGGACGCGGCCGACCGCCTCGAGGTCCAAGGGGTGCGTGCCCGCGCTGCGACCGCCGAGGAGGCTGCGGCAGCGCGCGCCGTCGGCCTCTTTCGCGACCGGCTCGCCTCCGGGACCGGCACGATGCTCGAGGTCGTGCAGGCCGAGCGTGATGCCCTCGCGGCGACCGCAGGGAGGATCCAGGCGGCAGCCGACCTCGCCTATGCCCGCGTGCTCTACGACGCGCGGATAAGGAGGGCCGAGCGATGACGACGGGGGTGTTCGCGAGCGATGCCGGGGACGCGCGAGCGGCCGTGAGTCCACCGCCGGCTGCCGCGCCGCTCCCGTCGCGAGCTTCTCTCGCCGTGCGCTGGCGCGCGATGGCTCGAACGGGGCTGCGGATGATGCTCCACGACAAGCTGAAGATGCTCGGTACGCTCATCGGCGTCGTGTTCGCCGTGATCCTCGCGAACCAGCAGCTCGGCACCTTCATGGGCCTCTTGCAGAAGAACGTCCTGTTCCTGCGGAACTCGGGCGCGGATGTCTGGATCGCGCCGCCGGGGACCACGCAGTTTCAGTCGGGCAAGCCGATCAGCGACGTCGCGCTGATGCGAGCGCGGGTCATGCCCGACGTCGAGTGGGCCGAGCCCCTCCTCCTCGGGTCCGTGACGGTCGCGACGCCCGTCGGCGGCGCAGAGCCCGTCACGCTCATCGGCGTTCGGCTCCCGATCAAGGGTGGCGGGCCGTGGAACATGGTCGCTGGGACGCCCGAGGTCCTCGCTCGACCGGACACGATGATCTTCGAGGACGCCGACCGCGAGAAGCTGGGCGGCCTCAACCTCGGGAGCGTCCGCGAGGTAGCGGGCCACAAGGTCACCGTCGGTGGCTTCACCTACGGGCTCATCCCGTTCGCGCCGAGCTTCGCGTTCGCGAGCTACGACCTCGCGCGTGAGCTCCTCAAGACCCCGCGCGACCGAATGAATTTCGTCATGGTGAAGGCGAAGCCCGGCACCGATCCGGTGGTGCTCGCCCGCGCCCTCCAAGAGAACCTCGGCGACGAGGTCAAGGTGATGGCGAAGGACGACTACGCGAAGACCGTCTACGGCTACCTCCTGCGCGCGACGCCCCTCGGCATCACCTTCGGGACCTCGACCTTGTTCGGCTTGATCGTCGGGTTCGTGATCGTCTCGTTGTCGATGTTCTCGGCCGTCGTCGACAACCTTCGTGAGTTCGGGACCTTGAAGGCGCTCGGAACGACCACCGCCGATCTCGCAAAATTGCTGTTCGTTCAGTCGGTCGCGTATGCGCTCGTCGGCTCGACCATCGGGCTCGCGCTGGTCTCGAACCTCGCCAACGCCATCCGCTCGCCTCGCCTCGCGCTGGTGCTCCTGCCGCAGACCTTCGGCGCGACCTTCTTCGTGATGACCGCCCTTTGCGTGATCGCGTCCTCGCTCGCGCTCCTCCGCCTTCACCGCCTCGAGCCGGCGATGGTGTTCCGATGAGGAGGACGCGATGACTCTGGCGATCGAAGCGCGTGACGTCGTGAAGACGTACGGCGTGGGAGACGCGGCGACCCAGGTCCTACGGGGCGTCGACTTCCGCGTGAAGAAGGGCGAGTTCGTGTTCCTCGCGGGCCCGAGCGGCAGCGGCAAGACGACGCTGCTCTCGATCCTCGGGTGTGTGCTCACGCCGACGAGCGGGGACGTGAGCTTGCTCGGGACGCGCGTCTCGGGGCGCAAGGAGAGCGAGCTTCCAGGGCTCCGCGTCGCGTACCTCGGCTTCATTTTCCAGGGACACAACCTGATCGCGAGCCTCACCGCTGCGCAGAACATTGCGCTTCAGCTCGAGCTGCGCGGCCACTCGCCCCGCGAGGCGATGAAGGAGGCCGAGTCGCTCCTCGACCGCGTCGGCCTCGGGGATCGAACCCACCACAAGCCGGGCGAGCTCTCGGGCGGGCAGCGGCAGCGAGTGAGCGTGGCACGTGCGCTCGCGGGCGGCCCTCCAATCATCCTCGCCGACGAGCCGACCGCGAGCCTCGACGCGCAGGCGGGCCTCTTGGTCACCGAGATGCTGCGCGAGATGGCGAAGGAGCGAGGCCATTCGGTGGTGGTGGTCACGCACGACAACCGCATCTATCACCTCGCGGATCGCGTGGTTCAGATTGAAGACGGAACGATCACGGGAGAGTCCTCATGACGACGAAGAAGCTCGGTTACGGCCAGGTGGTTCGGTGGGGGCTCGTCGGAGTGGCCTTCGTACTCGCGGGAGCCTCGATCGCGCGCGGCCTCCGCGCAGGGCCCTCGAACGTGCCGCGTCCCTCCGACGTCGTGCGCGCCGAGCGCGTCGTGCCGCCGCAAGGGCCGGGCGGCGATCCGCGGGTCGACGTCCCCGAGGGCGATCTCCTCGCGGGCAACGGCGTCGTCGAAACCTACGGCCAGGAGACGCGCCTCGCCGCCGTGGTGCCTGGCGTCGTCGGCGCAATCCTCGTCAAGGAGGGCGAGCGAATCGATGCGGGCAAGGTGGTCATCGAGCTCTCGAGCGAGGCTGAGAAGGCGGCGCTCGCGACGGCCGAATCCCTCGTCGCGCAGGCGCAGGCCGACCTCGCGAAGGTCCAGGCGGGGTCGCGCGCCGAGGAGATCGAGGCGGCGGATCGTGAAGCGGCCTCGTCGAAGGCGCGGGCCGACCTCTCGCAGCGAACGCTCGAGCGGCTCGAGCCGCTCGGAAAATCCGGCGCCGCGACGGCGGAGGAGGTCGAGCGGGCACGCCACCTCGCGAGGTCCGATCTCGAGGCCTCGCGCGCAGCGATGGCCCGTGCCGAGCTCGCTCGACGAGGGGCTCGCGCCGAGGACGTCACGCTCGCGCGGGCCCGGGTCACGGCCGCGATGGCACAGCGCGACGAGGCGCGGGTGCGGCTCGAGCGGCTCTCGGTGAAGACGCCGCTCGCGGGTGAGGTACTGCAGCTGAAGTACCGCGTCGGCGAGTACTACCAGCCCGCCGGCGTCGATCCGCTCGCGGTCATCGGCGAGACCGGGCGGCTCCGCGTGCGAATGGATCTCGACGAGCGCGACGTCGCGCGCGTCGCAGTCGGGGCTGCAGCCTTCGTCACCGCCGACGGATTTCCAGGGCGGCGCTTCGCGGGCAAGGTCGCCGAGGTGGGGCATCGCATGGGCCGCAAGAACGTGAGGAGCGACGATCCGATCGAGCGCATCGACACCAAGATCCTCGAGGTGGTGATCGATCTCGACGACGCGAAGGATCTCGTCCCGGGTCTGCGCGTCCTCGCGTATGCCACCGCTCGCAAGGGCGGCTGAGGATTTGCGGCCGACGAGCTTCGGCGCGTGAGGTCAGCGGCGCGCGCCGCGCGTCAGGCTCGCGATCGCTTCGCCGAGCCCCTCGAGCGTCAGCGGAAACATCGGGAACGCCCGGCGAAGCTCGTCGACGGTCCCACCCCAGTACTGGGGCTTGTCGGGGTTCAGCCACACCGAGCGCGGGAAGTGGCGCGCGAGCAAGTGGAACCATTCGAGCGCGCTCTTCCGCTCGTCGCTCGCGCCATGCGCCCGGTACCAAGGCCCGTCGCTGAAGAGCTCGCCGGGGTGCATCGACGCGTCGCCGACGAACACGAGGTGGTAGCGCTGACCGTCGCACTCTCGAAAGATTTGTGAGACCGGGATCGGATCGCGAAAGCGCTCGGTCCCGAACACTTGTCCGTAAATGGCGTTGTGAAAGTAGTACGTGCGCAGCTCACGGAAGTGCGTCGCGCGCCGCGCCGCGCTGAACAGCTCCGAGACCAGCAGGACGTGGGGATCCATCGAGCCGCCGACGTCCATCATCAAGAGCACGCGGACGTTGGGCCGCCGCGGAGGCCGCGTCACGATCTCGAGCTCGCCCGCGTTGCGCGCCGTCTCGGCGATCGTCCCCTCGATGTCGAGCTCCTCGTCGCCGCCCTCCCGTACAAAGCTCCTCAGCTTGCGGAGCGCGACCTCGATCTGCCGAACATCGAGCACGAGATCGCTTCGGTAACCGCGGTAGCGCCGGGCATCGGCGACACCGATCGCGCTCCGCCCTCCGCCGACCGGGCCGACTCGGAGCCCTGTCGGGTGGTAGCCGCCGGCCCCGAAGGGGCTCGTCCCGCCCGTCCCCACCCAGCGGCTTCCCCCCTGGTGACGCTCTCGCTGTTCGCGCAGACGCTCCTCGAACATCCGTCGAAGCTCGTCGAGGTCGAGCCCCTCGAGGAGCGCGCGTTGCTCGTCGGAGAGGAACGCGAGCTTCGCGGGGTCTCGCAGCCACTCGTCGAGGGCTGCGTGAACGAGCGGCCCAGCAGCGTCGATGCCGCGAAAATACGAGGAGAACGCCTCGTCGAACGCGTCGAGGTCGGTCTCGCTGTGCACGAGGAGGGCTCGAGAGACGTGGTAGAAGCCCTCGAGCGACGTGTCGTGCGCGTTGGCGAGGAGCGCGCGAGCTAGGGCCTCGAGCTCGGTCGGACCGACCCGGAGCTTGCGCTTGCGCAGCTCGAACAGGAACGGGACGAGGAGGTCGCTCACGAGCGCGAGCCTAGCATCGCCGCTCGTTCACAGGCGGGCGTGGATCTTCTCGGCGATGCGGTCGGCGAGCGCCATGCAGAGGAGCATCGGGTTCACGCCCGAGCTCGCCGCGAAGATGCCCGTGTCGGAGATGTAAAGGTTGTCGAGGTCGTGGCAACGACCGGTCTCGTCGACCACGCCGAGGCGCGCGCTCGGCGACATGCGCGTCGTGCAGAAGGCGTGGTTCGCGGCGGCGATCGTGTCACTCGCGCGCAGCGCATGCGTCCGGATCACCTCGGCATCCTCGCGCCGGCGAATGACCTCGGGGAGCCCGTGGAGCCCGGGCAGGATCGCCTCTGCGCCGGACGCCCAGCAGATGTCGGAGAGGATCCCGAGGCCCTCGCGCATGAGGTCGACGTCGCGTTGGTCGAAGTGGTAACGGATGTCCGGATCGAGCGAGCCCGGCTTCGCGCGCACCTCGCCCGACGAGCGATCGGCGGCGCAGATGACGTCGAATGGCGCGAGGTGATCGTAGCGAAGGAGCTGCTCTTGGTACGCGTGGCCGAGCCCGGGCATGCGCGTCGCGAGCACCGGAGGAGGCGACCACAGCACCTCGAACTTCAGGCCGCGCTCGAGGTGCTCGAGCGAGTGATAGCCCTGCGTCGCGCCCTTCCAAGGATCGATCGGGTCCTCGAACATGGCCATGATCGCGAGGCCCGGGTGAAAGCGAAGATCACGCCCGACCCAGCCGCAGTCCCCGCAGAGCTCGCTCCGCTGGAGGAGGACCGGCGTCGCCATGCAGCCGGCGGCCAGCACCACGAGCTCGGCCTCGAAGCGGGCCTGGCCGTGGACCTTGCGCGTGAACGGCTCGACCACTCGACCCTCGACGCCGGTGACGGTGCGGCCGCTGGCGAGGACGCGCTCGACTCGAACGGACGTGTAGACCCTCGCCCCTGCGCGGATCGCGGCGGGTACGTAGGAGACGTCCGTCGAGCGCTTGGCGCCGTTGCGACACCCGGTGAAGCACTCGCCGCTCCCCTTGCAGCCGCGCACGTTGCGCCAGATGGGCTCGACCGACATGCCGAGCGCCTCGCAGCCACGCTTGAAGCGGAGGTTGCGCTCGCCTTGGACCTCCTCCGGCGTCGGGGCGACTCCGAGCTGCGCCTCGACTCGCGCAAAATGCGGGTCGAGGTCGGCGCGCGTGAGCGAGGTTCCGGTGCGGTCGGCCCACTTGTCGAAGATCCAGGAAGGTGGCCTCGCGCAGATCGCCGAGTTGATGACCGAGCCTCCGCCGAGCACGACGGCCTGCATCGTCGGCATCGCGAGGGTGCCTCGGGCGGCGCGTGAGCCGCCCTCGCGCAAGAGCCGCTGCATCGCCTCGCCCGCCTCCTGGGTGAACTCACGGCGACCGACGGGCGGGCCCTCCTCGAGGAGGATCACGTCGTGCCCGCGCTCCGCGAGCTCTTTGGCGACCACCGCGCCGCCAGGGCCGGAGCCGACCACGAGCACCTCGCAGCGCTCGCGCAGCTCCCCTCGGTAATCCTCGAACCGCTTCACGCCCTCGTGTGGCGACGACGGCAGCGGCAGCATGGCGAGCTTTGAATTCACGGGTGTGCCTCCGGCGAGACGGGGTACTCGTCCTCGACGACGCGGTCGCCGAGGCCAAAGGGATCGGCCTCTGAGGTCATACGCATGGCCTTCGCGACTTCGGCGTTCGCGAGGTAGCCCATCGTCATCACGGCGCGCATCGAGATGAAGGTGACGCGCCGGAAGTAGATCGAGCTCAGCCCCGCCGACTCGAGCGCGGCGAGCCGTTCGTCTTGGGTGAGCCGCGTGAACCGCACGTGGCGCGGACCGAAGATCAGAGGCTCGAGCTCGGCGTAGATGAGCAGCAGGCGGAGCATAAAGCGTGGGAACGGCTCGCTGCGGCCGACGTAGCCGTCAAAGTAACGGACGAGGCCCGCCTGCGTACCGCTAAGCGGAATCGGCCCGCCGGGAGGGAAGAAGGCGTCGGCCACGGCCGCGACCAGCGCCTGCTCGCGGGCCCCGAGCGTCGCTTCGCGGAGGACCGGCGCTCCGTAGCCGGTGAAGAGCCAAGCGACGACGCCGGCGACGACCAGCGCCACGACGACGAGCGTGATCATGTGCGAACCCTTCCTTTGGCTCGGCGACGCGCGCGCGGGGACTTGGCTTGGCGACGCGTGCGGGGCGACGACTCTCGACCGCGTGACGCCGTCTCCGTGATGGTTGAAGGGACCGGCGCGAGCCAGCCCTCGAGCTTGCGGACGAGCGCACCGTCGACGTCGTCGAACCAGGCCTCGAGGTGCGCGAGCGCGGCCCGCGTGCGACGGCTCCGAATCAGCTCGAAGAGCCGCTCCATCGTCGGTTGAAAGCGCTTCGGCACCGCCCCGATCGCCGGCGCGAACATGCGGTTCAGCTCGCTCATCGGCGTCCACAGCGAGTTGACGACCCACACCGCCGGCCACATGCGGCTCGCGCGGACGAGCGCGCGGTAGATCTCGAGCTCGTGCGTGGCGTGGGCTGCCGGATCGTCGATGAGCGAGGGTGCCTTCGCGAGCAGCGCCTCGGCCTCGGCCAGCGTCTCTCCCGTCCCGAGCTCGGAGGCGAGACGCACCGCCTCGTTCGCCATCATGCGCCGGATGCGCAGCATGGTGGTGACGAGCGCCCCGGGGGAGACGTCGAGGCGCCCCAGGCGCACGTACTCCGGGAGCAGGGCAGGCGAGCCCTCGCGCCGCCAGTCGAGGACGTGCGCGCCCGAGCCGCGGCG
>VGRJ01000136.1 GCA_016875405.1 Deltaproteobacteria bacterium | reverse complement strand
TCTGCAGAAAAGTACGCATGGCTTGGTATGGCTCAGCCCTTGCAAAAGTCCTCAAAGTCGGCCGGGTGGCCGGTTTTCTTTGCGACCGCTCCGCGGTCTTGGGGCTCGACCGAAACGTGTTAGCGTGAGGAATCCAACGTGACGCACCACATCTCGCTACCTGCCATTTTCTTCGCAGCGTTCGTCGGCATCGGCTGTGCGGCGAGCGGTGGAGGCAACGACGATTCCAACGGCCCATTCGGCGCGGGCGGCGCCATCGACACGAGCGGCGGCTCCGGCGGAAACGCGATGCCAGTCGACTCGGGCAGCGGCGCGATGAGCACCTCGTCCACCACGAGCTCGGGGAGCGGCTCGAGCAGCGCGGCGACGGGAGGCAGCTCGACGAGCGCGTCGTCGTCCTCCACGACGTCGGGGGGAGGTAACGGCAAGCTATGCAACAAGGTGACGATCCTCAACTCGAACAAGGCGTGCTCCGAGTGCCTCGAGCAGAACTGCTGCAAGGTGATCCACGCTTGCATCGACGAGGACCTGCTGGGCTGCGTGGCGTGCCTCGACTGCTTCTTCGAGGGCAAGGGCGCGGCCTGCTGCAACGAGGCGGTCGGGAAGAATGCCTGGGTCGAGGAGTGCGTCGAATTCAACTGCGTCAAGGAGTGCAGCTGAGTCATGGCGAAGCGCGGTCCGGAAGAGGGACTGCGCCCCCCGCCGCTCCCTCGAGCGCGCGAGGCGATGGTGACCATCGACCTCGGCTCGCACGTCGCCGCGATGGATGGTGAGACCCTTACCGCCTTGCCCGCAAAGACCGCCGCCGAGCCGGCGCTGCCCTTTCGGACGATGCCAGCGCTCACGCCGAGCGACCTCCCACCCGCGCCGCGACAGTCTGCCCCGCCACCAGCGCCGCTCGCGCCGTCGTCGCTGCTCCCGAGCCGCGTCGCGATGTCCTCGCCCGCGCCGCCGTCGGCCGCACCGCTGGCGGCCGCACCGCCGTCCCCTGCACCGATGTCGACGGCCGTCGGGCCGAGCCCATGGGCCGGCCCGCGCGCGCGCCACGTGGACGCTACGCTCGCGCTGTCCTCGGCCGATGTTGCACCTCCCGCCCTGCTCAACTCCGCGCCGGGGCCCGCGCGCCCTCGTACGGCGTCCGACAGCGCGCTCCCGAGCGGGTCGCTCTCGCGCCACCTCGTCGAGTGCCTCGCGCACCGAGCCGAGCTCGCCTCGCGCCTCCGCGCGCGCTGGCGAGAGCTGACCGAGGAGCCGACGTCCTCGCCCTCGGCCGCGGATCAACTCCGCGCGGCGTTCGAGCCGACTGCGCCTCCGACGGTGTCGCCCGCAACGTTGCGTCGCTGGTGTATCAGGATCCTCTCGCGCGCGAGCTGCACGCCCCACCACGATCTCCGAAAGATCCTGCGCGACTCGCTCGAGGGCGAAGGCGAGGCGGAGGCCCCCCTGAGCCTCGTCACCGGCGAGCTACAGCTGGCCTTCGACGAGCTCGAGACGTTGAAGGCAACGGTCGCTGCCGCCGCGCCGTACGTCGGGGAGGACGAGGAGCTTGGCAAGGTCGTCACTCAGGCGCGTGAGCTGCTCGGAAGCGGCGCGCTGCTGGGCTCGCGCGACTCCGCGAAGGAACTTATCGCGCGGGTGCGCCGGGCCACCGTCGCGAGCGAGGTCGTCGACGATGTCGAGATCGGTCGACGCGTCGAGCGCACGCTCATCGCCGAGCGAGCTTACGCACGCCGCACGGTCCTCGGCGGCAAGCGCCTCGCGGCGACGCTCGTTCGCGACGGCGCGACCGTCACTTGTTACCTCCCCGAGGCGATGGCCGAGAGCCTGCCGCTCTACGCGGTGTTTCCGGCACGCGTCGTGGGCGAGGTGTTTCACCGACAGGATCAGGATGAGGAGAGCGTGGTTGCTCTGCTCGTCGGGGTCCTAGGACGCTTGATCGAAAAGGGCGACGACTGATGGAACTGCTGAAGCTTTCATTTGCGAGCGGCGAGGCACTCTCGGTGCGCGAGTTCCGCGTGCGGGAGTCCATGTCGCGTCCGTTCGAGATCGCGATCGTGGCGCGCGCCTCGAATCCTGACCTCGATTTCGATTCGCTCGTCGGGCAGGCCGCTGAGTTCTCGATGAAGAGCCCGGCGAAGCACGCGCAGGTAGCGGAGCGTCGCTGGACCGGCGTCTGCGTCTCGTGCGAGCAGGTCAAGGTCGAGGCGGGGGGCTTGTCGACGTACGAGGTCGTCGTCGCGCCGAAGCTCTGGCTCTTGCAGCACCGCCGCAACTACCGCCTGTTCCAGCACAAGTCGGTCGTCGAGATCGCGACCGCGATGATGCAGGAGTGGAAGATCGAGCACTTCTTCAAGCTCGACGCCGCCAAGTACCCGTCGCTCGAGCTACGCACGCAGTACGACGAGTCCGACTTCGCGTTTCTCTCGCGCCTGCTCGAAGAGGCCGGGATCTCGTTCTACTTCTCCGAGGACGGCGAGCGCGGCAGCGTGCTCGTCTTCGACGACGCTCCCCACATCGTCGAGCCCAGGCCGGCTCTCAAATTCGAGGACACCGCCGACCAAGCGAAGGCTGCCGGGCTCGAGTACTGCACGAGGCTCCGTGCGCGTCGGGAGCTCAGGCCAGGGCGCGTCGTCCTGCGCGACCACGACTTCCGCAACCCGCGATTCGACCTCTTCGGTCACGCCGGCGCGCGCACCACGCCGGACCAGGTCGGCGTCGAGCAGCTGCTCGAGCAGTATCACTACATGCCGGGTCGCTTCATCACGGAGGGCCACGCCTTCGACGAAACGCCGACGGCCGACGATCTCGGCGTCGCGCGCGCCACTCCCAGTGCCGGGTCCGAGCTCGCGGAGCGCATCCTCGAAGGGACGCGCGTGCGAACGCGGCGAATTCAGTTCGAGACGAACGCTTACTCCGTCGCGCCCGGAACGACGCTCACCATCCAGGGGCATCCGCGCAGCGAGCTGCAGACGACGACGCGGCTCCTCGCGGTCGGGCTCGACATCGGTGGGACCTTCGACGGCGAGTGGCTCGCCGTGGCCGAAGCCGTCTTCTGCGAAGTCGCCTACCGCCCGCTCCTCGTCACGCCGAAGCCGCGCATCCAGGGTGTGCAGAGCGCGGTCATCGTCGGCCCCGAAAAGGAGGTCGTGTTCACCGACGAGTTCGGGCGCGTGCGCGTTCAATTCCCGTGGGACCGGTCGGGGCGCTTCAACCCGCTGAGCTCTTGCTGGATGCGCGTGAGCCAGGCTTGGGCCGGCCCGGGCTATGGCCTCTTCAACTTGCCTCGCGTCGGACACGAGGTGCTCGTCGCCTTCGTCGATGGCGATCCCGATCAGCCGATCGTCACCGGGAGCCTCTTCAACGGCGCGCAACGCGTGCCCTACGAGCTCCCCGGGAGCCGCATGATGAGCGGCTGGAAGAGCGACTCGAACTCGAACATCCTGCTCTTCGACGACACGCCCGGCGATGAGATGTTCTACACGCAGGCCGAGCGCAGCCGCCTCGACATCGTGAAGCGCAACGCCGCCGTCATGACCGGCGGGAGCCGCACCGAGTGGTTCGGCAACGCCCACAAGACCTTGAGCCTCACGTCGACGACGCACGTCGCGGCGGGCAACCAGAACTCCCTCGCCGGTATCACGAACAAGCAGGTCGCTGCGGTCTCTTGGAAGGCCGAGGGCGGGCTCTCGGTCGGCATGAAGAGCGGCCGGAAGATCGAGCACGTGGTCGTCCCCGTGCTCCCCTTCATTACGGCGTTGATGGATGTCGACGAGGCTGAGAAGGCGATCCTCGCGAAGCTTCCGGGCGGCAAAGCCCCCGATCTCCAGCAGGTCCTGCCGCCCTACGCAGGCGGACCGAAGCCGGCCGGCCAGCCCGAGGCGAACCCGCCGCCGGCGATGTCGGAAACGGAGATCGAGAAGGAGCTTCAGTCGGCGCTCGGCGTCGTCGGCCTCGCGGTCTCGCAGCTCGAGCCCGAGGAGGTCGAGGCCATCGCCGAGGAGGCTGGGCTCGACGGGGCCTTCGACGCGATGCTCGACGGCGTTCGCAAGAAGGGTGGTGACCAGGCGATTGCGGCGTTCGCGTCCGCGAAGGAGCTCACGCAGAAGCTCCAGCATCTGAAGCTCGCCAACGAGAACAACAAGCTGAAGAGTGGACCGAACAAGCTGAAGAAGAAGGGCAAGAGCTCGAAGGACGACGTCGAGAAGAAGCAGAAGGAGAAGATGTTCAAGATGCTTCTCCTCGCGATCATCGAGGCGGTCCTCCCGAAGACCAAGATCACGATCGGCCACCAGAAAATCGAGCTCGAGACGAAGGACGCCAAGATCAAGCTCGAGAAAGACAACATCAGCCTCGAGGCGAAGGGCGACATCGAGCTCAAGGCGGACGGAAAGATCAGCATCAAGGGCGCTTCGATTGAGATGTCGCCGCCACCGCGCTGAGCGAGTCGACCTTCGGAGAAGACATCATGGGCGCGCAAACGACGGTTCGATGGTTGGTAGGTGCCTTCGCCGTGGCCTCGGTCGCGGCGGCGTGTACCACAGACTCCGAGGTTGATGACGGAGCCTCATCTGGCGTAGGTGGCAGCGCCTCGAGCGGCAGCGCGTCGAGCGCCACCGACAGCGGGGCGTCGTCGTCTTCCTCGTCGGGGTCGAGTTCGTCGAGCAGCGGCTCGAACATGCCGGACTGTCCGGGTCCGAAGCTCGTCGACCCCGCGAAGCTCGGCCTCAAGGCGTGCCCGACCTACGTGTGTCAGAAGGGCGGCGGACACTGCGTCCCGAACGCGCTCGTGCCAAAGGACGTCACGGGCTTCCTTGACAAGTGCAACAAGGACTCGATGTGCGTCCCGAACAAGATGATCGAGACGCAGGGGAACTTCCTCCTCAAGACCTGCGACTCGGTCATGGGCCTCGAGGGTCGATGCGTCTCGACGTGCATCCCTCAAGTGCAGGAGCAGGCGCAGCTCCTGAAGCAGGGGGCTTGCGACGCGGACGAGCTGTGCGTTCCCTGTTACGACCCCATCAAGAACGAGCCGACCGGCGTATGCGACCTGACCTGCGACATGCCCGTCGAGCCGAAGCCCGCGGCCTTGCCGCAATGCTGCGGCGGTCGCGGCCTGTGCTTGCCGAATGACGTCGTCCCCGCGGACGCGAAGGATCAGCTTGGGAAGGACTCGTGCCCCAAGGCGGGGGATCTTTGTGCGCCGTCGGAGCTCATCGATAACCAGGGCAACGGCAAGATCTGCCAGTCGTCGTTTCTCTTTATGCTGCTCGGCGTGGACACCGGCGTCTGCGTGCCGAACTGCGTGCCCGCCGTAAAGAGCCTCGCCCAGGGGAGCTGCCCCGGCGGCTACAACTGCGCGCCCTGCGACGTGTTCGGTACGCCCACCGGCGCCTGCGGCGATGACTGGTGAGACCTGAGAGGCCGTCGCGCGAGGCGTCTCGTCGCCGCACACTTCGGCCGCACGGCTTCAGCTAAATAGCGTGCGGCCGAACAACGACAGCCCCGCCAAGAGGAGCAGCACGTAGACGGCACGCCGGAAGCGCGCCTCGTCGATCCGCACGTGGACGAGCTCTCCGAGGACGAGCCCTCCGGCGAGGCTCCCCAGCAAGAGGCCGCTCGTCATAAGAGATTGGCGTCCGAGATCGCCGGCGAGCCCCAAGTTAACGATGAGGAGGCCATTCAGCACGAGCCAGATCGCCGACAGCGTCGCGCGGAAGCGCCCCTTGTCCGGCAGCTCGCGACCGAGCACGTAGACGAGCAGCGGCCCCCCGCAGGCGAAAATACCGTGGACGATGCCGGCAAGCAGGAGCGCGACGGCGCGCGGTACGGGCCCGAGCGGTTCGCTCGACGCGCCTCCTTCGCGACGAAGGCGGAGGAGCTCGACGCCCGCGAGCACCACGACGAAGGCGGCGAACGCGGCCTTGAGCCACCCATGCCGCTCGGCGCGGTAGAGCGCCATCCCGACCAGCAAGCCCAGCCCCATGAGCCCGAGGCCCGCTCGCACCACGTGACGCCACGACACCGCGTCGCGATGGCGCACCGCGAGGTACGCCGACAGCAACATGTTCACGGGCACGAGCGCCGCGAGGACTTCGGGGATCGACCGCACATGGGACGCGAGCGTCACCGTGATCACCGTCGCGCCGAAGCCAGCCATCGCCTCGACCGTGAAGGCGAGGAGCACGATGAGGGCGAGGACGAACACCTGCTCGGGGCCTAAGGACGAAGACGAGGACGGCCGACGCCGCTAGCGTGAGCCGAGCCTCACGAGCCGCCCCGGGCGTCGCCCGGTGAGCTTCCCGTCGGCGAGGATGCGCTCGCCCGCGACGAACGTCGCATGGTAGCCGTCGACCTCTTGGAGGAGCCGCTTACCGCCGGCGGGCAGGTCCGCGATCATGCGAGGCGGGTAGAGCCGCATGCGCTCGAAATCGATCACGTTGATGTCGGCGCGGAGCCCGGGCCGTAGCTCACCGCGGTCGGTGACGCCGAGGTAGCGCGCGGTGTCGCTGGTGATCATCTGCACGACGCGCTCGAGCGGGAGCCTGCCGGTTGCGCGGTCACGCGCCCAATACGAGAGGAGAAAGCTCGGGAAGCTCGCGTCGCAGATGGTGCCAACGTGAGCGCCCGAGTCCGAGAGGCCTGGGAGCGCGAGGGGATGCGTCATCATCGCGCGCACGTTCTCGAGGTTCCACTCCGCGTAGTTGTAGATGGGGAAGTAGAGGAGCGCGCGCCCGTCGTCCTCGAGCATGGCGTCGAGGATCTCCTCAAGAGCGTGGACGCCGCGCGCCTTCGCCCTCGCGCCGAGCGAGTCGGCGAGCGTCGGTTCGTAGTTCGGCGATTGGCCAAGCCGGAAGAACCGGAACGCGACGCGATCGATCTGCGAGAGGAGCCAGTCTGCGATCGGCGGCACCGACGACCCATCACCCGCGATGCGCTCGCTCGTCTCGCCGAGCAGCGACGTTCGGAACGTCGGCGTTCGCATCGCAGCGACCCGCTCGGAGAGCGGCAGGTGCGCGAGCTTTTTGTAGGACGGAAAGCCGATGAATGGATGGAACGTGGCTTCGAGTCCGAGGATGACGCCGATGCCGCGCGGCGCGGTGAGGACGCGCATGGCGAGCCCCGAGGCGTTGGCGCGCTCGGCTCGCTCGAGGATTCGGCGCCACTGGTTCGGCTCCTGATCGCGCTGGTTCAGGGAGACCGAAAGGACGTGCCCGGGCGCGGCCGCGGCCATGCGCTCGAGGACGTCGAACTCGCGCTCGAACGACTCGGGCCCCTGCGCCATGTCGAAGTCCGACACCGCCTGGAGGATGCCGTGTTCGACGCCCGCGAAGGCCTCGGCCAGTCCGATGAGCTCGCGCTCGTTGGCCTCGGCGGCCGGGGTGGCGGCGCCGGTCCGCGACCGATGATTGTCGCTGCGCCCCGTCGAGAAGCCCGCTGCGCCCGCGACGAGTGACTCGCGGAGGTGGGCGCGCATCGCGGCGATGTCCTCCGGCGTCGCTGCCTCGCCGCGCACGCCGCGCTCTCCCATCACGAAGACTCGCAGCGCGTCGTGCGGGACCTGCACCGCGTAGTCGATGGTCTTCGGTCGCGCGTCGAGGGCGCTCATGTACTCGGGGAAGGTCTCCCAGTTCCACTGAAGGCCCTCGGCGAGCGCGCTCCCGGGGATGTCCTCGACGCCCTCCATCAGCGCGATCAGGGCCTCGCGATCGGCCGCTCGACAGGGCGCGAAGCCAACGCCGCAGTTGCCCAGGACGACGGTGGTCGTTCCATGGATGGACGAGGGCATGAGCTCGTCGTCCCATGAAATCTGGCCGTCGAAGTGCGTGTGAAGATCGACGAATCCGGGCGTCACGATGTGGCCCGACGCGTCGAGTCGCTCGCGCGCCTCGGCCCCCGCGAGCTCACCCACCGCAGCGATGCGGCCGTCCTTCACCGCGACGTCCGCGCGCCTCGGTGCGGTTCCGGTACCGTCGACGACGAGGCCATTGGCGATGAGAAGATCGAAGCTCATGGGTCTCCTTGGGCTGGGGATGCGGAGTATGGCACGCGAGCGTGAGGGACGACGAGCGCGCCCACGAACGCGCGGTCACGGCGTGCGGCGGTAGTACGCGAGCGTGCGCGGATACAGCTCGTCCCAGCGCGCTCGAACCGCGGGGTCGCCGGCGAGCGTGCGCTGCCAGTGGGTCGAGAGCGCGTCTGCGAGCTCCTGACCCTCGATTCGGTAGTGCGCGTCGAGCTCGGTTCGTCGCGAGGGGTGCACCTCGAGGAGCACGCGATAGGTCACGTAGTCTTCGAGCGGCATCGCGAGGAGGTGCTGCGGGAGCGGCGCGAGCCGGTTCCGAGCGCTCGACCGAAACGGCACGGCGGTGTCCTCTGGCGCGGGGGGCTTGACGGTGCCGCCGGCGGTCGTGGCGAACGGCAAGACGTGAGGCCGCTCCGCTCTGGGCGCGAACACCGGCATCGCTCCGGTTCGCTGTGTCGAGGCCGCCGCGAAGGGGAGGGGCTCCGAGGCGAGCCGGGTCTCGCACCCGTGCTCCTCGACGGTGTGACTGAGCGGGGGCGCGTCCCCGTCCTCGTCCTCGTCGTCCCGAAGCTCGGCCTTCGCCGAGAATGCCGCGTCGTATTCAGGCGGCACGATGGGTGTCGTCGAGTACGTCACGAGCGGGGCCTGAACTTCATACGGGACGAGCGAGCCGAGCGGCGATGGGGAGGGCTCGAGCGCCGCGGCCGTCGGGTGCGCTGGCGCGGGAGGAAGGGGAAGGACACGTGGCACCTCGAGCATCGCAGGTGCCGCGTCCACGTCGGCACGTGGGGCATCTCGGGTCGCGCTCGGGAGCGAGGCCTTGGGTGCAGGTGCGGCGTCTGCCTCGAGCTGCGGCAAGCGGGCCTCGAGCGTCGCGCCGAGGTCATCGAGGAGCACCCCCGCATCGGCGTTGCGTCCCACGAGCGCGAGCAGCCGTTCGTACCGAAGCAGCGCCTCTCGCGTGCGGCTGAGGAGGCCTTCGTCGATCTCGCGCCCCGGGAGGTGACGGCGCGCAAAGGCTGCGAGCTCCGCGTCTTCCGCACGCACGAGCTCGCCGAGGCGGTGAGCCGCGCGCCGTCGCTCGGGGGCGACGCGGCCCGAGGCCGAGCGCTGCATCGTCGCGTCGAGCGCCGCGAGGGCGCGCGCGAGCGGGGAGTCCGGGGGCGAGCTCATCGGGCCTTCGCAGCGCCTCTCCCGGGCCTCGTCACGGCGAGAGCACGAGGACGTTGGTCACCGATGGCACGATCGTCGCGCCGGGCGCGTTGGTGCTGTTCTGGAGCGAGACGCTGGTGAGGCGGGTCATCGGCGCGCAGCCGACAATCACCGTGAACGCGCCCGTGAGGTTGCGCTGCGGTCCCATCACCATCCCCGACGCGACGCCCATCGCGACGCCCGCGTTGTCTCCGTTCGTCAGCGGCGCGACCGTCATCATGTTGTGCGCAGGCGCGCA
>VGRJ01000135.1 GCA_016875405.1 Deltaproteobacteria bacterium | reverse complement strand
GCTCGAGGACGGCGATGACGACGGCGATGCCGACGACCCGACCTCCGACACAGAGCTCGGTCGGTTTGTCGTGACGCAGCGCTGCGACGCCTGCCACGGCCTGCGTCTGCGGCCTGAGTCGCTCGGCGTGCGCCTGGGCGGTCGCAACATCGCGGAGCTCGGCGGCATGTCGCTTGCGCGCGTTCGAGACGAGCTCACGCTGCTGGCCACGAGTGGCGGCGAGCACTCCCCGCGAGAGCGAGCGATCATGGCGCCCTTGCTGCGCGCCGTCACCGAGCGCCTGCGGTTCCTCATCGACGTTGGGCTCGACTACCTCTCGCTCGACCGGTCTGCGGCGACGCTCTCGGGCGGCGAAGGTCAGCGCATTCGGCTCGCGACTCAGATCGGCGCGGCGCTCGTCGGCGTGCTCTACGTCCTCGACGAGCCGAGCGTCGGGCTCCACGCGCGCGACAACGTGAAGCTCCTCGAAGCGCTGCGACGACTCGCGGATCTCGGCAACTCGGTACTCGTCGTCGAACACGACCGTGACGCGATCCTCGCCGCCGACCACGTCGTCGACATGGGCCCGGCGGCAGGCGTCCACGGCGGCACGGTCGTGGCCGAGGGGACTCCCTCCGAGGTGATCGCCAACCCGGCCTCCGTGACCGGCCCGTACCTGTCCGGCGTGAAGCGCATCGAGCTCCCCGGCAAGCGGCGCGCGCGCTCGAAGGACGTGCTCCGAATCGTTGGAGCGCGCGAGCACAACCTACGGAACGTCACCGTCGAGATCCCGACTGGCTTGCTGGTCGCCGTGACGGGTGTGAGCGGGAGCGGCAAGAGCAGCCTCGTCGTCGACACGCTGCTGCCTGCGACACGCGCCGCACTCTACCGAGCGACCAGCCGCGTGGGCGACTGCGACGGCATCGAGGGTCTTCACCACATCGACAAGGTCGTGTCGATCGATCAGGCGCCGATCGGCCGTACGCCCCGCTCGAACCCCGCGACCTACACCGGCCTCTTCGCCACGCTTCGCGAGCTCTACGCCGGTCTGCCGGAAGCCCGGGCACGCGGGTACAAGCCGGGCCGTTTCTCCTTCAACGTGAAGGGCGGACGCTGCGAGTCGTGCCAAGGCGACGGCGTCCTTCGGGTGCAGATGCACTTCCTGCCCGACATGTTCGTCACGTGCGAAGCGTGCGCGGGACGGCGCTACAACCGCGAGACGCTCGAGGTCGAGTACCGCGGCATGTCGGTGAGCGACGCGCTGTCGCTGACCGTCGACGAGGCGCGCGCGCAGTTCGAGTCGATCGGGAAGCTGCGCGACCGGCTCGAGGCGCTGTCGCGCGTGGGCCTAGGCTACGTCGAGCTCGGCCAGGCCGCGACGACGCTGTCGGGCGGCGAGGCCCAGCGCGTGAAGCTCGCACGCGAGCTCGCCCGCAAGGCAACCGGCCGCACTCTCTACGTCCTCGACGAGCCGACGACCGGCCTGCACTTCTCGGACATCGAGCTCTTGCTCGTGGCGCTCACCGAGCTTCGCGACGCAGGCAACACCGTGGTCGTGATCGAGCACAACGTCGACGTGATCGCCTGCTGCGACTGGGTCATCGACCTCGGCCCAGGTGGCGGCGAGCACGGCGGACGCATCGTGGCGGAGGGCGCCCCGGAGGACGTCGCCGCGACCCCAGGCTCGGTGACCGGCCCATTCTTGCGCGAGCGCCTCGGCGGAGCGCGAACGATGGCACCGGGTAAGAACCGCGCGACCCGCGCATCAAGGCCGACGTCCGGCTCCCGCTCGAAGGGACGCCGATAGGCGGGCGCAGGCGCGGCCCTCCCCGCGCGCCCGACGTCACGCCTCGAAATCGGGCTGTTGGTCCGGGTGAGCCGCACGAAACGCAGGCAGCGTCACGAGGCGCGACTCGATCGCGACGAGCGTCGGACACGCGTCGAGGTCGACTGCGAAGCGCCGCGCGTTGTAGAGCTGCGGCACGAGACAGAGGTCAGCGAACGTGACCTCATCACCAACCATGCAGCGCCCGGCCGAGCCCGCGACGAGCGCTTCGAGCGCGCCGAGCCCGCGCGCGATGTAGCTGCGAGACCATGAGAGCTGCGCTGGCCGCTCGGCCCCGAACGTCGCGCCCAGGCGCTGCATGACCTCGAGGTTCTGCAGCGGTTGGATCCCGCTGTTGATGACCTCGGCGAGCGCGCGGGCACGCGCCCGGGCGAGCGGCTCACGAGGGAGAAGCGGAGGCTCAGGGTGCCGCTCCTCGAGGAACTCCAAGATCGCGAGGCTCTGCGTCAGCGGCGCGCCGTCCACGAGCAGCACGGGCAGCTGCTCCATCGGGTTCAGGCGGCGATGGTCTTCTCCGTGCTGCTCCCCACCCCCGCGCAGCAGGTGGACCGGCACGTACTCGAAGGGCTGGCCCTTCAAGTGGAGCGCGATCCGAACCCGCCACGACGCCGACGAGCGAAAGTAACCGCGGAGGACGTAGGTCACGCGGGACGCTCGTACTTGACGACGCGCTGATCGATGCGACCAAACACGCTGACGCCGCCTTGCCGCATCTCGATGGTCACGCGATCACCGTGCCGCAGGTACGGCGTCTTCGGCTGCCCCCCGTCGAGGATCTCGAGCATTCGCCGCTCGACGATGCACGACGAGCCACGAGCCCTGTCGACGTTGCTCACGGTCCCGCTTCCAACGACCGTCCCTGCGCCGAGCGGCCGCGTCCGCGCGACGTGCGCGATGAGGTCGTGGAAGCTGAAATGCATCTCGGGGCCAGCGTGCGGATCACCGAACAGCTCGCCGTTCAGGCGCGTCTCGAGCGGCAAGTGAACGCGCCCGTCGCGCCACGCGTCTCCGAGCTCGGAAGGCGTGACGACAAACGGCGAGAGCGCCGACTGCGGCTTCGACACGAAGAAGCCGAACCCCTTCGCGAGCTCCGGCGGGATGAGCTCGCGCAGCGTCACGTCGTTCAGGAGGAGCACGAGTCGAATGAACCGGCCGGCGTCCTCGGCGCGCGTCCCCTGCGGGACGTCGCCCGTGAGGACCGCGACCTCGGACTCGAAATCGCAACCAAATGCCTCGTCCTCGAGTGGAATCGAAGCGCTCGGAGCGAGGAAGGGGTCGCTCGTTCCTTGGTAGACGAGCGGGTCCGTCTCGAGGCCTGGCGGCGGCTCCGCGCCGCGTGCCTTTCGGACGAGGACGATGTGGTTGATGTACGCGCTGCCGTCCGCAAAGCCGTGGGCGCGCGGCAGCGGCGCGAGAAACCGGGTGTCGTCGTCGATCGCGAACTCGCCAGCGACCAAGCCGCCGGCGAGCGCTCGACTCACCTCCTCGACCCGAGGTGCGAGCGTGTCCCAGTCGTCGAGCAGCGCCTGCAAGGTCGGCGCGATCGCGGGCACGGCCACGGCGCGCGCTCGGTCGCTCGAGACGACGACGAGCTCGCCGTCACGGGTTCCATTCGGTCGGGTTGCGAGGATCATGCGGACCACCAGCTCTCGTCGTAATCAGGCTTCTCGAGCGACATGCCAGCCTCGGTGATTCGAAGCGGCTCGAAGGTATCGATCATGACGGCGAGCTCGGTGACGCTCTTCACGCCGACGCTGCGCTCGTAAGCCCCGGGCTGCGGCCCGTGCGGAACACCCGCCGGATGGAAGCTGAGCGAGCCCCCGGAGACTCCCCGACGACTGGTGAAGTCGCCGTCGCAGTAGAAGATCACCTCATCGACGTCGACGTTCGAGTGCGGGTAAGGGCAAGGGATCGCGCCCTCGCCAAAATCGACGACGCGCGGAACAAAGCTGCACACGAGGGAGCCGCCGGTCGCGAAGGTGCCGTGCACCGTGGGCGGCAGGTGCACCTGCCCCGCCTTCGGGCTGAAGCGCGAGATCGGAAACACGAAGGGGTACACCGTGCCGTCCCAGCCGACCGTGTCGAGCACCTCGTGGCGGTAGAGGTGCCGCGAGAACCTGTCGCGTCGCTTCGAGACGACCACGCGGGGACCGTCGGGATCGATCACGTCGGGCAACGCGGGGCTGCGAAAATCGCGGTGCGTGTACGGCGCATCCATGCGCAGCTGGCCGACGGGGTTGCGGTACTGGTTCGGCGTTCGAAGGCCGCTCCGGCACTCCATCCAGAACCAGTGCTGCGGCGAGCCGTCGAGCACGATGCGGTGAATGACCGAGCGCGGGATGAGGACGTAATCGCCGGGCCCGAAGGTGAGGTTGCCATAGCTGCTCCGCACCTCGCCGCCACCCTTATGGATGTAGAAGAGGTCATCGCCGTCACCGTTCGCGAAGTAGTAGGCGTCGTCCTCGGTCGGGCACACCACCCCTAGCGTGAGGTCGGCGTTGAAGAGCAGCGGCCTTCGCCCGCTGGTCGGTGAGCCGCCCGGCCCGAGGTCCTGCGAGCGCAGGTGTCGCCGTCGAAGGGGATCGCCGGAGTCGAACGAAGCCTCGACGCGCTGGGGCCAGAGCGACGGGTGTGGCGCGCCATCGCCATGATCCTGAGGCGGCCGTCGGTGGTACGAGATCGTGAACGGGCCGTCGAACCCCACTCGCGTGAAGCAATACTCGTGGAGCAGGTTGCCCGCGTCATCGCGGAAGACCGTATGCGGCTTCCGGGGGAGCCTGCCCGCGCTGCGGTAGTCGATCACGCGGTCTCCTGGTCGCGCTCGATCGCCTCGAACAGCGCTCGAAAATTTCCTTCTCCGAAGCCCGGGTCTCCACAGCGCTGAATGAGCTCGTAGAAGAACGGGCCCGCGCCCGGCTCGGCGTAGAGCGTCGCGGCGTCCTGGAGGAAGATCTGGATGAGGTAGAGGTTCTCGGGCATCCCATCGATCAAGATGCCGAGGTCGCGTAGCTTCTCGAGGCGGTGACCGATCTTCTCGGTGTCGACTCCCTTCTTCGCGAGGCGCGCGGGCGCCGCGTCGTAGTAAGAGCTCGGCGTCCGGAGGAAGCCGACGTGGTTGTCGCGCAGGGTGGTCACCGCGCCGACGCAGTCCTCGACCTCGAGCGCGATGTGCTGCACGCCGGCACCGGCGTTGTCCTCGACGAAGGTGTTGATCTGCCCCTCCTTGAAGAAGGGTTGGAGCGGCTCGTTGATGGGGAATTTGATCCCCGAGCGCGGGTCCCACATCACGACCGACTTGAGGCCAGTGCCGCGCGTGGCGTTCCTCCGGTTCGCGTCGTTGGTGTGAAACTCGATCTCCCAGCACTGCTCGAAGCCGAGCACGTGCTCGAGCCACAGCTTGACCGGCGCCATCGTCGGAGCGTTGTTCGTGATGTGATCGACCCTCTTGAAGCCGAACGCGGGCGCGCGGTAATCCGCAGGTGTCGCCACGGCCTCGAAGCCTGGCGCGAACGAGGTGCAGTCGGTCCGCTCGACGAAGCGGAACGCGACGTCGCCGATGGCGGTCGTGATGGTGAAGTAACGGAACCGCCCGCCACCTTCGCGAACCTCGACGATGTCGTGGATCGGTGTCCCACCGCGCTCGACGAGGAACCGCCAGGCCCGATCGAGGTCCTCGACCGCGAAGTTGATGGTCCCTACCCCAGCGGGGTGGCGCTTCAAGTAGCGCGCGGCGCGACAGCGGTCGCTCTCCGGAGTGCTCACCACGACCCGAACGTCGCCAGCTTGGTAGATCGAGCTGCGCTGCCCCGAACGCGCCACGAGCTCGTCGCTCGCCTTGGCGATCTCGCGCCACCCGAAGCCCTTCTCGTAGAACGTGCGCGAGCGGTCAGGTTTCCGCACGAAGTAGTGCCAGCTGTCTACCCCGAGAATGCCGAGCTCTTCCGATGCCGCCATGGTGCGTCTCTCCTCGAGCCACGCAAACCGCGTGATTCCGGCGGGAATCTAGATGGTTCGCAAACCCGCGACAATGGCCGTGGGGGCGCCCCATGCCGCTGCGTCATGTCATGGCCGGGCAGCTCACTTCGTCACGTCATGCTCGCCTCGCCGACTCAGCGACGTGACCGAGGTGCGAGGAGCGGGATGGCTGCGCCCGGTCCGCTACGCAGCCGCGCGCGCGTGCACTCACGGGCGCTGAGCCTTCGAGGCCCAAACGCGCTCCCATCGTTGGCGTCGCCGTCCATGAGCGAGGAGGGCGTGTCCCCTCCGAAATCGTCGCTATGCCCAGGGTCATCGAGGAGTACGTGGCCGAGCTCGTGCGCGAGCGTGACCGCCGCCCGCGCGTCCCTCATCCCCGCGCGATCGACGATGACGGCATTCATCAGGCTCCCACCGTCCGAGGCGATGAACGACTCGCCGATGCGGGAACCTCGACGGAAGCCGGGCACGACGACCACGTCCACCGTCCGCGGGTCGCCGTCCTCGAGCGCCTTCAACAGCGTGCGCTCCTCGAGCGCTCCGGTCGACGCATCCAGGTCCCCGAAATGCTCCAGGCCGTCGGCCAGGTCGACCGCGCCGATGCACGCGTCGAGGGTCGCGTCGCTCGACACGGAGAGCGCGACACTGCCCTCCGCCGCTTCGAGAGGAGCCAACGTCGCGAGGTCGCCGCGACGCCCGCGCACCAGCACGTCGGTCGTCGGCAACGCCGCGTACGCCGCGCGCGAGTTGTCAGACAACTTGGCGGAGAAGCCCGCGGCCTCCAGTGCCCAGGCGAGCCGACGGGCGGCCGCCCGCGGACTCGCCCCTCGCGGGATCGCAGCGCGCACCGAGACACCGTCGACACGCAAGCGGAGTTCGCCACCGCTCGCCGGCAACCCGCTCGCGCACCCCACCGAGACCAGGAACGGCGGAGGCGGCTCGACCACCGTCACGACGAGCCCCTCGTCGAACCGAATGCCGCACGGCTCCCAGAGCGCGCTCGCCTTCGACACCACCTCCCTGACCCGCGACGCCGCGCGCCGGACGTCCTCGCCCAGGGCCGTCGGGCCGCCCGGGAACGAACGGACGAGCACGACGCGAAGGCGAGCCACGCGTTCGTCGAGCGGGGCCCCGCCGTCGGCCGCAACCACTGGCGCGCGCGCGACCTCCAGCCCGACGCCGTGAACGGTGACGGCACCCCCGAGCTCTGCGAGGAGTGAGCGCGAGCGAGCGAGCGGGTGACTCCGATCGGTCTCGTCGACGACGAGCCGGAGAGGCGGCGACGAAGCGCACGGCGGCGCGAAGCTCGGGGGACACGGCGTGGCCTCGAGCGGGAGCCGCTCCCGGTCGAGCTCGCGACCATCCCGCGCGAACGACACGAGACTCAGCTCGCTGAGCCCAAACGGAAGCCGACCGACGACGAGGATCGGGGAGTCGACCTGTGCCTCATTCGTCGTCAAGGCCGGCGCTCGTGGTGCGCTCCGCGTGAGCGGGAGCCCGGTGACCTCGAGTCGCTGCGCCGCACCGCGCCCTGGGACTACGCGAACGTCCGCGGCGCGAGCGTCGCTCGCGAAGAGCGCCACGAGACACGCGGCGAGGACGCTCCGACGCGCGGACGTCACGCGAGGTTTGGGAGTGGGATGACGTCGACGTGCAGCACTTCCTCGAAGGCGCGGATCTCTTGAAGGCAGCCCTCGCCCGGACGCCCTGAGAGGCGCAGCTTGGTGCACGCGGCCACCGCGCCCTGGAAGATCGTGTTGTGCACCTCCTCGATGTTGAGGCCATGCCGCTTGATCACGCTCGCGACGTTTGCGAGCACGCCGACCCGGTCGCGCGCGCGCAGCACGAGGCAGTAGCGCGCCGGGGTCGTCCTGCAGATGTTGACGACATGCGGAAGCTCTTCCTCGGTCAGGAAGCACCGCACGATTCGCGCGACCTCTGCCGCGATCGAGGCCTGCGCCTCCTCGGTCGATGCGCCGATGTGCGGCGTGCCGTACACGAGCCCGGCATCGAAGATCCTTGGGCGATAAGAGGCCTTACCGCCGGCCGGCTCGTCGTCGAACACGTCGAGTCCAAGGCGAAGGCGCTTCTTCGGAGCGACCTCGGCGAGCGCGCCATAATCGAGGACCTCGGCGCGCGCGGCGTTCACGAGTATCGCGCCATCGGGGAGCGCCTCGAGGACGCCACGGTTCACGACGCCTCGCGTCGCGCCAGTCAGCGGGAGGTGTAGCGACAGCACGTCCGAGTGCGCCGCGAGCTCGACGAGCGAGTCACAGCGCTCGATGCCGAGCTCACGAGCGCGCCCCGCGCCAAGCGAGCGCGACCACGCGTGGACCTTCATGCCGAAGGACTGCGCCCGCTCCGTCACCAGCCGACCGATGGCGCCAAAGCCCGCAACACCGAGGCGACGGCCGTAGAGCCCACGCGCCTCGCTGAACTCCGACTTCGCCCACCGCCCTTCGCGTAGCGCGATGGTCGCATCGACGATGCGTCGATCGAGCGCGAGCACCAGCCCGAGCACGAGCTCCGCGACCGCGGCCGCGTTCTTACCCGGGCAGTTCGACACGTAAATTCCCCGATCGCTCGCCGCGTCGACGTCGATCGTGTTCACCCCGGCGCCCGCTCGGACGATGAGGTTCAGCGCCGACGCGGCCTCGATCGACTGTCGTGACACCTTCGTCGAGCGCACGACGAGGATGTTCACGTCCGCGAGCGCAGCCGGCAGGGCGTCCGCGTCGAGGTCGGGGCGATAGTCGATCTTCAGGCCGAGGACCTCGAGCTCCTCGAGCGGCTTCGTGGAGAGCTTGTCGGCGATGAGGATTCGCATGGCTCAGAACGTCTCGCTGGGTGGGTAGCTGGCAGTGAGGCTGACGACGTAGCGCGCGTGTTGATGCGGCACGGAGTCCCAGTCCGGCGTCGGGAGCGCCTTCTCGATGCAGGCGAACAGTTCCTTCGACTGGTCCTTCGAGAGCGAGGTGGACTTGCCGCGATTCAACTTGCGCACCTTCTTGCGAAAGTCGATGTCGAGCACGAAGCTCACCTGAGCCCCGGTCTTCGTCGGCGGCGCGCAGCTAACGTTCTCCTTCACCGCTCGCGAGAGCGCGTCCTCGAAGAACGTGATGTGATCGCACCGCTCCGGCGGCGTCTTGCCGGGCCCCGGGTCGGAACAGCGCACCGTGCGAAACGGCTCGAGCTTCACCTTCGGGTCGAGCGCAGCGGGCATCGCCGGCGGGACGTAAGGGACGGCGGAGCTCGCGCTCGACGGCGCCGCACTCGCGGTAGCGGCCGTCCCTGAGGCCGCGGCGAGCGGAGCCTGCTCGGGCCGCCTCCATAGGTAGAGCGGCACCGCCACGAGGACGAGCCCGACGACGAGGCCCAGGACCATCTGGATCCGGACCGGCTGTTGCCCCCCGGAACCGAGCTGGCGGTACGGTGACGGCTGCGAACGCGGCGGGGAGGACAATCGTGACGGCACGGTCACTCGATGAGGCTCTTCGCGCTCTTGCCTGGCTCCCACTTGACGAGCGTCGCGACGAGCTCGATCGAGTCGGGCAACAGCCCATGAACCTGAGCAAGGACCTGCTCGACGATCTGCCGCGCCTCCTCGATCGACGGTCCGACCATCGACACCACAAACTTCAGCGGCCCGGTTCGCCCTGCGACCACCGGCAAGAGCGCGGTGGTCAGCATCTCGGTGAGCTCGATGACTCGAGCGGCGGCGCGGCGCATCGCGAGCATCTCAAGGATCGTGGGGCG
>VGRJ01000134.1 GCA_016875405.1 Deltaproteobacteria bacterium | reverse complement strand
AGTAAAATACGAATGAATCGATCTTGCCTTGCCTTCTCGACTTCTGCTGTCATCAAAAAAAAGACCGGCCGGCTGGTTGCGTTTTGGTGCGGACGTCCCGGAGCCCGATACGAGGAGATCCAAGCGCATGTCACGACTTCGACCCCTGCTCGCAACGCTCGCTCTCCTCGCACTTCCCAGTGCGTGCGCGCTGCGGGTGACGGACGACTCGTCCTATCTCGAGGAGGACCGCGGGGCGCTGCCGCCCTCCGCGCCGATCATCAATGGCACTCCAGCCACGGCCTACCCCGAGGCGGTTCTCGTCAACGGCTGGCGCAGCGACGGGAGTGGCTGGTCGTGCAGCGGCTCGATGATCGCGCCACGCGTCGTCCTCACGGCGGGGCACTGCATCGTGGGCATCGCGTCGGCCGAGGTCGTCGCGCCGAACGCCGGCAAGCAGAAGGCGTACGCGGAGAGCTTCCTCACCTACGACTGGACGACGACCAGCAAGTACATCGTCGCGGACCAACACGACGTCGCGCTGATCGTCACCTCCACCCCCATCGTGCTCGGCAGCTACCCGATCCTCGCGTCGAAGCCGGTCTCGCAGGGCACCAAGGCGATCAATGTCGGCCGCGTCCGCAACGGCAACGTCTCGAGCTCGCAGCTCTACGTAGGGGCGCCGATCTCGCTCAACTACGGTGGCGCCTGGGGCTATCCGTACGCTTACGCGTCGGCGGAGATCATCCAATCGGGCGACTCGGGCGGGCCCGACTTCCTCGTCGGCGCTCCGGTGCACACGATCGTCGCGGTGAACTCAGGCGGCGGCGGTGGCTTCCAGCTCCTCGCCCGGGTGGACCTCGTCTACGACTGGATCCAGGCGCGTCTCGCCGAGGTCGCCGTGCCCGCTCCGCCGACACCCCCGCCGCCCGCCTCGACCTGCGCGCACGGTCTGTGCGATTGGGGCGCGAAGCTAGCGGCGACGTGCGACCCGTGCGCCGCGAAAATCTGCGCGGTCGACCCCTACTGCTGCGAGACCTCTTGGGACAAGGTGTGCGTCGGAGAGGTGGAGAGCGTGTGCGGCGGTGGCTGCTGATGCTGAGCGGGCAGGGTGATGCGACGGCGTGGCGCAGTTGCCCCTGCGCGTACGCCCGCGCGTGATCGATGCTACGCCGACGAGCGGCATGACCTGTCCTCACCTCGACCTCTGCGGAGGTTGCCCCTTGATGCACCTCGAGCCGGCCGCGCAGCTCGAGGCGAAGCGTCGTTCACTCGAGGAGGCACTGGCACGCGAAGCGTCGCTCGCCTCGCTCGCCGTGCCACGGGTCGTCCCTGCCGAGCCCACGCTTGGGTACCGCTCGAGGGTGAAGTGGGTCGCTCTGGACGGGCGACTCGGCATGTACGGTCGCTCCGGTGGGCATCGAGTGGTCGACACCCCGCGCTGCCTCGTGGTCGTGCCGTCGCTCCTCCCCATCGCGGACGCGATCCGGCGCGCGCTGCCGCGCCTGCCGATCGAGGCCGTCGATCTCCGAGAGGCGAGGGACCACGATGCGCGAGGGGTCCTCGTGACGCTCGTCACCTCACGTTCGCGTGAGCGCCGAGCGTTCGTCGACTTCGCGCACGCGCTCGTCGCGAGCTTCCCCGAAATCGCGGGTGTCGCGCTGAACGTGCGACCCAAGAAGAGCCCGCAGATCCTCGGCTCTGAGACCTCGCTGCTCGTCGGGACGACGAGGCATCGAGACCGTCTCGATCGCGCTCACGTGCTCGCGACTTTCGGCGCCTTCGTCCAGGCACATCGCGGACAGGCGCAAGCGATCGTCGAGTCGATCGCCGAACACGTCATCGGGCACCGTCGCGAGCCCCGTGTGCTCGAGCTCTTCGGCGGCGCGGGCGCGATCGGCCTCGAGCTCGCAGCGCGGGGCGCGACCGTCGAGCTCGTCGAGGCGTTCGAGCCGGCGGCGCAGCTCGCGAGGGAAGCCGCGGTCGAACAAGGGCTCGCGCTGCACGCGCATGCAGGCGACGCCGAGGCCTTCGTGGTCGACGCCGTGCAGCGCCGCGCGGTGTACGACGCCGTCGTCGTCGACCCTCCGAGGCGCGGCCTGTCGCCGAACCTAAGGCGCGCCGTGGCCGAGCTCGGGCCCCGCGTCATCGCGTACGTCTCGTGTCATGCCCCGACGCTCGCGCGCGATCTGGCGCACCTGGCGACGCTGGGCTGGCGCGTCGTCAGCCTCTTTGCGTTCGACATGATCCCTCAGACCGACGAGGTCGAGTCGCTCGCGCTCCTCGCGCCCGAGCCGCTCTCGGCGCTGGAGTGTGCGTGGCGTGGCCCCGAGGGAGTTGTCATCGACGCGCCGCCTCATCTCTCTTTCGACGAGCTCGCCGCGAGGATCGCGCACGCGGACGGCACGGACTTCGTCACGAGCGAGCCCCACGGCTACTCGAGCGGCGCGACTTGGCTCGCGGCGAAGGGCACGCGCGCTCGCCCGCTTCGGTCGGAGGCTCTGGTGCTCGCCAAGGGGATCACCTCTGCGAGCGGGCAGCTCGACGGCTCACAAGTGCGCCGCGTCGCGGCCCTCGGCGAGCACTCGCTCGTCGAGATCGAGACCTCGCGGCCCTTGCGCGAGGCCCTCGACGCGCTCGCTCGCAGCGGGCACCCCGTGATCGGGGGCGCTCGCTGCGACGCCGCGACGAACCGTCATTTTGTCGAGAAGCACGGCCTCGACCGCGCCTTCGTACACGTCACGCGCCTCGTTGCGCCCGACGGGCACGAGGTTCGCTCGCCGCTCGCTGGGGATCTCGCGGCTGTGCTCGCGAGCCTCGGCCACAGGAGCGCGTCGCGCGCGGGCTAAGCCGGGCCTTCACACGTTGAAGCGGAAGTGCATGATGTCGCCGTCCTCGACGACGTAGTCCTTGCCTTCGACACGCAGCCTGCCCGCCGCCTTCAAGCCCGCCTCGGTGCGATGCTGCTCGAGGTCGTCGAGCGAGTACACCTCGGCCTTGATGAAGCCCCGCTCGAAGTCGGTGTGGATCACGCCCGCAGCCTCGGGCGCCTTCGCGCCTCGCCGGTACGTCCACGCGCGGATCTCCTTCTCGCCAGCGGTGAAGTAGGTCTGAAGGCCGAGGAGATTGTAAGCCTCGCGCGCGAGCCGCGAGAGCCCCGCCTCGGTCAGGCCCAGATCGCCGAGGAACGCCATGCGGTCCGCTACATCGAGCTCGCTCACCTCGGCCTCGACCTGGCCGCTGATGACGAGGCTCGCTGCGCCCTCGGCACGCGCGCGCTCCGCGACCTTACGCGACCACTCGTTGCCGGTCGCCGCAGACTTCTCGTCCACGTTGCACAGGTACAAGACGGGCTTGCCGGTGAGCAGACCGAAATCACGGAACGCGCGCTTGACGGAATCGTCCGTGAGAGCGCCAGGGAAGAGGCGGGCGGGCTTGCCCGATACGAGCAGGGCGAGCACCGGCTGCAGCAGCTCCAGCTTCGCGAGCGCGTCCTTGTCGCCGCCCTTCGCCTTCTTTTGGTGTCGCTCGATCTGCTTCTCGACCGAGTCGAGATCCGAGAGGCAGAGCTCCGTCTCGATCGTCTCGATGTCGCGGAGCGGGTCCACCCCACCGTCGACGTGGACGACATCGGGGTTTTCGAAGCAACGCACCACGTGCAGGATCGCGTCGACGTTGCGGATGTTCCCGAGGAACTGGTTGCCGAGGCCTTCGCCCTTGCTCGCGCCGCGGACCAGGCCCGCGATGTCAACGATCTCGACCACGGCCGGAATCACCTTCTCGGTCGCGATGTGCGTGCGGATTCGCTCAAGGCGCGGATCGGGGACGGCTAGCATGCCGACGTTCGGCTCGATCGTGCAGAAGGGGTAATTCGCGCTCGCGGCGCCGGCTGCGGTGAGGGCGTTGAAGATGGTGGACTTGCCAACGTTGGGGAGTCCGACGATGCCTGCTTGCATGGCGACCTTTCCGTCCTGGGATTCGCGAGGCTTCTAGGTCACCCGGCCGCCACGCGCAACGACGTCCGCGTCGCAGCGGCCTCGGCGCGTCAGCGGCGTAGGCGCTGGGCCTGCGATACCTGACATTCGTCGGGGGCACTTGAGGCCCGCGACGCTCGAATGAGAACCACCCTGCGTGGGCTTCGCGGAGCGCGCACTCAAGCGCGACGCCGGCGTCGTCATCGACGTGCGTTACCTGCTCGTCGAGAAGCTCGGGAGCGGGGGCACGGGCTCGGTGAGGTGCGCGCGCCACCGAACGCTCGAGGTCGACGACGCGGTCAAATTCATGTCGGCTCGGCTCGCGCGCTCGAGGTAGCTCCGCGCGCGCTTCGAGCGAGAGGCCAAGGCGAGATTCTCTTCTGCGACCGCATTCGGTCGTGCGCTGCAGAAGGCGTCTGGTGTCGACGAGCTTCCGCTCCTCGTCGCGGTCCTCGCGGCGAACGACACCGCGCACGACGTCGAGGATGGTCGGCACGGCGATACCGGCTCCTTTCCGACAGGGCCTCCTTTTCCGACAGTGGCTCCGTTCCCGACCGTGGCGCTTCGGCCCCAAGGCGACCACGAGCTTCGGTTCCGCGGGGGCGGCTCGTCGACCTCCTCGAGCGCGCGGCGACGTAGTTCGGGCGCGCCCCGACGCGGCTCCGGAAACCTCGCTTCATTCGCCGGACCGTGTCGCTCCTCGTCCTGATCGCTGCGCTCTCCGGTGTTGGCGGGCTCTGGGTCGTTCGCGAAGCGCGGCGCACGCCCTCGGTCGATGCGCACACTTACTTGCAGCTGAAGAAGCCCCTCAACATGGACCCCGTGCCGGCGCTCGAGGGCGCGAGCGAGGTGACCGAGGCGAGCCCGACCGTAGAGGCTCCTCGCGCGAAGGCGCAGCGTGTCTCGACCACGCCGGTGCAGTCTCCGCTGCCAACGCCACCGCGCGATGGCGGTCGTGTCGACGCCGTGTATACCGTCGAGGCGCCCCGTCCGTCGGCGGGAAGCGGCGCGGCCGCGCCGACGGTGAAGCCACGTCAGGTCCGAGCGTCGAAGCCCGATTGAGGGATCTGACGGCGCGCTGGCGTCGCGACGCGCGATGCGCGAGGCTTCCACGACGCGAAGAGTGGTGATCGTCGCGGTCGCCACTCGAGGTGCTGTGCCTCGGGGTCACGCCGACGAGCGCGGCGCCGCCAGCCGCATCGGCCCCCGCAGTCGAGAGCGAAGCCGAGCGGAGAGGCCGGGCTCGGGCGCTCGCGGACGAGGAATACTCGAACTACCAGGGCCGACGCTTCGAGGGCGCGCGGCGTCTTTTTCTGCGCGCCGACGCGGTGTTCCACGCGAGCGCGACCGTGCTGATGGCGGCGCGGCGCGAGCAAGCGTTCGGGCGGTTTTCGGACGCGGCGACGTGCTTCTACGCGGTGCTCGACGTGGCCCGACCGCCTGACGCTTTTCGCGAGGCGCGCGAGGCCGCTCAGGCAGAGCTCGAGGTCCTCGCGCCAAAGGTCGCACGGCTGCGCGCGAGGCCAGCGCTCGAAGCCGGTGATGTCATCCGGGTCGACGGCGGGTTGGGCCGCCTCGCGGCGAAGGACGGGACGCTGTTCGTTGAGCCCGGGATGCGTCGCCTCGAGGTGGTTCGCCGGGGCGTCGTCGTCGCTTCGGTCGTCGTGTCGGCTGAGGCTGACGGAGAACAGGTGGTTGATCTAGGTCAAGCGCTCCGCGTCGGGCCTCCACGGGGCGAGCGCGCGCGCCGCCGGCGGTGGTGTCGTGCTCGGCCTCGCCGCGGTAGGCCTCGTTGCCGGGATCACGGCCAGCGTCCTCGCGCGCGACGAGAAGGCAGACCTCGACGCCGCGTGCCCGACGAAGCGCTGCGCTCCCGACGACTCGCCCATCGCGGACGCCGCGAACCGCTGCGCTACGGTTTCGACGATCGGCTTCGTCGCTGCGGGACTCGGGGCCGCTGTCGGCATCGGCGTCTTGGCGTGGCTGACGAGCCAAGCCACCGGGGCCGCAACGACCGAGCGGGCCACCATCACGCTCGAGCTCGCGCCAACGAGCGCATGGCTCCGCGAACGCTTCTGAGATCGGTCGCCACCCGCAGTGCGACGCACCTGCTCAGTTCGGCCCGGGCACCGTCGGGCACGCGAGGGCGGTCGGGCACTTCACGACGAAGCCGGCTCCGTCGCTGCTCGGACCCGGTGTGACGTCGAGTGTCACGCTGTCGTCGGCGCCACCCGGGCCGTGCCGCGACAGGATGGCCGCTTCGTTGTCGCTCGGATTGCCGCCGAGCTGCGCGATGAAGACGCGCTCCCCCTGCTCGCCATGGCGTTCACCAACGTGCTCCGCGCCGCGTCGTCCGAGGCCTCGGGGTCGATGCCTGACCAGGGGTAGCGCCGCCCCGTCGTCGTCGAGTTGAAGGGTGGTGCCGCCGCCGGCATATGCGGTGGTGCGTGGGTCCCGCCGGTTGAGTCATTCCTTTGGGCTGTAGCCAACGATCCGCGCGGGGACGCTGGTCCACTCGAGCGCGAGCGACACGCTGTCCGCGTCACCGTCTCCGTCGGCGTCGACGTCCGCCTCCACGATTCCATCGACCACTTTCTTCACCACCTCCGCGCCGCCGAACTTCGCGGTGGTCTCGGCCGGGAGCGTGTCGACGGCGAGCAAGAGGTCGGCCTTCGGGACCGCGGCGCAGAGCCGGCCTGCGAGCTTCGGCCCGAGCCCGGGGCCCTCGACGGCGGCCTGGCTCGCGACCGCGTCGAGCCGCGCGCCGAGGAGCTGCAGAAGCCACCCGCCGCCGCCGACCGGCACGACCATGTCGAGCGCCACGCCGGGCGTCGGCGAGGCGATCTCTGCACCGGACCGCGCGAGATCGCGAAACCGCAGCCAGGTGGCGCAGGTCTCGTCGAGCGACGCGGGGTCGTAGCTCGCTCTGGAGACGGTGTATGTGCACAGGGCCTCAGGGCTGGTCGTCGAGCATTGCTTGCTCTGAGCCGAGAGCGTCCCGAACCAGAGCGACGCTCCGAAGGGCTTCCCCCCGTCGCCCCAAGTAGGGTCGGTCGGCTCGAGAAGCATCGTGACGAGGTCGGCCTCGATCGCGTCCGCGAGCTCTCCGTTTAGGTCGACCTGGGCGATCACCGAAGCGAAGCGGTTGTCGGGGTCACCATCGCCGTCGAGGTCGCAGCCGCGTTCTTCGGAGGCGACCGCGAGCGACACGAGCTTCACCGTGCCATCGCCGAACGCCGAGGGGGGCGCGCACGTACCCTTCACGCAGGTGGGCTCCGGATACGCCGGTGAGCAAAGTGACTCTCCCGCGCACGACTCGCACACCGCGATCCCAGCATAGATGCACTCGCCGTCGACGAAGTGGCACTTCTGATTTGCGGGGCAGTCGCCGCACGCGATCGGGGCTCCGCCGCCGCTGCCCGTCGGGGGCTCGAGGCTTGTCGGCTCGTCGCAGGCCGATGCCGCGAGGGCTGTGGACGCAAGCAGGAACCCGGCGGCGATGAGCGCACGTGTCATCCTCCCTAGGTAACAGTCACGAGACAGCATCGGCAAGCCGTGTGAGGCGCCGATGAAGTCAGAAGGCGTCCCTTGTGCTCCCCGAGGGCTGCGCGTCGGTCTCGGCCGCGGGAGTCTTGAGGATCACGAACCATGCTTCGCTCGCTCGTCACTCCGCGTCGTCTCGCGCTCTCCGGATTACTCGCCTCGCTCGGCATCGCCGCTTGCGGCCCGGTGTCCGGCCCTTGGGGCCCCATCATCGGCGGTGGGGAGTGGGCGTACGTCTGCGACGCTCCGCGGCAAGTCGGCGAGGCGTGCGGCACCAACGACGGCTGCGCCGACGGCCTCTACTGCACGTAATCCGGCACCGGAAAGCCAGGCGTTTGCCAGCCGCGGATTGCGGCAGGCGGTGAGTGCAAGCTGAGTGAAGCCTGCAAGGCGGGGCTCGTCTGCAAGACAGGCGCGTTCACGGGCGACTGCTGCTTTCAGACCTGCGACAAGAACAACGTCTGCACGCAAGGGGCCGCGTCTGGCGCGAAGTGCGACGCCAACGGCCTCAATTGCCCCGCGACTCAAATCTGTAGCCTCGGCAACCAAGCGCCGGGCACCTGCGTCGCCGCGCCCAAGGTCGGGGACTCGTGCGAGCCCTACGCGAGCCTTCGCCAGTGCGGCCCCACTGGCGCGAAGTGCGACGCCAACGGCCTCAATTGCCCCGCGACTCAAATCCGTAGCCTCGGCAACCAGGCGCCGGGCACCTGCGTCGCCGCGCCCAAGGTCGGGGACTCGTGCGAGCCCTACGCGAGCCTTCGCCAGTGCGGCCCCACGCTCGCTTGCTTGCGCCCCTCGCTCAAGTGTGGACCCGCGCCGACCGAGGGGAAGCTCTGCGCGCTGCCGCCGATGCGCTGCGCGCCGGGCCTCGCGTGCCTGTGGGTCAACGACCCAAACATGCTCGACGATTGGTGTGGCAAGCCGATTGCCGTCGGGGGCGCGTGCGCCGGCGGTGGTCAGCGTGTGAAGGGTGCACACTGCGATCTCGGTAAGCTCATCTGCACGCCCAATCGCAAGGTCGGTGACTCCTGCAAGAACGGCAACGAGTGCGGCGAGGTCCCGTTCGACGTGCATGGCGGCGTCGAGTGCGTGCAGGGGAAGTGCGTCGATACGAGCGTGGTGGGAGGCAAGTGCTGGCCTGGCGAGGACAACCAGTGCTCGAACGGCCTCACCTGCGTTCAAAAGGACGGCTGACGCGCGGCTCGTCTCGACCCTTCCGTCCTTGACCCCGCGCCGTCGCCCGGGCGATTCTGCGCGCTCTCATGCGGATCGCGATTGGTGCTGACCACGGCGGCTTCGAGCTGAAAGAGCACCTAAAGCGCTGGCTCGCCGGTCGTGGTCATGAGGTCGACGACTGCGGTGCGTTCGACACGAACCCCGTCGATTACCCGGTGATCGCGGCGGCCGTCGGTCGCAAGGTCGCGCAGGGCAAGGCCGTCCGAGGCATCGTCGTCGACGGTGCCGGCATCGGCTCCGCGATGGCCGCGAACAAGCTGTACGGGGTCCGCGCCGCGCTCTGCTACGACGTCTCGTCTGCGCGAAACAGCCGCGAGCACAATGACGCGAACGTCCTCACCCTCGGCGCGCGCCTCATCGGGGTCGGCCTCGCCGAGCAGATCGCCGAGGTGTTCGTCACCACCGAGTGCACCGAGGAGCGTCATCGCAAGCGCGTCGCGATGATCGAGGCACTCGAGCATTCGCCCGAGCAGGCGATGTCTGCGGGATATGGGGGCGGTGAGGGCCCCTGCGCCCCGTGTGCCGCGAAAGCACTTGCCGGCCGCGCGCCCTCCGTCGATAGTTCGGCCTCCGACGAGCGCGCGCGCGCCTTCCGAGCGAGCGCGGCTCAGCAGCTTCAGGGGGCGCCCGCCGCGCCCGCACCACGGCCCTCGGGATCAAGCCCCTCGGTCTCGACGCCTCGCGAGTCGGCCTCTCGCTCCACCCCCACCAGCCCCTCCACCATGTCTCAGCCCATGAAGCTCGACGACCTCAGCCCCGAGGACCTCGCGCGCGTCGCCGACCGCATCGCCTCGATGCTCGGCACCGCCACTCCGCGAGGCAACCTCGTCTGTTTCGGCGACGTCTGCATGGACGCGAGGGTCGCGAAGCAGTGGATCGG
>VGRJ01000133.1 GCA_016875405.1 Deltaproteobacteria bacterium | reverse complement strand
CCAGACGACACGAGCCTCCGCACTCGCCTCGAGGCGCGGGCGCAAGAGCCTCGTCAGGAGGTGAGGTCCAAGGACGTGGGTCGCGAAAGTGAGCTCGTGCCCGTCAGATGAGAGGATACGTCGATCGGGCAGCAAGCCTGCGTTGTGGATGAGGCGGTCGACGCGGGGCCACCGCAGTCCCGCCGCGAACGAGCGCACGGCCGAGAGGTCGGACACGTCGACGACCGCGAGCTCCACCGACGACGAGCCAGTCTGCGAGCGAATCGCGTCGCGCGCAGCCTCGCCGCGACCGCCGTCGCGACAGACGAGCATGACGCGAGCTCCGCGTACCACGAGCGCGGTCGCCGTCGCGAAGCCGAGCCCCGAGTTCGCGCCCGTCACGACCACGTGACGATCCGAGAGATCGGCATCGAGATCTGCGGGGCGAAAGGTGCGACGATGTCGCTCGTAGCCAAGTCGGTCGAACGATCCGATCACGAAACCGAGCCCTCCACCTCGAAGGCGTAGCGCCGTGCACGGGCGCGAGCCAGCAGAGTCAACCCTCGCGCGAGCTCAGAAGCCGCGGTCCTTCGCGGTCGTGCTAGGGGTCGGTGCGACGAGGGCCGGACGTGGCGCCGCGCCTCCGCTCGCCGCAGAGCTCGGGCGGTACGTCGAAGGAACTTCGGTCGGTGGCGAAGCGGCGCTGCGAGGAGCCGATGCGCTGCTCGACGTCGCCGGCGCTGCGCTCGGAGGACCGCTCGCCGCAGCAGACGACGTGCTCGACGGCTGCGCGCCGGCGGTCGCTGCCGGCACCAGAGCGGAGGCAGACGTGGCGGTGGCTTCATCACGGGACTCGGGGACCGGAGCCGCCGCCACGCCGGTCGACCCGCCGGGTCCCGACCACAGGAAAAAACCGACCCCCGCGAGCACGACGAGCCCAGCCAACAGAAACGCGAGCCATGGTCGGCGCGCCCCCTCACCTGCAGCGGGCGGAGGGGGCGCGGGCACGATCGATGGCGAGTTGGTATGGGACGCGACCGCCCTGTCCGCCCTCGGAGCGACGGCCGACGAGCGCGGGGCGGACGCGAACGCAGGCGGCGCGTGGAAGGGGCTGCTGACGCGAGGGTAGGCAAGCGTCGCGTCGAGCGTCGCGAGGCCCTCTCCCGTCGTGACGTTCTCGAGGGTCGCGCCGGGACTTATCGCGAGCGAGAAGCTCTGCATGAGCTCCTTCGCCGAGGCGAACCGACGCTCGCGGTCGACGGCGAGCGCACGCTCAAACCAACGGTCGACGCTCGCGGGGAGCCCGGCGCGGCGCGCGCTTGGCGGAACGAATCGACCGTTGGCGATGGCGACGCAGAGCGAGCCGAGCGTCTCGCCCTGGAACGGGACGTCCCCAGTGAGGCCGTGGTAGGCAACGACCGCGACGGCCCAGAGGTCCGTCCGGAAGTCGACGGTGCTCCCGCCCAACACCTGCTCAGGGCTCATGTACTGCGGCGTCCCGACCATCGAGCCCGTCGAGGTCATCTTCGAGACTTCCGGCAACCCGGTCTGCTTCGCGATGCCGAAGTCGAGGACCTTGAGCAGGAAGAGCTCGTCCTCGTCGGGCGTGAGGAACAGGTTGTCGGGCTTGATGTCGCGATGGACGATCCCGAGCTGATGGGCCTTGCCGAGCGCCTTGCAGGTCTGGTTGACGGCGGTCCGCACCTCGTCGATCGAGAGCGTCCCGTTGCGCTCGAGCCTGTCCTGCAAGCTCTCCCCTTCGAGGAGCTCCATGACGATGTACGGGCGACCGTCCTGCATGACGCCATGGTCGAAGGTCTGGACCACGTGCGGGCTCTTGATTTGGGCCGCGAGCTCGGCCTCACGCGCGAAGCGCTCAACGACGGCTGGCTCGGCGCGCACGCGCGTGGCCGAGATGAACTTCACCGCGACGCGCGTGTGGAGGGAGCGGTGGTCGGCGACCCACACCGACCCCATGCCGCCCTCGCCGAGCTGCCGAACGAGGCAGACGTTGGGCGTGACGAAGGTGCCGGCTTGGAGGGTCATCGGCGGCGAGACGGTAGCAGGAACGAGCGCGAGTCAACCAGCGGACGCGCTCTCGTCCTTGCGGCGCAGCGTGACGAGCCGCGTCTGGAGCGTCTCGGCGGCGGTCGCGTCGACGTAGTCGCTATGGCATGACCCCTTCCCCTCCTCGGCGCCGACGGCTTTGCGGGTCTTCGTGGCGAGTCGGTGGATCTCGTCCGGCGAGAGGACGCCGCGCTGCTCGAGGATGGCCTGCTGCTCGGGGGTGAGCGCCGCCGATTTCGCGATGCCCTCGCGCTGAAAGCCTTCGGCCTTGCCCGACGAGAGCTCCGCGAGCTCTTTGCTGATGCGCACCGAGCACCAGTCGTGACCGCACATGGCGCAGAAGTCGGTGTCGACGTCGAGATCCTCGTCGTGAAGCGCGCGGGCATAGTCGGAGTCGAACGCGAGCTCGAAGTGCTTGTCCCAGTTGAGCGCCGCCCGCGCCTTCGTGAGGTCGTCGTCCCAATCGCGCGTGGCCGGAATTCCGAGCGCGACGTCAGCTGCGTGGGCGGCGATCTTGTACGCGATGCAGCCTTGCTTGACGTCATCCTTCTTCGGCAGCCCGACGTGCTCCTTCGGGGTGACGTAGCAGAGCATGCTCGCGCCGTGGTAGGCCGCGGCCGTCGCGCCGATGCAGCTCGTGATGTGGTCGTACCCTGGGAAGACGTCGGTGACGAGCGGCCCCAAGACGTAGAAGGGCGCCCCATGACAGAGGCGGCGCTCGAGCTTCATGTTGAATTCGATCTGGTCGAACGGCACGTGCCCCGGCCCCTCGATCATCACCTGGCAGCCCCTCTTCCACGCGCGCTCGGTGAGTTTGCCGAGCGTCGCGAGCTCGGCGAGCTGCGCGGCATCGGAGGCATCCGCGAGCCCGCCGGGACGTAGCCCGTCACCGAGCGAGAACGACACGTCGTAGCGGCGCATCACGTCACAGATGCGGTCGAACGCGGTGTACATCGGGTTGTTCGCGCGGTGCGTCACCATCCATTTCGCGAGGAGCGAGCCTCCTCGCGAGACGATGCCAATGAGCCGCCGCTTGAGGAGCGGGAGGTGCTCGAGGAGGACACCGGCGTGGATGGTGAAGTAGTCGACGCCCTGCTCGGCCTGGTGTTCGAGCTCGGCGAGGATCACGTCTTCGGTGAGCTCCTCAATCTTTCGACCGAGGATCATCGAATAGATCGGCACCGTCCCGATCGGGACGCGACTCGCGCGGACAATCGCCGCGCGGCAGGCGTCGAGATCGCCACCGGTCGAGAGGTCCATCACGGTGTCGGCGCCCCAGCGCTCGGCCCACCGAAGCTTCTCGACCTCCTCATCGGTCCCGCTCGAGATTGGCGACGCCCCCATGTTCGCGTTGATCTTGGTGCGGCTTGCGCGACCGATCGCCATCGGCTCGAGGTTCATGGCGAGATGTCGCTTGTTGGCCGGGATGATCATGCGTCCGGCGGCGACCTCGTCGCGCACCTGCTCGGCGGTGAGGTGCGGCTCGCGCTCGGCGACGCGACGCATCTCGGGGGTCACGACGCCGAGGCGCGCGAACTCGAGCTGGGTCACCGGCTCGAAGCCGGCCGGGGGCTGCCAGCGTCCGTCGCTGCGCGTCCAGTCGTCGGGCATGAAGTCCCAGGCGGTCTTTCCGCTCGGCTGAGGCATGCCCGGGCTGTCGGGCGACGCGAAAGCGAGCGGGCCGCCGACGTCTGCGCGACGCGCAAAGGAGCCGGGGTTCGTCCCTTCATCACGCGTCGATGGATTGAAGGCACCGGCGAGGGGCAGCACGTAGTCGCTCATGCCCAGGATGTAAACCGCGCACCCCTCGGGGAGCAAGCGCTCGCGCCCCACGCCTCATGGGGCGTCGGCGGCGCAGCGGAAACCGAGCGAGACCCAGGCGGTGATCGGAGGCAGGGCGCGGCCCTTCCCAAGGTCGAGCACGTCGGCCTCGTCGAGGAAGCCGCCTCCGCGTACGACTCGGTACTTGAGCCCCTCGCCCGAGGCTTGGGCCGCCTCGTCGAGCACCCATTCGGCGACGTTCCCCAGCATGTCCACGAGCCCATCGGGCGACGCGTCGCGAGGGTGCGCGCCGACCGGACAGGTCTGCACCTCCGACGAGCTCGGCAAACAGGCGCCGTTGCGACCGAAACAGGCGCTGCGGCAGTCGGGGGCGGCGTCGCCCCAGGGGTGTCGGAGCGTGCGCCCGCGCGTGGCCGCGAGCGTCCACTCGTTGGAGGTCGGCAGGCGCTTGCCGCGGAACGCGCAGTAATCCTCGGCGCTCGCCCACCCGACACAGTTCGCGGGGTGGTCGCCCGCGCCGCGGCCCGCGTTGCAGCGCTTCTCCCACGCCGCGGCGACCTGGTCGGGGCCGGCGGCGTCGTCGACGGCGAGACCGAGCCCGCGGGCGGACTCGTCGGTGAGGACCACACGCGTCGCCTTCTTGCAACGACCCGCCGTCACGCACTCGAGGTACGCACGCGCGGTGACCTCGGTTTTGTCGAAGAAAAAGGCTCGCTTACCGTCCGAGAGGGCGACCCGAACCATGCCCTCGGGCGGGTCGGCGCTCGGCGGACCACCGCCCTCGCCGCCCTGACCGGCCGACCCCGTCGCGCTCGCCGACGCCGTGGCACTCGCGCTCGCGGACGCCGTGGCGCTCGCGCCGACGCTCGGTCGAGCCGTCGCAGGGCGGGCGCTCGCCATGGGGTGTAGCGGGGGTCGTCGCGGCTCGACCGATGGCCCGATCGAGGTGAGCTGCCAATACAGCGCCCCCGCGCCAGCGAGGCTCAGGCCGATCATGAACGGCAGGAGAGGCAGCCCGCTTTGGGGCGCCCTAACTTGACGGGCGTCACGAGGCGGCGGCGCGGGCGCTTGCGGCTCGACGCTCGAGGGGGCGACCGGGGTCGGGGTCGGAGCCGTGAACCGCGCCTCGTCGGGGCGCGGCTCGGCCTCGAGGTTGAGGGCGCTCGATCGGGTCGCGCCCTGCCTCGTCGCGCTCGGCGCTCCGGCGGGACCGGCGCCGACATCCGCTTCGGTCGGTGCGCTCTCGAGACCGAGCCCCGTCCGCGCGGCGAACTCGCCAGTTTCGGAGACGTCCGTCGCGACCGCGGCGACCGTCGCTTCGGGTGCCTTCCGACCGGCCGCCTCTTCGAGCGCCTGCCAAAACGCCGATGCGTCGGCGTAACGCTCGCGCGGCTCGACCGCGAGCGCGGTGCCGAGCACCTCCTCGACGGAGTCCCCGAGCTCGAGCCCATGATGGCGAGGCGTCGGGCGTGACGCCGGATCGGCCGACGCGATGTAGAGCTGCGTCGCGTCGTCCCCCTCCAAGGCGCGCTCGCCGGTGACGAGCTCGACGACCAAGAGGGCGAGCGCGAACACGTCGGTCCATGGGCCGGTGGCGCCGCGCTTCTTGTTGAACTGCTCCGGCGCTCCGTAGCTCGGCGTGAACGCGCTCGGGCTGCGCTGCGTCGCGACCGAGGCGAACGTGGCGTGGTGCGTGAGGACCTTCGCGATCCCGAAGTCGAGGAGCTTCACGGTGCGGCGGCCGTCGATCTCCGAGACGAAGACGTTCTCGGGCTTCACGTCGCGGTGAGCCACCTTGTGGCGATGCGCGACCGCGAGCGCTTCTGCGACCGGCGTCAGCAGCTCGAGCGCCTCGTCGAGGGTCATCCGAGCGCGCCCGGCCGCCCGTCGCTCGGTGAGGAGCCGAGCCAAGGTCCGCCCCTCGAGCCACTCGAGGACGAGGTACGGCACCCACTGGCCGGACGAGGTGGTGACAGCGCCGACGTCGAGCGCCTGCACGATGCCGCTCGAGAGCTTCGAGAGCCGGTGGAGAACCCGGCCCTCGTCCTGCAACCTCGACAGAAACGCGGCGCGATCGTGCTCGGCGAGCTCGCCCGGGAGCTTCAGGCACTTGACGGCGATGGGCTCACCGAAACCGGTGTGGTGGCCGCGGTAGACGACGCCGAAGCCGCCCGCCCCGACGAGCGAGTCGATCCGATACTTCTCCGCGATCGTGGCGCCGCAGAGGCCGAAGGGGTCGTCTGCGCGACGCTGGGATTCGGAGGAGACCTGGGTCACGACGTGGGCGCTCGCGGGAATGTCCGTAATTTGCCTGCCCCGCGTCGCCAAGCCTAGACCGTCTGGCGATGACGCCTTCGGGGAGCGCCCGGACCGCCGCCTGGCTGTGCGCCGGCCTCGCCGCGTGCGCCTCGTCGGGGAGCGTGGGCGCGGGACCGCCGGCGACGAGCGCCGCCCCAGGAGCGGCATCGCCCTCACCGACTACCGCACCTTCGACGCCCGGTGCCTCGACGACCCCAACCGCGAGCGCGGCCCCCTCGACGGGACCGCGCGGTCCGCTCTCGCCGCTCCACGACGCGCTGCGCGGGCTCGAGCGAGGCACCCTCGGGCGGCATGCGCGGATCGTGTGGCTTGGCGACTCCCACGCACAGGCCGACTTCTGGACGGGCGGCCTGCGGCGCGCGCTCCAGCGGCGGTTCGGCAACGCGGGACCAGGCTTCGTCCACCTCGGCATGGCGCGCTACCGGCACGACGCGGTCGAGCTCGCGCTCGACGGCTCCTGGCGCATGCGACCTCGTATGCCCTCGACGACCGAGCGCATGGGCGACGGCCGCTACGGACTCGGGGGGATCCTGCACGGCGCCTACGGCGGCGCGAGGACCGCGACGATGACGCTTCGCGACGACGAGCTTCGTGACAAGCGGATCCGCTGGGACCTCTGCGTCAAGGCGAGCAGCGCGAAGGACCGCCTGACGCTCGAGGTCGGGGACGCGAGTGAGGTCGTCGACGGCGCGCGCGCACCCGCCGGCACGCTCGTTCACCTCGAGCGGGAGACGCCCGGCGCGCATCGCATACGCGTTCGTATGAACGCTGGAAGTGCAGACCTCTGCGGCGTCTATGTGGCGACCGACCCGGCGGAGCGTCCCGGCGTCCTCGTCGATAACCTCGGCATCAACGGAGCCCGGTACGCGACAGCGCTCGCGTGGGACGAGCAGTCTTGGGCGGCCGAGCTGCGGCGACGACCGACAGACCTCGTGGTGCTCGAGTACGGGGGCAACGAGGCGAGCGATCCAACCCCACGCCCCGAGGCCTATCGACGCGACGCCGAGGCGCTGATCGCTTGGGTCCGACGCGCCGCCCCGGAGGCCGGGTGCATCGTCGTCGGGCCCGCGGACCGAGCCGACAAGGAGGCGACGATCCCGCTCGTCGTGAAGGCCACGCGCGACGCGGCGGCCGCGAGCGGCTGCGCCTTCTGGGACACCTGGGCAAAGATGGGGGGCAAGGGGTCGCTCGCGCGCTGGCGCGAAGAGAAGAAGGCGGCCCCCGATGGGATCCACCTGTTCCCGAAGGGCTACGCCGAGGTCGCCGCCCTCTTCACCGAAGACCTCCTCGCCGGCTACGTGCGCGAGTGACCCGACGCCAAGCGCGGCCCCCGACGACCGGCGCCGCAGCGCCCCGCCGGGAGCCCTAGGGAGGCGTTGTCAGGGCGTGACGGGCGCGATGGTCTGCACGCGCTGGACGTCACCGCCCATCGGCACCTCGACGACCCGGAGGTTCATCGGGTTCTGGTCGGCGGTGACGAGGTCGCTCGTCGCGTAGAGCTCGGAGTTGTTCTTGACGACGAGGTCGGCGAGCACCACGAGCCGCTTCGCGTCAAGCGACCAGGTGACGGCGTCGACGTCGAAGTCCATTGCAGGCGTCGGCACGTTGAGGAGCCGCGTCGCGCCAGGATTGCCGGTCGTCGGGACGACAAAGAGCGCGTAGTCGTTGTCCTTGTCCTTGGCGGCGTCCACCGGCCAGTCGCCGACGACCGCAAGAGACGCACCGTCCGGGCTCCACACGAACGTGCCGGCTCCTGGCTGAACGCCGAAGCTCTTCATCACATCCGGCGCGTAGGTGAAGGCCGTGCGCTTCGTCGGCGCCGCGTCGTCGAGCTTGGCCGTGTAGATCTGCTGAAGACCGTTGCCCTTCTCGTCGATGGCTAGCGCGAGCTGCGTCCGGTCGCGCGAGATCCGGAAGGTCGAGACCGGGACAGCGACGTTGTTGTTCAGCACCGTCGCGGCCGGCACGGGCTGCACGTTCATGCCGTTCAGGTCGCAGCGGTAGATGAGCGTCTTGCCCGCCTCGACGTGCGAGCTGCGGAAGTAGAGCTTCGAGTCAGCGCCAAGGTAGAGCGGCCCGCGCACGTTTTTGCCGACGTCGCCGGTGGTGAGCGTGTTCTGCATCAGCGCGGGCTTGGGCGCCGGGTTTGCGACCGTAACGTCGACCGTGAAGAGGTTCGACGCGTCGTTCGCGATGAGATCGCCGCCGAACGCGAGGTGGGTCGCGTCGAGCCAGATCGCGATCGTCGTCAGCTCCTGCGTAGCAACGAGGCTCGGCGAGACGAGCTTGGGCTGGGTCATCGAGCCGTCGACCGGCACGACATACGCGAGCGTCTGCCCGTCCACCGCCGAGTCGGAACGGAGGACGAGGAACTTCCCGTCCGGCGAGAAGGCGAGGCCCGAGACCTCGGTGTTGGCGGCCATGTTCTTCTGCCCCACGAAGTCGGCGACGACCTTCGGCGTCCCGCTCCCATCGGCGTTGCCGACGACGACCTTGGGCGCCGCACCGTCCGCGCGGAACGCGATCGCGAGGAGCTTCGTGTCGGCCGACTGGGCGACGTCGTAGGTCTGCTCGAGCTTTATAACGCCCGGGATCATGAGCGACGACGTCATGCCAGGGATGGTGAGGACGCCGATCTCTTCGACGCCGTTCGTCTTGAAGTCACCGTAGAACACGAAGGTGTCAAGCTCGGGCATCGGCATTCCGCCCGCACCACCCGCGCCCGTCGTCGCGCCGCCGGCACCCCCCGCGCCACCTGCGCCACCCGCGCCCGTCGTCGCTCCGCCCGCGCCCGTCGTCGCTCCGCCCGCGCCGCCCGCGCCGCCCGCGCTGCTCGAAGACGAGGCCGCACCGCCCGCGCCGCCCGTGCCCACCGCGCTGCTCGAAGACGAGGCCGCGCCGGAGGTTGAGTCATCGCCGCCGCAGGCCGCAGCCGCGAGGGCACCAAGGGTCAAAAGAGCGGAACCGAGGATCGAACGGTAAGCGGACTGCACAGCAATTTCTCCTTCATGGGCTCCGCAAGTCGGAGCGATGCCGCCCTGCGAGCCCCGCCAGGGGGCCCGCGAACGTTTGCGCGGCTTTGTCGTCCCAGACGCGCGCGTCAAGCGAAAGCGTCATCCGGCGGGCGCCCGTTTCGGGCTAACCCGACCGCCACCGGACGGGGGCCTCGCATCCGCTCCGGCAGCGGCCCGCGGCCCTTGACATACGCGTCCGTATTCTTTTACATACGATACCGTATCTTGACGCCGCATTGGCGCACCACCGGAGTCCACCCCATGAAGACCATGACCGTTGCAACGTTGTCCGCGGCCCTCGCCGCCGCTGCCTGTTCCTCTTCCCCATCCGACAACACGAGCGCCACCGCGACGAGCGGCGCTGGTGGCACGTCGAGCGGCGACACCACGATGACCGCTTCCTCATCGAGCTCAGACTCGACGAGCGCGAATGCCTCGACCGGGTCGAGCGGACAGGGGGATGAGGTCGATGCCC
>VGRJ01000132.1 GCA_016875405.1 Deltaproteobacteria bacterium | reverse complement strand
GCGACGAGCTGCTTCGGCTCCCCCGCGGTACTCGACACGCTCTCGCGGCACGGCGTCGCGATCGGAGCCTCGTCGACGGCGCCCGTCCTCGCGACCTTGCGTCGGGTGATCTCGGCGGGCGCCCCCGTCCCCGGCGCGGTCCTCGAGCGCATGCGCGCGCTCTTGCCGGAGTCGGCGCGCATCCACACGCCGTACGGCGCGACGGAGTGCCTCCCGGTCGCGACGATCGCCTGCGACACCATCCTCGGCGAGACGTGGGCGAAGACGCGCGAGGGCGCGGGCGTCTGCGTCGGGGCTCCGCTCCCTGCCAACGACGTGCGCGTGATCCGCATCGACGACGCACGCCTCGAGGCGTGGAGCGACGAGCTCGAGGTGCCGCGCGGCACCGTCGGGGAGATCACCGTGCTCGGCCCCACGACGACCGACGCCTACTTCGAGCGTGAGGACGCGACGCGGCTCGCGAAGCTCGACCACGGCGGACGGGCTCGTCACCGCATGGGCGACCTCGGGTACCTCGACCCCGAGGGGCGGCTCTGGTTCTGCGGACGGAAGGCCCATCGTGTCCGTACCGCGCAGGGCGAGCTCTACACCGCGCAAGTCGAGGGCGTGTTCGACGCGCACCCCGAGGTTCGGCGCTCGGCGCTCGTCGGCGTCGGACCGAAGGAGCGCGCGCGCCCCGTCGTGTGGATCGAGCGTGAGCCGCACGCGCGCACGGCATGGCCGAAGCTCGAGGAGGAGCTGCGTGACCTCGGCGCCAAGCACGCCCACACCCGCGCGCTCGACACCTTCCTCGCGCATCCGGGCTTTCCGGTCGACATTCGCCACAACGCAAAGATCGGCTACGAGGCGCTGACGCGGGAGGCCGAGCGGCGGCTTGGGAGGCTCGCGAGCGGCACGAGAGGCGTGACATGACCGAGGAGCGCGTTGCACCGGCCCGCTCGGTGCTCGTCACGGGAGGCGGAGGATTCCTCGGCGGAGCCATCGTGCGCAAGCTCGTCGAGCGCGGCGTCTCGGTGACGAGCTTCGCGCGCGGCAGCTACCCCGAGCTCGAGGCGTTCGGCGTTCGGGTCGTGCGCGGCGATCTCACCGACGAGGCGGCGGTGCTGCGCGCGGCCGAGGGCTCGGACGCCGTCGTGCACGTCGCGGCGCTCCCGGGCGTGTGGGGCCCGCGCGAGCGCTTCTACTTGACGAATGTCAATGGAACCCAGGCCGTGCTCGCGGCGTGCCGGAAGCTCGGCATCGGGCGGCTCGTCCACACCAGCACGCCGAGCGTGGTGCACGCGGGCGGTGACCTCGAGGGCGTGACGAACGCAGCGCCGTACCCGGAGCATTTCGAGGCGGCCTACCCCGAGACGAAGGCCCTCGCCGAGCGCGAGGTGCTCGCCGCGAACGGGCCGACGCTCGCGACCGTGGCGCTGCGGCCGCACCTCGTGTGGGGGCCGCGCGACAACCACCTCGTGCCGCGCATCGTCGCGCGCGCGAAGGCGGGGAGGCTCCGGCTCGTCGGCGGAGGCGAGGCGAAGGTCGACGCGGTGTACGTCGACAACGCCGCGGACGCGCACCTCGCCGCCTTGGACCGGCTCGCGCCCGGTGCGGCGTGCGCCGGCAAGGCGTACTTCGTGACGAACGAAGACCCGCGCCCGCAGCGCCAGATCATCGACGGGATCCTCGCCGCTCACGGGTTGCCGCCCTGCAAGAAGAGCGTCTCGCCGCGTCTCGCCTGGCTTGCGGGCGCGCTGTGCGAGGGGGCGTGGACGCTGCTGCGGCGTGACGACGAGCCGCCGATGACGCGCTTCCTCGCGCGGCAGCTCGCGACGGCGCACTGGTACGACACGCGCGCGACGCGTGAGGACCTCGGCTACGTCCCCGCGATCACGATGGACGAGGGATTTTCCAGGCTCGCCGCGTGGGCGAGGCGCGACGGGCGCGGCTAGGCCCCCTCTTCCCGCTGGGCAGCCAGGCGGCGCTGGTGTTGACTCAGCGTCATGAAGCGCGCCCTAGGTCTGCTCGCCTCGACGGTCGCGCTCGCGCTGACAGGTCACGCCATCGCCGCCGACGTGAGCACGCCGCACCCGGGGCTCACGCTCGCGAAGACGCCCGACGATGCGCTCGTCGTCGCCGACCTGTGCGCCGACGGCGTCTCGGTTCGGGCGACGCGCTACGACGAGCGCCAGGCCACGCCATCGGCCTGGGCCGCGAAGGGCTCGGTGCAAGCCGAGGCCGCCGTGAACGCGGACTTCTTCGATTTTCCAGGCTGGACGCTCGTCAACGGTCGCGCGCGCGGCGCAGGCGAGGACTGGCCGTCCGACAAGATGTTCTTCGAGAGTCGCTGGTACTGGCAGTTCGGCCCAAACCTCGCAGGCCTCGTTCAAGCCGACCTGGTCCCGCTCGCGGCGCCGGCCATCACCGAGATCGTCGGCGGTCACAACCTGATCGTCGCGGGCGGCGCCTCGCAAGCCCCGGGCTTCGACGGCGACGCGGTCATCCTGTCGTCGCACCGACGCACCGCGGTGGGCCTCAGCGCGGACAAACGCTACCTCTACCTCTTCGTGAGCAACGCCTCACGGAGCGGGGCTGCCCTCGCGGACGCGATGCTCGCGCGCGCAGCCGAGGCGGGTTTTCCGCAGCTCGACGCGGCGACCAACATGGACGGCGGAGGCTCGTCGCAGATGTACGTCGGCGCGGTCGGCCCGATCTTTCAGACCGGGCGACAGGTCAACAATCACCTCGGTGTGCTCGCGAAGGGCAGCGGGCCGGCACCGCAATGCCCGTTCGCTCCGCCGGTCGGGTGGCTCGACTCGGCGGGCTGCGAGACAGTCGAGGGCTGGGCGCAAGGGCCCTCCGCGCCGAGCGCCTCGGTGGGCGTGGTCCTCGCTTACGACGGCAAGGTGTTCGAGCCGGGAGCGAAGTACCAAACCACGACCGCAAACGTGTACCGCGACGATCTGTGCAAGGCCCTCGGGTCGTGCGAGCACGGCTTCCGAGCACCGACGCCCTACGGTGCGATGGACGGCGCGACGCACGCGGTGTTCGCGTACGGCGGGAACCCGAACCCCGCGGGCAAGGCTGCGGACCTCGCTGGCACCCCAAAATCGCTGGGGCCGTGCGCCCCCCCGACGCCGAGCGGACGCGCGCGCTGGGTGTCGAGCGAGTCGGTGCTGTTGGCCTGGAAATTCTCGACGTTCGTCGACCAGCTCACGGTCTCCGACGCGGTGTTCGCGGGGCTCGTGGACGGGGAGGACCTCGCGGACTCGCCTGCGCTCGCGAAGGGCGACGACGGCGCTCCCGAGGTTTGGCTCCTCGACCGCGGGGTGAAGCGCCACGTCCCGTCGCCGGCGGCGTTCGAGGCGTGGCACTTCGAGGCGACCGCGGTCGTCACGCGGCCTGCGGCGGAGCTCGCCGCCATCCCGACGGGGACACCGCTTCGTGCACGGCCGATGCTGCTCAAGGCGAGCGGCCCGAAGGTCGTGCTCGTCGACGACCCGCTCGAGTCGATCGGCCCTAGCGGCGCCGGGGGCGCGACCGGTGTCGGCTCGGGCGGTGCCGCGCCCAGCGCATCCTCGGCGGCGGGGGGAGGCGGACCCGTGCCTGGTGCGACGGCCAACTCGTCGTGCCTGTGCACGCTCGCGGGCGGGGCGCGCTCCGAGCCACGCGGGGTGCGCGCTGCGCTCCTCGCGGCGGGCCTCGCGTGCCTGCGGCGCGTGACCCCGAGACGAAGGCGAGCCCCACCGTGAAGCGTCGGACGGGGCCGGTGCTCCCTCCAGCGTCTGCCTCACGATGTTCGAGTCATCGAACGCAGGCCATTTCCGAACGTCGGAAGGAGCGATGGAGCGGACGAAAGTCGAAGTTCACCGACGCGCCGATCGCGCCGTCAATCCCGTTTGAAGACGTAGCCCTCGAGCTGCTGGTCACCGTAGCCTTCAGCGGCGGCCCTCCCCACGAAGTTCGCGTCGGTCGTCAAGAGGTAGGTTCCCTGCTGGAGATGGCGGAGGCGATACAACGGAACCGTCCCCGGCAGCGCAGTCTGGGGAATGTGCCCCAGCTCCTCGGGGCATCGCCAGTTCCTCGGGAGCGCGTCCACTTTGGTCGTCGCGATTCTCGCCGGCGGTGACCGGCCGTCTTCGCAGGCGCGAACGGGCAGCGTTCCCTGCTGGGGAGACTTGAACAAGTCGCCGATCACTTTGCGCGGAACGGCCGACCCTGCGGTTCGAGCCTCCCGGTTGCTGTAGCTGTGGAAGGAGTTGTCGGGCCGAACCATGAGGAGGAGCGGAACCTTCGGCTGGCTCGGCTGCGGAAATCCCCTGCACTCGAGGAGCGTTTGCAGACTCCTCACCTCCCAATAAACTTTAGGTGGAACTAACCCGAGCCGCGTCTTGATCTGCAGGCATCGCGCGGGAATGACCATACGAAGGTTGGCGGATCCGTCCCCGTCCAGACAGGCCTGGCGCGCCTGGTTGGCCGTGTCCGCCGTCCTCTCACCGTTGGGGTCCAGGGGCGGATGATAAATCTTCGCGAAGGACTGGTTGAAGGGGAACCGCCTGCGTTCGACGGCCGGCAGAGGCTTTGAGAACTCAACGTCGGCGACGGAGTGCGACCGGTAGCCATCGTCGGTGCACCTGCTCGTGCCATCGAAGACGAATCCACGCGCGAGCGCGAGCTGCGCACCGCCGGCCCGCGAGGGGTCCGCGGTGACGACGATCTTGCCAACCTCGATCATGCCGTGGATCTCGAGGCGATTCTGATACGCGTCCGACTGGTTGGTCGAGAGGAGGGCGAGCGCCCCCGAGGCGAGGGCGGCGACGCGGTGACGCATCGCGAACCGCAGGATTTCCGCTGTCATGCGGTACTTCGGGCACAGAACCGATGCAAACTGGAACGCCCGTCGAAATCGTGACTGGACGCTGGAGGGACTTGATCTGCCTCGCGATCTCGAGCCATCGAACGCTGGAAATTTCCCATCCTGGGAAGCAGCCACCGAGGGCGCGGAAGTCGAAGTTCGCCGAGGAGTCGATCGCGGAAGCGCTCCTCGCGGCGGGCCTCGCGCCCTCGCCGTCGCTCATGGGTTCGCACCGTCGCCGCTCGGCACCTTCCGTTACCTCGAGCTCGGGTCCGGCAGCGCGGCTTCCTTGCGTGCCCTCGCGGCGGTCTTCCCGGACGCGGAGTTCGTCGGCGTCGAGGGTCCTGGTGACTGCGAGCGCGCCTCGCTCCTCGCGACGCGCGTCGGACTCGCGAACCTACGCCACGTCGAGGCCGCCGCGCTCGAGGGGACCTTCGACTTCGTCGTGGTCCACGATCGCCTCGCGCGAATGAGCCCCGAGGCGCGCCGCGGGGTGCTCGGTCTCGCGTCGAAGCACCTCGCGCCGAGCGGAATCGTGCTCGTGACCTACCCGACCTTGCCTGGCGCGGCGCTCCATGGCCTCACGCGGCGCATCCTCGGCCGCGCCGTCCGCGACGACATGGCACCGACCGAGCGGCAGTGGGCGGTTCGCGCCCGCTTCGCGAAGCTCCTCCGAGCGTTGCCCGATCGCGAGGAGCCGCACCTCGGCCTCGTGCACGACGATCTGGTGATGCTGCGGACGCTCGCGGAGGTCGCTCCACAGGATCTGCTCGCGGAGGCGCCGACGCCGCTGAGCGTCGCCGACGTCCTCGCCGACGCGCGCGCCACCGGGCTCGAGCTCCTCTGCGACGCCGAGCCGGCGACCCTGGATGGCGCGTTCGAGCGTGGGTTCGTCGCGGCTCGCCTCGATGACGGCTTCTCGCGCGCGGAAGCCGAGGAGGTCCTCGATCTCGTCGTCCACCGTCGCTCGCGCGCCACCCTCCTATGCAAGACCGGCCGAGCTCGCTCGCATGTCCCCGACTGGACGCCCCTCGCGCGTGAGGGCTGCTTCGCGGCCGCGCTCACCTGGCGACCCGCCGAGGCGGACGCGTCACCCTCGTTCGAGCCCGGCGTCCAGATGCCATTCGAGCTCCCGTCGGGCGTGCGGATCGGCAGCGACGAGCCGCTCCTCAAGGCGACGCTCGCCGCGCTCGCCCACGCGTGGCCGCGCGGTCGGGATGCCAGCGCGCTCATGGCCGAGGCCACGGCGATCCTGGAGCGCGAGGGCCTCGCGACCCCGGAGCGCACCGCGCCGCATGAGCTCGAGGCCGCGATCGGGAGCCTGCTGACGCTCGTCGAGCAGCGCCAGGTCGAGCTCCTCCCCTGGGCGCCTTCGTTCGACGAGGTGCTCGATTACGCGCCCCGATTGCGGAGCGTCTCGCGCCTCGAGCTCGCGCTTGGTGACTCCCTCATCGACTGCCGCCACCACGCCGTCGTGCTCGACGCCGTGCATCGGCAGGTGGCGTTGCTCCTCGATGGGGAGCATCAGCTCGAGGACTGCCGACGTGCGCTGCTCGATCGCGTCGATGCCGGAGCCCTCGCGCTCGACGGGCTGCCCCTCTCGGCCGCGGACCGTACGCGCGCGGTCGAGCGACTCGTGCTCTCGTGCCTCGTCCGGCTGCGCAACCTCGGCGTCCTCGAGCCCTCCCTGCCGGAGGCCGACGCCGAGCCGACGGCGACCGACGAGCCGGACGGCTCGAACGAAGGAACGGATCATGCCCCGTAACGTCACCGCTCACCTCCTGTCCTCCGAGTTCTCCGTCGATGGTCTCCGTGTCATCGGCTTGACCGGAACCGAGGCGATCTCGCGCCTCTACGCCTTCGACGTCGACGTCGTCGCCGAGCGCCCCAACGCTCCCTTTGCCCTTCAACTGCTCGGCTCGCAGGTGCTCATCGTCTTCACCGCGAGCGGCAGCGTCGAGCGGGTGCTCGCCGGCATCGTCGCGCAGGCGTCCGATGGCCTCGACGTCGCGTCGCAGCTCCGCACCTACCGCCTCCGGGTCGTCCCGCGCGCCTACCGGCTCACGCAGCTCACCTACTCGGAGAAGTTCTCCGGCCCGCTCGAGAGCATGATGTCGAAGAAGCTCACGTTGTGCGACATCCCCCTCGAGTCGCGCCTGGGCATCAAGTACGTCGACGAGCCGACGTCGTTCCGCGCGCAGTTCGCGGAGAGCGATTTCGAGTTCATCAGCCGGCGGTGCGAGCACTACGGCGTGTCCTATTTCTTCACGATGAGTCGGGACGGCGAGCGGATGGTGTTCACCGACGTCGGTCACTTCATCGACCGGCGCAAAGAGCTCCACATCCCCTTCCGATCGCGTGGCGAGCGGACCGACATCCACGCGCTCGTCGCCGACGCGCAGATGACCCCGTCGCTACGCATGGTGGCCGATTACAACTACCGCCAACCCGAGCTCGAGTGCGTCGGTCGCGCCGTGCTCGAGGGGGGCACCGGCGGCGGCGTCATCGAGTACGGCGTCAACGTGAAGTCTCCGGGCGACGCCGCGACGCTCGCGCGGGTTCGCGCCGAAGAGCACGACTCGCGGCGCCTCGTGTTCAAGGGCGAGAGCGACCGCAGCGAGCTCTGCGCAGGCTTGCGGTTCACGCTCGATGGCCACCCCTACCTCGGGGATCTCGAGCTGCTCGTGACCGAGGTCGAGCACGTGATCGAGCAGCCGAGTCGGAACTCCGAGCGGGGCGCGCTCGCCTATTCGAACCGCTTCAAGGCCGTGCCCGCGAGCGTCAATTACCGCCCGCCGCGCGTCACCAAGCGGCCGCGCGTGCCCGGCGTCATGAGCGGCATCGTCCTCGCGCCGCCGGAGGGGCCTGCGACGAAGCCGTGGCTCGACGACCAGGGGCGCTACCGCGTGCAGCTCACGAGCGAGGTCTTTCAGACGACGCCCTGCGAGCAGAAGGCAGGCTCGATGCGCATGGTGCAGGCGAGCGCAGGACCCGGCTACGGCGTTCATTTCCCCCTGCGCCCTGGCACGGAGGTGATGCTGGCCTTCGTGAACGGCGACCCCGATCGTCCGATCATCCTCGGTGCCGTCCCGAACGAGGTGACTCCCTCGCCGGTCCGCGGTGACGAGCCGCTCCACCACCGGATCACGACCGCGGCAGGGATCCTGATGGAGTTCGAGGACGGCGATTGAGCGCCTCAGCGGAGGGGGGCTGCGCACCGACCCACCAGCCGCCGGTGAGCGCGGCGTCGATGTAGGCATCGAGGCTCGCGCGGAATCGAGGGGCGAGCGCCTCACCCGCGGCTTCCTCGACGGCACGGGCCGCCGCCTCGATGGACTCGCTCGCGGCGCGGGCGAGGAGGCGCGCGTGGAGCGGATCGACGCGCCGCGTGAGGAAGCCGTTCGCAGTCCTGACGACGACGACGTGCCGCGGGTGGGGGAGTCGTACCGCCATCGCCTCGCGCGCTGGAGGCACCCTCGGCTCGAGCGGATAGTCAAGCCGCACGAGCGAGAACGAGGCGGCGAACCTCGGCTGCCGTTCGGCGAGCGTAGCGCGCGTCGGCACGTCGGGAGACCACGGCGGCTCGAAGGGCGCGCGAAAGGCACGACGCTCCGACTCGTCGAGGGCGAGGGCCTGGACCGCAAGCGACCAGGGCGCCTCGACGCTCGCGAAGACGCTCGTCACCGCGTCTTGTGGGGTGACCGGCTGCGCGCCGACGAGCTCTCGCAGCGTGACCTCGATCACCTCGTAGCCGTGCGTCGCGGCGGGCGCGAGCCGACGTAGCGCCGACTCGACGTGAGCAAAGAAGCCCGCGCCGAGATCGGCGAGATCGCGCGAAGGGACGCCCTCTGCCGCGACGAAGCTGGCCGTGATGCGGTTGAAGGAGAACTCCCCGACGATGCGCGCGGTCCGCGGGAAGAGTTCCTGCATGACCGCGAAGAGGCGCATCCAGTACTGCTCCTGGTAGATCGCGAGGCGCGCGCGCGGGCCGGGGCCGGCGTCACGGATGCGGGCCACGAGCTCGTGCGGGTAGCGGTCACGCTCGGCTCGAAACACGCCGCCTGCGGACGAGAGGGGCGCGGTCGTCGCCGCGGCAAAGGACTCTTGCAGCGCGCGCCACCAGCCTGGAGGGGGCAGGCTCTCGTGCTTGACGGCGGTCAATGTGGTGACTCCCTCAGGCGTGACAGCGCGGCCGTGGCGACCTCGAGCGGCGGGACCGCCTCGTCCCACTCGAGCACCGTCGGGAACGGCCCGAAGCGGCGCCGTGCTTCGGCGTGGAGCGCATGCACTTCGGGCGCGAGATCGCGATCGTGGGTGTCGTGCCGCAGCCCATCGGGGCGGAGCTGGTGCCCCGAGACGTGGGTGTAGAGCACGCGTTCCCAGGGGAGCGCCTCGAGGTACTCACGCGGCTCGAAGCCGTGGTTGCAGCTCGAGACGAAGACGTTGTTCACGTCGACGAGCAGCCCGCAGTCGGCTTCCTCGGCGACGCGCCTCACGAACTCCCACTCGGGCAGGTCGTCGTCGACGAAGGCGAGGTAGGTCGACACGTTCTCGATGCCGAACGGCACGCCGAGGAGCGCCTTCACCTCGCGGATCCGCGCCGCAGCGTACGGCACGAGGTCACTGCGGCAGGGGACGGGGAGCAGGTCGTGGTGCCTGCGTCGCGAGGACGCCGACCAGCACAGGTGATCGGTGACGCAGGCTGCGCCGATCGAGGTCGCGAATTCTCCGACCGCGCGGAGGTACTCGTGGTCGAGCGGCTCGGTGCCGACGAGATCCATGCCGACGCAGTGCACGGCGAGCGGGAGGTGCTCCGGGACGCGGGCGAGGTTTCGTCGCGGGATGTCGGACGCGCC
>VGRJ01000131.1 GCA_016875405.1 Deltaproteobacteria bacterium | reverse complement strand
CAGCACCTCCAGCCTGAACCGCCCGATGGCCGGAGCTGCCTGGAATCGGGCGGCGAGCTGGTTCACCAACGGTACCAATCCCGCTGGGGACGCTCGATTTTCTGGCTCTTCCGCTGACGCGTCATCGCGGGGCTGGTTGGCTCTTCGCCTGACGGCTCATCGCGGGGCTGGTTGGCTCTTCGCCCTCGGCCCCGTCATCCGCTGCACCATCCGTCGTCTGGCATGGCGCGACGTTGGACGTACCGCCAACGACCGCGTCGAGGTGTGCGGTGGAGAGCGCAACCCCCGACGCGGGCGCCATCGCGCCGAGCGGGGAACGGAGCGTCGACGTCGCGCGTCGTATCCCTTCGGAAGCCACGGTCAGCGAAGCTGACGGCAATCGGTGGCGCTCGCAATCGCCGGCATTCGATACGCCTCCCACAAGCAATCCTGGCGGCAGAACCATTGGGATGTCCGACTTGGTTCAACGTGAGCCATACGACGGCTGATCTGCACGGGCGGGCCCGGCGGCGGTCTCGACGTCGAAGCCCATCGCCGCGAGTCACTCCTTCGCGGAGGCGGCGATGGCGTCGAAGGTCACCCGACCTGCCGGTGCGATGTCGGGGCGGGTGGTGCAACGGCGACCGCGAGCGGCGCGGGCGGTGGGACGTCCCCAGGTGGGCAGACACCCGCAACGGAGGGTCGCAGTTGCCGTACCGGAGCCGCGCTCCCCAAACCTTCGAGCGACACCGGCCCGCTTTTCACCCTTTTTGTGGCCCTCATGCGTCGTCCCAGGCCTTGAGGGCGCACGCCATCACGTGCCACGGTCGGTCTTCGTGGGATCGGGCGGGCCGTTCGCTGCGCGCGCTGCGGCCTCGCGGAGCTTGTCCTTCTTGCTCTTTCGTCGGCCCTTGATGCCGCCGCTCGAGTCGCCGACGTGGATTGCGCGAGGGGCCTCGGCTTCTGTGCGCTCGAAGCCTTGGATCTGTTCGCGAGCGAGGCTCAACGCGTGGCGTTTCTCGATGAGACCGAAGTGCGACTCGTCCTCCGCACGCACGAAGCTAACGGAACTTCCAACATTCCCGGCGCGTCCGGTACGACCGATCCGGTGGAGGTAGTCATTGGCGGAGCGCGGCAAATCGTAATTCACGACGGCGGAAAGCTCCTCGACGTGAATGCCGCGTGCCGCGAGATCCGTCGCCACCAGCACCCGAATCTCGGAGGCCTTGAACCGGGCGAGCGCTTCGCTGCGGCTGGTTTGGCTGAGTTCTCCGTGGAGTGGCGCCGTGGCGATGCCAGCTCTGCAGAGCTGCTCGGCGAGGTGTTCTGTCGCCCGTTTTGTCGCGACGAAGACGAGCACGCTTGGCCAGGCGTGGGCCCGGAGGAGATGACGGAGAAGATCAGAGCGTGCGTGACCATCGACCGCGATCGCGCGCTGTTCGATCGAGGGCGTCTCGATGTCCACCCTCGGAACATCGAGCTTGAGCGGGGACGTAAGGAGGCGGTCGGCCAGAGACCTTACCTTCGGCGGAAACGTCGCGGAGAAGAGAAGGCTCTGTCGTCGCGCAGGCAACCGTTCGAGGATTCGCTGAAGTTCCTCCGCGAAGCCCAGGTCGAGCAATCGATCCGCTTCGTCGAGCACCAGCGTCGTCACGCCCTGGAGTCGTAACGCCCCGCGCTCGACGAGATCGAGCAGGCGTCCGGGGGTGGCCACGACCACGTCGGCACCGCCTCGCATGGCCATCCTTTGCGGATTGACCGAGACGCCGCCAAAAACTGCGTGAATCGCAATGGACCTGGTGAAGCCCTGCGTGAGTTGACGAAGTTCTTCGGCGACCTGAGCGGCGAGCTCTCGCGTGGGTACGAGCACCAAGGCAAGCAAGCGCCGCGGTCGCTCTCGCGGTGTCGTTCGAATCCGTTCGAGCAGCGGAAGCCCGAACGCGGCGGTCTTTCCCGAGCCCGTCTGCGCGCAGGCGAGCACGTCGCGCCCAGACAGAATCGCGGGGACCGCGGCCGACTGGATGGGCGTCGGGTCCGTGTAACCACGAGCCTTGACGGCGGACAGCAGCTCTCTCGATAAGCCCAGCGACTCGAAGCCCACGTCAACCACCGAGCCTGCGAATACGAAACGTGCGCCCCTTGATTTTCCCGGAGCGCAGTCGCTGAAAGGCGTCGTTCGCGGCGTCACGCGCGATGGCGACGTAGGTGCGCGTCGGGAACAGGTCGATCTTTCCGACGGCCGAAGCCGGAAGCCCTGCGGTCCCCGTCAAGGCGCCCAGCAGGTCGCCGGGTCGGAGTTTGTCCTGCCGTCCGGCATCGATGACGAGCGTGACGAACGGTGCGAGGAAGGGGCCATCGCCGACGGTGGGGCGCGGCAGTTCGCGCCAGTCGAGCGGTGCTCCGAGGCGCTCCGAGATCAGTGCCAATCGTCGGGCTTCGGTCGGGGCCGCAAGCGTTAGCGCGAGCCCTTTGCGTCCCGCGCGGCCGGTGCGCCCAATGCGATGCAGGTGCGTGTCCGCGTCGTTCGCGACGTCGTAGTTGACCACCATGGGCAGGTCGGAGATGTCGAGGCCACGCCCGGCCACATCGGATGCGACGAGAACGGTGCAGCTGCGGTTTGCGAACTGCACGAGCATTTCGTCCCGCTCGCGTTGCTCCAGTTCCCCGTGAAGCGCGAGCACCGAAAATCCTCGCGTTTCGAGCTCGGCGCTCACGGCACGCACTTCGTGGCGCGTGTTGCAGAAAACCACCGCGGCCTCCGGCCGATGCGTCAGGAGAAGCGCTTCGACCCCGCGGAGCTTCTGCTCCTCGTGAACCTCGAAGAAGGCCTGCTCGATCGTGACTTCCTCGGCCGGAGTCTCGACCGCAACGTCGATGGGGTCCTTCTGAAGCCGTCGACCGAGGTCTCGAATCTCGGGCGAAATCGTTGCCGAGAACAGCAACGTCTGCCGTATTTCAGGTGTTGCGCCAAGGATGTGTCCGAGTTCGTCCGCGAATCCCATGTCGAGCATTCGGTCGGCTTCGTCGAGCACGAGCACCTTGACGGCACGAAGCGGTAGCGCGCCTTTCTTGATGAGCTCGACGAGTCGTCCGGGCGTGCCAACGACGATGTGCGGCTCATGGGCGAGGGACGCGAGTTGTGGGCGAACTGCAACCCCACCGTACAAAGGGAGCACTTTGACGTTCGGGATGAAGCGAGCGAGCCGACGGATCTCTCGGCTGATCTGGTCGGCGAGTTCGCGCGTTGGGCAGAGGACGAGGCCCTGAAGGGCGCGACGCTGCGGATCGAGTCGCGCCAAGAGTCCAAGGGCGAACGCGGCCGTCTTGCCACTGCCAGTGCGCGCTTCGGCTGCGACGTCACGACCCTGTAGAATGGCGGGAAGGCTGGCGGCCTGCACCGGGGTCATCGCGACGTAGCCGACCTCGCGCAGACCGCGCAGAAGCGCTTCGTTGAGCGTCAACGTCGTGAACTCACCCATCGGCGTATGCTGGCACCGATGCGCTCCGAAGCCGCGTCGAATTGCGTCTTCTGGGTGCGACTCGGGGCGTTGCGCCGTTGGCAGGTGGCATCGCCTTGAATTGTGCAGGAAGCCAAGTACGGTCCTCCCATGGATCCGGTGACGCTCTACCAGTTCGAACTCTGTCCCTTCTGCCACAAGGTGAAGGCTGGCCTCGAGCTTAAAGGGATCCCGTTTTCCAAGGTGGAAGTGAACCCGATGGGGAAAAAGGAGCTGCCTGACCTGCCCACGGATTCGCCCCGCAAAGTTCCTGTGATCGAGGCCAACGGCGAACTCATTTTCGATTCGACCACCATCCTCAACTACCTCGACGAGCGGTGCGAAGGTGCTTTGCGGTTCTTGCCTGCGGATCCGGAGTCGCGCGCGAAGGCGGTCGCTATCGAGCAGTGGGTGGATGACGTGCTCGTCATGGCCTTGCCTACCGTGATTTACGGCACGTGGCGCGAGGCGTTGACGGCGGCGCAGGTCACCGCGCGTACCTCGAACTTCGGGTTCTTTCAGAACATGAGCGTGCGCGCAGGCGGCCCGCTGATCATGCATCAAATTGCGAAACGCATCTTGAAGAAGAACGGTCGCACCGACGGCCACCAATGGGTCGGGGAGGCGCTCGATCGGGTTGAAGAATGGCTCGGTGACGAAGCCTTCGTCGCCGGGCCCGCGCTGACGCTCGGTGATGTGGCAATCCACGGCGCGCTCAGCTGCGTGCGCGACTTCCCTATCTTTGAGAAGGTGACGTCACGCCCGCGTCTCTCGAGCTGGTTTCGGCGCGTTCAGGACCTACGCGACGAGCACGCCGCTCCGGCGCGCGGCTAACTCTCGACGAGGTGCGGATGACCTGCTGACGAACTTCGGACCACCGGTCGGGCCGCGACGGCTCGTGGTGACGTCGAGCAGCGACCGGTGGACCGAAGGCTCTTAGCAGGTCAGGTCGTCCGGTGTCGGCGGCGTGAGCGCTTCTCGTGGCATGTTGGCTCCGCTTCGGGCATCCTTTCCGCGTGGCGCATGGGGTCTTCACCACGCACGACGAAGCAGCCGCGGAGGAAGCGGCCTACTGGCGCCGTCGCTCCATCGCGGAGCGCGTCGCGGCGATCCAGCTCATCCGTCAGAGCACGCCGGCCACGCACATCGATCCTTCCGCTCGAATGGAACGAGTTTTTGAGTGGGTTGATCGCGAACCGCGTGAGGTTCCTGATCGTCGGAGCCCACGCGCTCGCGGCGCTCGGTCGGCCCCGCAACACGCTGGATCTCGACGTGTTCGTTGAGCCGACGAAGCGCAACGCCGAGCGCCTCGCAATCGCGATTCGTGCCTTCGGGTTGACCGCGCTCGCCGACCAGGCGGGGGAGTTCGCGTCGGGTGCGAAGATGACGCGGATCGGCAATCCGCCGCTCCGCATCGACGTGATGAATCACATCGACGGGGTCACCTTCGCGGCAGCCTGGGCGGGGCGCCGTCGCGCCCGCATCGACGGCTTGGCCGTTGCGTTCCTCGGCGAGGCGGAATTTCGGCGAAACAAGCTCGCATCGGGTCGTCCGAAGGACCTGCTCGATCTCGCCCTCCTCGACGAAGGCCGAACGCGGGGGCGTTGACGAGCGCCGGTCGGCGCTTGATGGCGCGCAACCCGTAAGGGGGCCTCGCTCCCCGTATGGCGCCGCTGGTTCGCGGCACGAAGCTCGCCGATGCGCTGATCCTCGTCCGCGTGCTCGGCGAGGGGGGCATGGGCACGGTGTGGCTCGCGGAGCATCGCACGCTCGGGAGCGAGGTCGCGGTGAAGGTCATGCACGCGGACCTCGACGCGGCGCGACCCGACGGGCCCGCCGTGCGCGAGGCGATTGCGAAGCGGCAGCGCGCCGGTCTCGACGGTCGCATCCTTGGCGCCGAGCAGGGCCTCGAGGACGGACGCGGTCTTCGCGAGCGGGAGCGTCGAGCACCTTCGGTGCGTGCTTCGCCACGGCGAGCGCCATGCCGAGCCACTTGCCCATCGTCGGCAGCTCGACGCGATCGCGTAGCTCGCGCGCGAGCGCGTCGGGCAGCTTGCCGCTCGCGGCGACGTGCTCGGCGACCCCCGCCATGACGACGAACTTCAGCGCGGTCTCGACCAGATCGCACGCGGCCCAGAGCGCCAGCACCGGCGACGGCTCGTGCATCAGCTCGCGGAGCGGCAACGCGAGCAGCGTGGGAAGCGCGTCCGCGAGGGCGGGGGAGGCTGCGGTGGAGAGTGGGTCCGCGGCCGGGACCGAGCCGTCGGCCTGCGGCGCCTCCACCGCAGCGAGCGGCCCCTGGCAGACGGGGCACGGCATCGCGACCGGGAAGGTCGCGGCGCTGACGGCGATGGGACAGTGGGTGCTGGTGCAGCGGAACGCCATGGCCGGCGCAGTCTAGACGAAGGTCATGGCCACCGTGAGTGGTGGAGCGCGCGCGTGCTGGCTTTGCGCTGGGCTCAACCACGGGGAGGGGCTCTGACCTGCCTGCCGACTTGCAAGCCTCGGCCACCGGCAACCACAGCTCGTCATTGTGATCGCTCATGGCCCCAGTTCAACAGCCGAGGCCGCGTTGCGTCGATTCGGGGGACCTCCATGGATCCCCCGAATTCCAACGAGCGTTCGCGATGCGCACCATGTCGGCGAGGGAGACACTCCATGAAGCAACTCGACCAGTTCATTCAAGACAGCGGTGGCATCGTCAGCGTCAGCGAGCTCGCAGGGTTCCTCGAACTCGACGAAGGTGCCGTGCGCTCGTGGGCACGGGGCAACGGCCTGCGCCGGATCGGCGCGACCTTCGCCTTCAACGAGAAGTCGGCGCGAGAGCTCGCGCTCGAGCTGCTCGCTGACGAGGACGATGACGACGACCTCGACGAGGACGACGACGATCTCGATGAGGACGACCTCGACGACGAAGACGACGACCTTGACGAGGACGACGACGACTGGCCGTCGCGCCCGCGCACCACGCGTCGTCAGGCGCGGTGGCCTCGTTCGAGCCGTCCACTCAACCAGAACCGACCGGTTCCGGGACGCTCAGGCGAGGCCGCCCGACTCGGTCGGCGGCGCAGGGGGTACCTCGACATCGTAGGCGGCCCTAAGCGTCTCGCAGCCGCTGATTGCGCGGCGGGGCAAAGAGTGATTCGGTATCACGTACGATCTCGATACGCTTTCTCGCGCTGGGTTTCGCTGCTCTCGTCGCCTGTGGAGGCACCGGCGGGAGCGATGCCACGAGCGCGGGCGGCGGCGGAGGCGCGGCACCCGGTAAGTCGGGCGATCCGTGCTCGCTCGAGTCGTGCGAAGCGGGCCTGTTCTGCGACTTCCCCGACGACCGCTGCGGAGACAACGGGGCGAAGGGGGTGTGCAAGGAGCCCTCGGTGGGCGCGACCGCCGAGTCGCCATCGACGATTTGCGGCTGCGACGGCAACATCTACCCCTTCTGGTTCGACCACGAGAAGGCTGGCTACGACGCCGGCTCGCTCGAGCTCTGCGAGCCGCCAGCCGGCAAGTTCCATTGCGGAGACCAGCTCTGCGACGACGACGGGATGACGTTTTGCAGCTATCCGAGGCTTAGCTGCTCCTACCTGGCGGGTGTCGCTTGCGCGACCCTCCCGGCCGATTGCGTCGGGGCCAGCGATTGCAGCTGTTTCGGCGACACCGCCGTCTTCTGTCGGGTCCGCGAGGACGGGATCTTCGAGCACACCTGCTTCTGATCGTGCCGGGCGCGGCGCCCATCGAGGGAGCCGCCCCGCGCGCGGCTCACGCCACCCGCGCGAAGAACGCGTGGACGTCGAAGTTCACGCGCACCGCGGGCGAAGGGTCGGCCGCTTCGATCCGTGCCAGGAGCTCCTCCGCGTACGACGCGCCGCCCTCCTCCTCGATGAAGCGGGTGACGTAGCTCGTCGAGAGAAAGAACGACCCGACCTCGCGCGGCGTGAACGCGAGGACGTTCGGGAAGACGAGCCGGCGCGCCTCGACGAGCGCAGGGCGAGCTTGCATGCGTTCGAGCGTGTCGTCGTAGTCGACGAGCCGCGGGTCGCGGTAGCGACTCCAGCGCAGGGCGAGCTCCCGCTCGACGACATCGCGCAGTGGACCGTAGACGATGGGGAATTCGTAGCGGTACGCGCAGAAGATGCCGCCGGGCCCGAGCCACGCGGGCAGCTTCGCGAGCACGGCGTCGCGATCCATCCAATAAAACGCTGTCGCGCACGTGACGAGGTCTTAGGGCGCCGCGGGCTCGAACGCCTCCGCCGTCGAGACGAAGAACGTTGCCCCAGGGACGTTCGCGCGCGCGCGCTCGACGAGCCGTGCCCCGAGATCGATCCCGTCGACGGCTCGAAATGAGCCGACGAGGTGCGACGTCGATGTCCCCGTACCGCAGCCGAGATCGAGCGCTCGGCCGTGGGCGCGCGCGTTGTGGCGCAGGTGATCGAAGAGGGCCTCGGGGTAGACGACGCGCGTTCGAACGGCGTCGTATGCGGCGGCATGGCGATCGAACTGACTCACGGGTCAGCGCTAGCGCAGCCGCGTCGAGGCGACGAGGCCTTGGCCGCCGCACCTCTGCCGTTTGGGCTTCGAGTCTGACGCGCTGCGGAGAGGTTGACGAAGGGCCGGGGCGGGGTCGACGCGCGACGAGCGCGGCGTTCAGGGCGTCAAGCGCGAGAGCGCGATCGTTGGTCGAGCGGGTGGCCCAGCCGACGACCCGACGGGAGAATAGGTCGACGATGGCTGCGAGGAACAGCCATCCTGCGTGGGTCCAGACCGCCGTGACGTCGGTGACCCACGCCTCGCTCGGGGCGCTCGCCGTGAAGTCACGGGCGAGCAGGTTGAGCGCGATAGGGGTCCGTTAGCAGGGGGGGAGGTTCAAAACCGGCTTCGACGGCTCGCTCTTCGTGTGGGTCACGCCCCCGAAGATACTCGCCTCACGCAGCCACCGTGAGAGCGTCGGCTGCGCCACGCCGACCTCCCCCGCAAGGGCCGTCGCGCTCAGCGCCCTCGGCCCCGTCATCCGCTGCACCGTCCGCCGCCGAAAGGCTGCGCTATCCTCCATCGACGTCTCCGCATCGCCCCCGAGCTTCCGTCAGATCGAGGCGGCCACGAGCCTGCCGCAGGGGGCTGCCGAGGTCACCACCGAGCCGCCCGTCGCGACCACCATCACCAGGCGCGAACGCGTGCCCGAGTCCTGGCGTGGACGCGCCGGGCCGAAGACCACGTGGCGCCTAGGGCGCGCAGCGCGTGATCGCGACCTTGGTCATGCGGACGTCGGTCTTCGGTGCGTCCTTCGCGTCGGCCGGCACCTCGGTGATGGCCTTGACCACGTCGACGGGCTCGCAGCGACCGAAGATGACGTAGTCGCCGTCGAGGTAGGTCGCGCCCGTCTCGGCCACGATGAAGAACTGGCTGCCGTTCGTATTCGGCCCCGAGTTCGCGTACGAGAGCGTGCCCGGCGTGTGGCTCTCGGCGCCGAACTCGTCCGCGAACTTGTAGCCAGGGCCGCCGAACCCAGTTCCTAGCGGGTCCCCACCCTGCGCCATGAAGTCGTCGATCACGCGATGAAACTTGAGCCCGTCGTAGTAGCGGCGCCCCTTGATCCAGGAGTTGCCCTCCTTGAAGGGGCGTCGTCCTCGCGCCAGGCCGACGAAGTTGGCGACACCGTTCGGCGCCACCTCGGGGAAGAGCTTGCACGTGACCGTGCCGAGGTCCGTCGTGATCACGGCGCGCAGGGGGCCAGGGCCTTCAGGCAGACCGGCGAGCGCCTCGTCGAGCGTGAACGTGCCCTGCTCCGGATCGGCACCTGGCCCGAGCTTCTCCTCGGGCAGATCCGTGTCGATGCACGCACCACTACCGCCACTACCGCCACTACCGCCACCGACGCCTTGAGCCGCAGAGCCACCGGCGCCCTGGGCCTCCGCGCCGCCGGCTCCGGTGCCACCTGCCCCGACCTGCGCGGCCGCGCCGGAGCCTCCGCTCCCGCTGTCCTCACCGCACGCCGCGAGCCACGCGCACGACATGCCCAGCCCCAACGCACCCAGCCCCAACACGCCTCGCATCCCCGGCATGGGCGGACGCTACCATGAACGGCTCGCCCTCGCCCAAGCCGCAGGCCGAGCTTACGACGGGCCGGCGGTGACGAAGCCGAAGACGAAGCCGAAGACGAACGAGCGACGTGGACCGGACCGTTCGGGGCCAGGCCGCGGTGGAGCGCGGAGCGCCAGCGCGAGGAGGTGACGTGCATCCTGCGAGAGGAGCCGCTCGGCCCGCTCCAACGTAAGCTCGCCGTCGAGCCGTCACGCCCCGACCGGTGGTCCGAAGTTCCTCAGCAGGTCACGGAGAGGCCGTCCTCAACTAAGGACTGGTCCGAAGAAACCAGGCAGGTCAGCTACGACCGAAAGCTGTGCGCCGACGTCATCGGCGCTTTCGTCAACGAGGTGATGCGCTCGCTGCGCCGTCGTGCCAAGCGCGTGTTCGGCCTCGGCAGCGTCGCCGAGGCGCACACCGGCGCGGT
>VGRJ01000130.1 GCA_016875405.1 Deltaproteobacteria bacterium | reverse complement strand
GCCGGCGACAGCGAGAGCGAGAGCGAGAGCGCCGGCGACAGCGAGAGCGCCGGCGACAGCGAGAGCGCCAGCGACGCCGACAGCGACAGCGACGCCGACAGGGAGAGCGCCAGCGCCCGCGACAGCGACCGCGACAGCGACAGCGCCAGCGACCGCGACCGCGAGAACGCCACGCAGATCGTCGCGCACCTCTACGGGCGTACCGACGTCGGGCAGATCCGCGAGCACAACGAGGACAACTTCCTCATGGCCGACCTCACGGCGCGCTCGCGCGGCCTCGAGGGCGACGCGGCGCAGACCTGGAGCGTCGGGCGCGGTGGGCTCCTGCTCGCCGTATGCGACGGCATGGGCGGAGCGGCCGCGGGCGAAGTCGCAAGCCAAATGGCGGGCGACATCATCCACGATGACATGCTCGCGACGCCGAGGCAGGGCGAGCGCAACCACCTCGCGCTCGACCTCGTGCGCGCCATCGAGACGGCTGGCTCGAGAATCCTCGCCGAGGCGACGTCAAACCGCGCGTGCCGCGGCATGGGTACGACGGCGACGGTCGCGGCGCTGGTGGACGACCACCTGCTGCTGGGTCAGGTCGGCGACAGCCGCGCCTACATCCTGCGCGGCGAGCGCCTGGTGCAGGTGACGCGCGACCAGTCGCTCGTGAACCAGCTGATCGAAGCAGGCCAGCTGACCGAAGAAGAGGCCGAGAACTTCGAGCACAGCAACATCATCTTGCAGGCCCTCGGGACCGCCGAGACGGTACAGGTCGATCTCACCCACGTGCGGCTCCGACGAGGCGACGTCCTCATGCTGTGCTCGGACGGCCTCAGCGGGATGCTGCGCGACGCCGAGATCCGCGAGATCCTTACGCAGACGCCGGACCCAGCAGAGGCGTGTAACGTCCTCATCGAAGAGGCGAACCTCGCGGGCGGACACGACAACATCTCGGTGATTGTGGCGCGGTTCGACGGCCCCGGCCTGCCCGAGCTCGACGACGAGGCGATCCCGAGCCTCAAGTACACGAAGTACCACGTCCCCTCCTCGATGCTCGGTGACCCGGCCTCGATCGAGTCGCGTCGCTCGATCGCGTACGACGACACCCCGTCGATCGAGGTCCACGGCGAGCTCGAGTACGATTTCGAGGGCGACATCGACTGGGAGAAGGTTCTGCAAGACAAGCGACTCATCCCGGCAGAGCCTCGTGACGATGGCTCGCGCGTCTGGTTTTGGGCGGTGCTCGTCGGGGCGCTGCTGCTCACGTACCTCTACTTCCTGCGCTGAAGGCGAGAAGCTGCGTTGCTCGAGCGACTGCTGCGCCGCTTGCTTTGGGTCCTGCCGAGCGCGCTCGCGATCACGCTGCTGCTGTTCTTCGCGCTGTCGCGCGTGCCGCCCGAACGAATGACGCCCTCGTCGCCGCACGTCCGCTACCGCGAGCTGCCGGTGTTCTTCAACCTGCGGCCATCCGACGTCCGGACCGCCGTGCGCCGCGCCATGCTCGATCTCGTCGCCGCGCCAGAGTCGAGCGACGACGAACGAGAGGCCGGTCGACGACTCGTCCGAATCGGCGGAGCTGGCCTACCCACGCTGATGGCGGAGCTCGACTCGTACGCGCCCGCAGACCGCGTGCGCCTCTTGCTGTCGCTCGAACCGCTCGCGCGGCGCATGGGCCTTCCAAACGCGAAAGAGGCCGCACGCCCCGAGTCGGTGCTGCGCTTTTGGAGCCGCTTCTGGGAGGCGAGCGAGGTCGAGTTTCGTCTGCCCGCGGCGAGGACCGCGACACGACGCTGGATCGTCTACGGCGACCGGGCGCGTGAAGAGGAGGTGTTTCGCCTCGACACGTTCGCGCTCGAGCCGCTCTTCGAGCTCCTCCCCTCGCGCGTCGAGACCCGTGATTTGCGGGAAATCGCGCGCAACGTCGACGTCATCGCGCACGTCACCGAGCGCGAGGATCGGCTCTCCCCGGAGGCCACGGTCGACGAAGCCGTGAGCTGCCTCGCGCGCTGGCGGCGCCTCTGGCTCGAGCGCCGCTCGAGCCACGCGATGCTCACGGGTACGGACAGGATCATGGCCTTCGCGCTCGAGTCGCGCTTCGGCAAATGGGCCCAGGAGTGGATCGGCGAGCGCCTGCCCGGCGAAGCGGGTGCGGCGCCCGTACTACGGCGCGCGGCGGCGAGCATGTCGCTCGTCGGCGTTGCCTGGCTCGCGGCCACGCTCCTCGGGGTCGGCCTCGGCGTCTTGAGCGGGCTCGCGCGCACACCCGTCACGCGGCACGGCGCTGCCTGGCTCGGGGTAGCGCTTCTCTCCGCGACGCCCGTCGGGCTCGGCGCCGTCGTGCGGAGGGTCCTCGTCGGCCCTGGCTTCGAATGGCTCGGGGCAGCGGCGGTGCTCACGCTTGGAATGATCGCGAAGCCGCTCCTCTCGACTCGTAGTCGCGCGACGACCCGCCTCGACGGGGACCGGCTCGTCGCAGCGCTCGCGCGGGGAGCCACGCGCCAGCACGTCGCGTGGACCGAGGGGCTCCGCGCAGCCGTCGCACCGGTCGCGGCCGAGAGCCTGCTCGAGCTCCCCTTCGCGCTCTCGGCCTCGTTCGTGGTCGAGCGCATGTTCGGGCTCGATGGCCTCGGGGCGACCACGCTCGAGGCCGTCGCGTCGGCGGATGTCGGCGGCGTGATCGGACCGGCGGTCCTCGCCACCTTCGTGGGCGGCGTTGCGTTGCTCGCGAGCGACGTCGTGCTCGCTGTCGCGATCCCTCACGTCAGGCCGCTGCTCCACCGGCTCGGGAGCCGCGCATGAGCCATCTACGACGCGCAGAGGGCTCGCTCGCAGCCCGTCGGCGGCTCGGCTGGGTCCTCTCGATTTTCGCGGCCGTGGCGCTCACGGCGGTGTTCGCAGAGCTCATCGCGGCCGACCTACCCGTCGTGGCGGTGACACGGGGACGGTTCGCGCTCCTCGAGTCGGTTCGCGAGCGCGACCGCGCCGCGTCGCTGAGCCTCGAGGCAATCGACGCCGAGTACGGCGGAGGCTTCGCCGTCTGGCCGTTGGTTCGGTCCAGCCCAGAGCGCCGCTTCGCGCCGCATGCGAGCCCCTCGCGGGCCCACCCGCTCGGCACCGACGCGCTCGGACGCGACATCGTCGCTAGCCTCGCATACGGAGCTCGAGCCGCCCTTGCGCCTTCGCTCTTCGCCGTCGTCATGGCGCTGGGTGTCGGTGCCCTCCTCGGGGCGTTCGCAGGGACGGTCGGCGGCGCGTGGGACGAGCTCCTGTCGCGGCCCCTCGAGTTCCTCCTGGCCGTGCCTACCGTGGTCGTTGCGGCGCTGGCGACGGCCATCGCACCGACGCACGCAACGCTGGCGCTCGCGTTGGCGATCGCTGCGGTTCGTGGCGCCGAAATCGCGCGGGTCGTCCGGGTCGACGCCATGGCGCTCATGGGGCTCGATCACGTCTTGGCGGCGCGCGCGCTCGGCTCCTCCCCCTGGCGGATCGTGCGACGCCATGTCCTCCCGACGACCGCAGGGCCGATCCTCGTGATGACGGTAGGGACGCTACCGTCGCTCGTCGTCCTCGAGGCGTCACTCGCCTTCCTCGGCGTGGGCACGAGGCGATCGTGGGGGACGATGATCGCCGAGGCCGTGGCCCCCGGCGGCTCAAAGGTGGCAGGGCTGCTCGCCGCGGGCGCCATCCTGGTGACGGTGGCCGCCACGAAGCTGCTCGCCGACGCCCTCGACGAGGCGCTCGATCCGATGCGCCGCCCGAGCCCGTCGTCGTAGACGTGCTGAAACGCGCCGAGGGCCCTTCACGCCCGAGGCGGATGGACTATGGTCCTTACTTCGGAGGTATTCGCATGCGTTCGTTGTTCCCGATGCTCGCCGTCCTCGCTGGTGCCCTCGCGCTCTCGTCGCCGACCATGGCCGAAGGCTTCGCCGATCACGGCACCGTCACGGCCAAGCGCGCCGGCGGCAAGGTCACCATCGTCGTCAAAGGCAAGGGCGACTTCCACGTCAACGTCGAGTATCCGATCAAGGTCGAGCTCGGCAGTGCCAAGCTCACCAAGGCGGAGGGCAAGTACGAAGGCATCCACGACGGCAAGGCGGACTCGGTGACCTTCGAGACGACGGACGGTGCGAGCAAGGGCAAGGTGAAGGCGGTCTTCTGCGACAAGAAGAGCTGCACCGCGCCGCTGTCGACCGAGTTCGACGTGAAGTGAGCGCATCCTCCCGGCCCGAGCCTCGACGTCTCTTCGCGGCAGTCCCCGATTGCGGCTGCGCGTGGCTCGGGTTGGTGTAGGGTCTCGGCGTGTCCGAGCCCTCTCGAGCTTCGAACGTCCACTGCGTCGAGCGCGTCGTCGCCGACGAGGACATCGACATGCTCGGGCATGCCTCGAACATCTCGTACGTCCGCTGGATTCAGGACGCCGCCATCGCTCACTCGACGGCGGTCGGCCTTGGAGTGGACGCCTTCCGGGACCTCGGAGCGCACTTCGTCGTGCGGCGTCATGAGATCGACTACCTGCGCTCGGCGCTGCGCGACGACGTCGTCACGCTCGAGACCTGGATCGAGAGCTGGACGGGCGTGACGTCGCTGCGCCGCACGCGCCTCGTGGCGAACGGCGCGGAGGTCGCCCGTGCGGTGACCACATGGGCGTTCGTCGACGGCGCGAGCGGACGGCCCTCTCGGATCCCCGAGCGGGTGCGCGATGCCTTTCTCCCAGCCCAGGGCGAGCATGGCTCGGCGATCGGCTGACGAGGCCACGACGCCGTTCCTCAAGTGGGCGGGCGGCAAGCGCGCGCTCCTCGAGCAGATAAGGCCGCACCTCCCGCGGAGCTTCGGGCGCTACTACGAGCCGTTCGTCGGGAGCGCGGCCCTCTTCTTCTCGACGACGCCACGGCGCGCGACGCTCAGCGATACCAACGCGCGCCTCGTCGCGACGTTCCGGGGGCTGCGTGACGCGACCGACGAGGTGATCGAGCGCTTGAAGCGCTGCCGCTACAACCGCGCGCAGTACCTCACGATGCGCGCGCGCGACATCGATCGGGAGGGAGACGCGGCGATTGCGGCTTGGTTCATCTACCTGAACAAGACCGGCTACAACGGCCTCTACCGAGTCAACAGCCAGAACGGCTTCAACGTACCGTTCGGCCGCTACTCGAACCCGACGATCTGCGACGAGGAGAACCTGCGCGCCTGCGCCGCCTCGCTGCGGACGGTGAGCATCCTTCACGCCGACTTCGAGCGCGCGACGAGCCGCGCCCGGCCGGGCGACTTCGTGTACTTCGACCCGCCGTACGTGCCGCTCTCGGCCACCTCGTCCTTCACGAGTTACACCGCCGACGGCTTCGATCACGACGCCCAGCTCCGACTCCGCGACCACGCCCTCACCCTCGCGAGACGAGGCGTCCACGTACTCGTATCGAACTCGTCCGCGAAGGCCGTCGTCGACCTCTATGGGCGCGACTTCGACCTCGTCACGCTCCGCGCGCGACGCTCGATCAACTCGAAGGGGAGCGGGCGGCGCGCCATCGCCGAGCTGCTCGTGAAGAGCCGCACTTTCTGACGCGAGCCCGTGACAGGACCGGGCAGCGACGTTATGTAGCCGGCATGGCACTGCCGGTCGTCGCGGAACACGAGTTCGAAGCCAAGGTCCTGCGCAGCGAGCTACCGGTCCTCGTCGACTTCTTCGCGGAGTGGTGCGCGCCCTGCAAGCAGATGACGCCCGAGCTCGAGGTCCTCGCGCGGGAGCTCGAGGGCAAGGCCCATGTCGTGAAGGTCGACATCGACCGCTCGCAGCGCCTCGCCACGATGCTCCGCGTGCAGTCGGTCCCCTCTTACATCGTGTTCTTTCAGGGGCGACCGGTCGGCGCCGAGCGCGGCGTCGTGCCGCGCGCCAGGCTGCGTGAGCTGGTCGAGCCGTTCCTGCCGCGGGCCGAGGGCGCCATCCGCGCGGCCGAGCTGGCCGAGCTCTTGAAGCAACGCGCCGTGGTCCCCGTCGACACGCGCGACGCGCCGTCGTTCGGTCGTGCGCGCATCCCGGGTGCAAAGCACATCCCCCTCGAGGAGATCCAGAGCCGCTTGGCGGAGCTCTACATGCTCGGGCAGCCGGTCCTCTACTGCCGCGCGGGCGACCGCACGAAGGAGCTCGTCGACAAGCTCGCTGCCGAAGACATCGCGCTGCCCTTCCTCGAGGGCGGCTTCCTCATGTGGGAAGCCGACATGATGCCGATCGAGAAGGGCTGACCGCGCTCCGCCCTCAGCGAGCGCGGTACGCGGCGACCGCCTCCTCGACCACGAGCCTGAGCGGCACGCCGTGTTCCGTCGCGGCCTTCACACAGGCGTCCAGCTCGGGCTTCGCATGCTCGAGGTCGGGCGAATCCCCGCGGGACACCTTGACCGGGATCAAACCAAAGCGGGTCGTCACGTCGATCGAGACGCGCTCGAGCTCGACGCGAGACACCTCGGTCCGGCGGACGCCAAGGGTCGACGTCTCGCGGAGCATCGCGCGCTCAACCGCCGCGGCGTCAAGCCGACGCGCCAGCGCCGAGACGACGAGACCGGGTCGCCCCTTCTTCATCGTGACGGGCAGAGCCCACGCGTCGAGCGCCCCCGCCGCCATCAGCGCGGCGATCGCGTGGCCGGCGAGCTCGCCGGTGAGGTCGTCGACGTTGGCCTCGAGCACGACATGCGTCGGCGCGGGCTCGCGTGCGGTCGGTGTGCCGAGCACGACGCGAAGCAAGTTCGGGCGGTCGGCGAACGTGGCCTTGCCGGCGCCGAGGCCGATGCGCTCGGGGGCGAAGGCGGGCCAGCGTTCGAAACGGGTCGCGGCCGTCGCGAGGATCGCGGCGCCGGTGGGGGTGACGAGCTCCGCCTCGAGCTCCACGCCGTACGTGGGCACCCCGGCAAGGCAGGTCACGGCCGCTGGCGCGGGCAGCGGGAGGATCCCGTGGCGCGCGCGGACGAAACCGCGCCCGAGAGGCACCGGGCTCGCGACCACGTCGGCGCCGAGGTACGCGATGCAGGCGGCCGCGCCGACGATGTCAACGATGGCGTCGACCGCCCCGACCTCGTGGAAGTGGACCTCCTCGAGCGGCATGCGGTGGACGCGCGCTTCGGCCTCTCCGAGGCGGCGGAAGATGCGGCGCGCGAGGCCTCGGGTTGCCTCGTCGAGCGGAGCGGAGGCGAGCATCGCGTCGATCGCCCCATAGGTTCGCTCCGGCTGTCGGCCATCGACCTGCACATCGAAGGTGGTGGCGACGAGGCTGCTCCGATGCGCGTGGTCGACGACGAGGCGATACCCTTCGAGGGGTAGCGCTCGGACGGCCTCCTCGACGACCGCGAGCGGGATGCCGAGGTCGAGCAAGGCGGCGATCGTCATGTCGCCGGCGGTCCCGCTGAAGCAGTCGAGGAAGAGCAGCTTGCCGCGCCCCGCGTCGCGCTCGAGCGCGTCGTGGCGGTGCCACTCGCCGTGGTGGTGGTGAGCCGCCCCGTGGTGGTGGTGACCGGCGCCGTGGTCGTGGTCGTGGTCGTGGTGGTGACCCGCGTCGTGGTGGTGGTAACCGGCGCCGTGATCGTGGTCGTGGTCGTGGTGGTGACCCGCGCCGTGGTCGTGGTCGGGGTGATCGTGCATCACGGGTTCCTAGGGAGCATGCGGTGGACGGCCATGGCGGCCCCGAAGCCGTTGTCGATGTTGACGACCGTCAACCCGGACGCGCACGAGGTGAGCATCGCGAGCATCGCCGTCACGCCGCCGAGCGCCGACCCGTAGCCGATCGACGTAGGCACCGCGATGACGGGACATGCGACGAGCCCGCCGATCACGCTCGGCAGCGCGCCCTCCATCCCCGCGATGGCGATGACGGCGCTCGCCGCGAGCAGCTCGTCGCGTCGGGCGAGCAATCGATGGAGGCCGGCCACGCCGACGTCAACGACGCGGCGCGCGTCGATGCGGAGCGCCGCGAGCGTCTCCATTGTCTCTTCGGCGACCGCGAGATCGCTCGTGCCCGCGCACACGACCAGCACGGGCGCAGCGGGACGCAAGGGGCCCTCGGCGCCCCGATGGGACAGGGTGCGCGCGAGCGCGTTGTGACGAAGCGAGGGGATGCGCTCGAGAACGAGGGAGGCCTTGTCGGGCGCGACGCGGGTCACGAGGACGTCGGACTCGGCGCGCAACAGCTCCTCGACGATCCGCGTGATGTCCTCGCCGCTCTTCCCTTCGCCGAAGATCACCTCGGGCACCCCTTGGCGCAGCGCGCGATGGTGGTCGACGGTCGCGATCCCGACGTCGACGTAGGGCAAGCGGCGCAGCTCTTCGAGCGCGTCCTCCAGGCCACAATCGCCGGAGCGCACGCGCACGAGCAACTCTCGGAGGCGCTCAGCGTTCATCCGCGGGGTCTAGCGCTCCCGGCCGTACGCGTCGAGACGCTCCGAGCCGCACGGCGCGATTGACGGAGGCGCGGCGGTCGCTCAGTCTCCTGGGGGTGAGCGACAGAACCGATCCGTCCCGCCAGCTCGGCGCGCTCGAAGAGCTCGCGCTCCGCGTCGTCGAGCGAGCCATGTCGAAAGGAGCCGACGTCGCGGAAGCGATCGCGCGCGCGGGCTCCGAGCTCTCGACCAAGGTGCGACTCGGCGAGCCCGAGCTCGTCGAAGAGGCGAGCCATCGCGGCATCGGCCTGCGGGTGATCCGAGGCGGTCGCGTCGCCCTGACGTCGACGAGCGACCTCTCGGAGCGCGGCCTCGAGCGCTTCGTCGAGGACGCCCTCGAGCTCGTCGAGGTGAGCCAGGAGGACCCGTTCGCGGGCCCGGCCGATCCCGACCTCGTCGCGAAGAGCGTCGCAGCCCCGAGCGAGCTCTACGATCCAGCCGTCGGCGAAATCTCCGCCGCGACCGCCCTCGAGTGGGCGAAGAAGGCCGAACGCGCCGCGCTCGACGCCGACCCTCGGATCACGAACAGCGATGGCGCGACCTTCACGCGCGCCGCCGGAAGCTTCGCGCTCGCGCTGTCGGGCGGCTTTCGAGGCGGCTACGCGACCTCGTACGCCTCGCTGGTGGTCGTGCCGGTCGTCGAGGACGAGGGGCACAAGAAGCGGCGCGGACACCACTGGACCGCGCGACGCCACTTCGCGGATCTCGATGCGGCCGAGGCGGTCGGGCTCGAGGCCGCGCGGCGGACGCTTCGAAAGCTGGGGCCGCGGAAGGTCCCGAGCTGCGAGGCGCCGGTGATCTTCGATCCGGACGCGGCTCGCTCGATCCTCGGCATGATGGCCGGGACGGTGATGGGCGGTTCCATCTGGCGAAAGCAGAGCTACCTCGCCGGTCGACTCGGCACGGCGGTCGCGAGCCCGCTCTGCACCATCATCGACGATCCCTTCTTGCCGAAGGCTCCAGGCTCGCGGCCTTTCGACGGCGAGGGGCTCGCCTCGCGCCGCAACGTCGTGGTGTCGGAGGGCATGCTCGAGACCTATCTCTGCGACAGCTACAGCGCCCGGAAGCTCGGGACGACGTCGACCGCGAGCGCCTCGCGGGGCTCGAGCGGCGAGGTCGGAGCGTCGACCACGAACTTCGTCCTGCAGCCGGGAACCGAGTCACCCGACGCGATCGTGAAGCGCACGAAGCGCGGCCTCTACGTCACCGAGATGATGGGCTTTGGCTTCAACGCGCTGACCGGTGACTTCTCCCGCGGGGCCTCGGGCTTTTGGATCGAGGACGGCTCTATCGCCTTCCCCGTGAGCGAGATCACGATCTCGCTGAACGCCGACGAGCTGTGGAAGCGGATCGACGCGGTCGGCGACGATCTCGATCTGCGGACGTCGACCGCCTCGCCGACCATCCGCGTCTCATCGATGACGATCGCGGGGAGCTGATCGCGAGGCCGCGCCAGCTCCGCCGTGTCGTCTTGGGGAGCTTGTCGCGAGGCCGCGCCAGCTCCGCCGTGTCGTCTTGGGGAGCTTGTCGCGAGGCCGCGCCAGCTCCGCCGTCTCGTCGCGAGGTAGAGACTCAGTCGAACGCCGAGGCGACCATCGCGTCGTTGGACACCCCCGGCGTCGAAGCACCAGGCTCG
>VGRJ01000129.1 GCA_016875405.1 Deltaproteobacteria bacterium | reverse complement strand
CTCGGCCGTGGCGGCGATGGCCACGCCGGCGTTGTTCACGATGACGTTCACCCGCCCGTGCTCGCGCGCGGCAACCCCGGCCCACTCGAACACCTCGGCGCGCTGCGCGACGTCGACCTTGCGCGTCGTCACGCGGACGCGCCCGGCCGCCTCCTGGGCCGTCGCGGCGAGGCCGGCCTCGTCGATGTCCGAGAGCGCGAGCTCACACCCCTGCTCCGCGAGCGCGAGTGCGACCGCGCGTCCGATCCCCGAACCCGCGCCGGTGATCGCTGCGACCCGGCCTCGAAAGCTCTTCATGCGTCGGCTCCTCCGTCGGTGGCGCTCGGCGTCGCGAGCAGCCGTCTCGTGTCTTGCGCGAGGGACTCGACCACCCGGCGTGCCGCGCGGCTCACCCCGAGCATGTGCAAGAACCCGTGCACGTGTCCCTCGCACCGGACGAGCTCGGTGGGCACCCCTGCCTTGCGGAGCCGCGTCGCGTAGTCCTCGCCCTCGTCGCGGAGGGGATCGAAGCCGGCCGTGACGACGAGCGCGGGGGCGAGGTCCGTGAGGTCGGGCTCGAGGCCTGGATCAGCGGTGACGTCGGGCACGCCGAAGCGCTCGCCGCGGTACTGCAGGGCGAACCAGTCCATGTCGCTCGACTCGAGCATGAAGCCGCGGGCGAAGGTCTCGGTCGACGGAAAGCTCCGGGTCCGATCGATCGTGGGGTAGATGAGGACCTGGAGCGCGGGCCGAGCGAGGCTTTGGCGTCGACACTCCTGCGCCACCACCGCCGCGAGGTTGCCGCCGGCGCTGTCGCCCGCGACCGCGACGCGCGAGGGGTCGGCGCCGAGGAGCGCGGCGTTGTCGCGAGCCCAGCGGTACGCGGTGACCGCGTCCTCGACCGCCGCAGGGTGTCGGTGCTCGGGGGCGAGCCGGTAGTCGATCGAGAGGACATGCACGCCGGCGTCCCGGCAGAGCAAGCGACATGGTGCGTCGTGGCTCTCGAGGTCGCCGAGGACGAAGCCGCCGCCGTGATAGAAGACCACGAGCGGCGCGCCGTCGCCTCGGTCCGGGGCGTAGTGACGCGCGCGCAGCGTGCCGGGCAGCTCGAGGTCGGTGACCCGCGCGACCTCGACCGGAGTCCCCGCGCCGGTGACCGCGTCGCGCCGGAGCCGCTCGCGAGACGCGACGATCGAGGTGCTGCTGAGCGGCAGCGAGCCCGTGAGGTCACGGACCGCGAGGATCGCCTGAATCTCGGGCTCGAGGGTAAGGCCGTCGCGCACGAGCGGCCTCGGGGCGAGCACCTTCGAGGGCAAGTGGGTGAGGGCGCGCCCCGCGAGCGCCTCGAGCCGTGAGGCGAACGGAAGGCGGACCGCGTCGTTGCGGCGGTGCTCGAGCACGTAATCCTGGGGCTCGAAGCGTCGGGCGCGCTGCATGAAGCTGAAGGTGTAGCCGGGCCAGAGCGTGGAGTTACGCCCCGTCGCGTCGAGGTACCAGCTGCGGCAGCCGGTCGCCCAGACGGTGCGCGACAGGCCCCTGTCGATCGCGGCCACGTAGCGAGCCTCGGCCTCGACGCTCGGCTCGAGCGCGCACGCGCCGGTGGCGTCGAGGTGGTCGAGCGCCGCGAGCATGTGCTCGACCTGCGCCTCGATCATCAAGATCATCGACGAGTGCCCGAGGCCGGTGTTCGGGCCCGGAACGATGAAGAAATTCGGAAAATCGGGGATGGTGGTGCCGAGGTACGCGCGCATCCCGACGCCCCACGCTTCACGCAGCGTCTTGCCGCCTCGACCGCGAAGGCTCCTCGCGAACGGCATCTCGGTCACCTGGAAGCCGGTGCCGAGGATCAGCGCATCGAGCGGGCGCTCTCGTCCGTCGGTCGTCCGAACCCCGCGCGCCGTCACGGTCTCGATGGAGGTCGTCTCGACATGGACGTTCGGCTGGGTGAGCGCGCGGAGGTAATCGTCGCTCACGATGACGCGCTTGCAGCCCATGCGGTAGCGGGGCGTCAGCTTCTCGCGAAGGTCCGGGTCCGCGACCTCGGTTCGGAGGTAGAAGCGCGCGAGCGCCTCGATGAGCCCGCCGAGCTCGGGGCGGAGGAACATTGTCCCGAAGAGCTCTCGCCGCAGGTAAATCGCGCCTCGAACGAGCGCGCGCGCGCCGGGGACGCGCGCCATCGCGGCCTTGTAGGCTTTGCCGAAGGCGACGTCGTTGCGCGGGACCACCCACGGCGGCGTCCGCTGGAACACCGAGAGCTCCCCGACGTCGGGCTGGATCGCAGGGATGAACTGCGCGGCCGAGGCGCCGGTGCCGATGACGCCAACGCGCTTGCCGCGCAGGTCAACCCCATGGTCCCAGCGGGCCGAATGAAAACGAGCTCCCTCAAAGCGCTCGAGCCCGGGGATCTCGGGGAGCGAGGGCTCGCTGAGCGCGCCCACCGCACCCACGAGGACGTCGGCCGTGTAGGTGCCACGCGACGTCTCGACGACCCAGCGTTGCGCGCGATCGTCCCACGCCGTTGAGGACACGGCGTGCCCGAGCCTCAGGTGCGGCCGAACGCCGAAGCGCTCGACGCAATCCTGCAGGTAGCGCTGGATCTCGGCCTGCGGCGAGTAGCTGTGGCTCCAGCTGGGGTTCGGCGCGAACGAGAAGCTGTAGAGGTGCGACTCGACGTCGCAGGCGCAGCCTGGATAGGTGTTGTCGCGCCACACTCCACCGACGTCGTTGGCGCGTTCGAAGACGAGGAAGTCGTGCCGACGCTCCTGCAGAAGACGGATGGCGGCGCCGAGGCCGGCGAAGCCGGCGCCGAGGATCGCGACACGGACGTGTTGGGTCATGAGCGCTCGCCCGGACGATAGCGCAGGACGTGCGCCCTGCCTCACGGAACGCGCCGCGTCGACGCGCGCGGCAACGTAAGGGCGCTCCCGCGCGCGACCATGCCCGCTCGCAGCAGGAACGGTGCGAGGGCGTGACTTCCCGCGGGGCGAGCGTCGATCAATGCGAGCTCGGCGAAGTCGCCATCGGCGCGGTGAAGGTGCGCTGTCCGCACCAGCTCTGGCGCGAGGACCTCGAGCTTCCGGGTGCGCGCGGGCTCTTCCTCGGGCAGCCATACGCGCGCCTCGGCGAGACCGCGCGAGAGGTAGGCCACGAGGTCGCCTCCGATCGACACGACGTGCGTCCCTGCGACACGCCTCGGGCGCTCGTCGCCGTCGGGTACGAGGGGCCACGGCAAGACGCTGCCGAAGGGGCTCGCGGGATCGTTCGCAGCGAGCGTCACGAGCGCGAGCTCGTCGCCATCCCGCTCCTCGGCGCGCAGTCGATCGAGGGCCGCCGAGGTGGCGTACTGGAGTGCGGCGATCCCTTCGACGAAGCGACCGCGGAGGACCTGCCCGCCGTCCTCGAGCGCGCGAAGGATCGGGTACGCGCCAGCGAAGCCGCCAACGACGCCCTCTGCGTCGACGACCTCCTTCGTGACGACGCCGTGCCGGGCGAGCCAGCGCCGCACGCGTGCCGTCGCGCGCTCCGTGGCGCCGGTCGGCGCGTCGAGGACGAGGTGCCAGCGCCCCTCGGCCGCGCGCGGGACGGTGCGACGCGAGCGAAACGCGAGACCGGAGGCGGCCTCCTTGCGGCGCTTGCCGCGGCGGCTCGTGCTCCCTGCGAGCCGTTCGCGCAGCGCACGAAAGCCGTCGTTCGCGACGAGCCCGCGGAAGGTGAGAGACCACAGCGCCCGCACGAGGTCACCGGCGAAGCCCCCGAGCGAGGCGTGGAGCGAAGCAAAAAAGCTCGCGCCGTGAGCCTCGAGGTGTTCGAGCACGCGGGCCTCGAGCGGATCTCGCGCCGCGTCGTCGCTGGCGCGCTCGTGAAGGCTCGCGTGGTCCGCGAGGTAGAGCGCAAGCCTCCCGTCGCGCTCTCCGCTCGCGCCGACCCCGCGCCACACCACCTCGCCTGCGGCCGCGAGGGTGTCGAGATCATGAGGCGAATAGCGAGCGACGCGCGCGGGGAGCACCTCGCTCTCGAGCTGCGACGCGAGCAGCGGGACGCCCTCGAGCCGCTCGACCGCGTCGAGCAACGCATCGAGGCCGGCACGGCGAGAGGACACGCCATGCCAACCGTGAAGGAAGCGGACGTACGCGCGAGTGCTCACCGGGGCGATGCGGCGCCGCAGCCTGTCGAGCGAGCGGCGGCGGAGTGCCGCGAGCACCTCGGCATGGACGAGCTCGCGCCCGGCACCTCCCGGGCGGAACTCGCCTTCGAAGAGCGCTCCGCTCCCGACGAGGCCTGCGACGAGGACGTCGAGCGTGGTGTCCGAGACCCCGTAGCGCTCACCGAGCGCGCGACGCTCGAAGGGCCCACGCGTCTTCGCGTAGCGCACGACGAGGTCGCGGAGCGGCTCGGGCGGCGACGTGAGGAAGGCCTCGGGGAGGCCGGGCGGGAGCGGCACGCCGAGGGCGTCTCGGTAGCGGCTCGCGTACTCCGACGGGATCACGAGGCTGCTCCCGTGGACGCGCAAGCGGAGCGCCCGCCGCGTGGCGATGAGCTTGGCGATGAAGGGGCGCGCGTCGGCGTCGAGCTCGGCGTCGGTCACGTCGCCGCGGTAGAGGAGACGATCGTGCCAGCCGTCGAGCGTGCTCGGTGGATGGTCGGCACGGACCAGCTCGCGCTCGAGCTCTGCGAGGACGTCCGGATCGAGGAGCTCGCGGAGCGACACGTCGCCCATCAGCTCGCGCAGCCTCGCCGGATCGATCGCGAGCGCGGCCGCCCGCCGCTCGAGGACGGGCGCGTCGCCCTCGTACAAGAAATTGGCGACGTACCCGAAGAGCACGTTGGACGCGGCGACGGATGGCGTGTCCACCTCGCGCGTGACAACCTCGGTCGCGCCCGAGGCGACGTCGTCGAGCAGCGCGCGAAGCGCTTCGAGATCGAACACGTCGGTCAGACACTTACGGTACGTCTCGAGCAGGATCGGAAAGTCGTGCAGCCGCTGCGCCCCCCGCAGGAGATCCTGCGCCCGCTTTCGGATCTGCCAGAGCGGCGTGCGTTGCCCAGGGCGCTTACGCGGCAGCAAGAGCGCGCGCGCTGCGGCCTCGCGGAAGCGCGCGGCGAACATGGACGTGCCGGCGACGAGCTCGGTGAGCTTCGGGGTGATCTCGTCGCCGCGCGGGAAGAGCCAGCTCACGTCGCCCTCCACGGTGAGCGGTGAGCCCTCCGGGACGCGCACCACGAAGCCGTCGTTCGTCCAGAGCGCCTCGAGAGGGAACCCGAGCACCGACTCGGCGGCGCGCTCGGCGAGCATCGCCCAGGGCGCGAGGACGCGGGCACCGAGGGGGCAGAGCACGCACACCCTCGCGTCTCCGAGGTCGTCGCGCGACACCTCGATCACGATGCGGCGATCGGTCGGGACCGCCGACTCGCTACGCTGCGCGTGGAGGTCCTCGAGCAAGGCGTCGGCCGCCGCGGGAGCGAGGCGGAGGGCGTCGACGAGGTGCCGGTGCGCGGCAGGAAGCGGCATCCCTTCGAGCGAGCGATGAAGCTCGCCGATGCGGCGCCCGAGCTCGACTGGGCGCATGCTGTTCTCGCCGCGCCAGAACGGCATGCGACCGGGCTCGCCCGGAGCTGGGCTCACGACCACGCGGTCATGCGTGATCTCTTCGACGCGCCAGGTGCTCGCGCCGAGAATGAAGCGGTCGCCCGGCTTGGTCTCGAAGACCATCTCCTCGTCGAGCTCGCCCACGCGGCCCTTCGCGCCGGTCGCCCCGGCCAGGTACACGCCGTAGAGCCCGCGGTCCGCGATGGTGCCGCCGCTCGTGACGGCCACGCGCCGCGCCGTCTCTCGCGCGGTGAGCTCGCCGGTCGCGCGGTCGTAGGTAACACGGGGGCGGAGGTCGGCGAGCTCCTCGACCGGATACACGCCCGACAGCATGTCGAGCGTCGACTCGAAGAGGTGGCGCGGGAGCTCCGCGAACGAGGCGGAGCGCTGCACGGTGCGGTAGAGGTCATCGGCGCGCCACGCATCCATCGCGACCATGGCGACGAGCTGCTGCGCGAGGACGTCGAGCGGATTGCGCGGGTAGCGGATCGCCTCGACCTCGCCCCGCATCATGCCGTCGGCGACGCTCGCGCACGCGGCGAGCTCGCCCCGGTGCTTCGGGATCACGACGCCGCGGCTCACCCCGCCGACGTGGTGCGACGCGCGCCCGATCCGCTGCAGGCCGCTCGCGACCGAGGGCGGGGCCTCGATCTGCAACACGCAGTCGAGGGCCCCCATGTCGATGCCGAGCTCGAGCGAGCTGGTGGCGACCAGGCCTCGCAGCGCGCCGCGCTTGAGCTCTCCCTCGATGTGCGCGCGCTGCTCGCGAGCGAGTGAGCCGTGGTGCGCGTGGACGAGCACCTCCCCGGCGAGCTCGTTCACGGCCTGGGCGGTCCGCTCGGCGAGCCGGCGCGAGTTGACGAAGATCAACGTGCTGCGGTGGGCCCGGACTTGCTCGAGGAGCCGCGGGAAGATTCGATCCCAGGTCGAGGGGGCGACGGGCGCAAGGGCTCCGCCGTCGAGGCCGGCAGCGCCGCCGTCGAATAGGGCGTCCTCGTTGAGCGAGACGTCCTCGTCGTCGAGGGCGTCGGCGCCCTCCTTGGCAGACAGGTGGGCCTCGGCGCCATCGCCGGTGGGCTCGGCGAAGGGGACCTCGATGCGGAGGTCGAGGGACTTGGGTGCGCTCGCATCGACGAGCGTGACGGGCCTCGCGCCGGCGAGGAAGCGCGCGACCTCGTCGAGCGGCCGCTGCGTCGCGGACAGGCCGATGCGCTGCACGGGGCGACCTGTGAGCACCTCGAGCCGCTCGAGGCTGAGCGACAGGTGCGCGCCGCGCTCGTTCGGCACGAGCGCGTGGATCTCGTCGATGATCACGGTCTCGACGCCTCTCAGGGCGTCTCGCGCCTTGCTGGTGAGGAGCAGATACAGCGACTCGGGCGTGGTGATGAGGATGTCGGCGTCGCCGCGAGCGATCGCGCGACGCTCGGCTGCCGTGGTGTCTCCGCTCCGCACGGCCACGCGGACCTCGCCGGGCGTGACGCCGAGCCGCAGGGCCGCCTCCCGGAGGCCGACGAGCGGCGCGACGAGGTTCTTCTCGACGTCGACGCCGAGCGCCTTGATCGGCGACACGTAGACGATCCTCGTGCCGCGCGGCGCGTCGGCCATCGGGGCGCCGCGTCGTCGCTCGTGCGGCGTGAGCGTCGGCGTCCCGGGGGGCGCCGCGAACATCAGCCGATCGAGGGCCGCGAGAAAGGCGGCGAGCGTCTTCCCGCTCCCGGTCGGCGCAACGAGCAAGACGTGCTCACCGCGGGCGACGGCGGGCCAGGCCCCAGCCTGCGCGTCCGTGGGCGCGTCGAAGACCGCCTCGAACCAGGAGCGCGCGGGCGTCGAGAAGCTCGCGAGCGCGTCCTCTCGAGGCGTCGTGCGTCGTGGCGTCGGGGGCTTGGCGGCGCGTGGCATGGACGCCTGGGTATGCCATATTTCAGCGCCCCTGCAGGTCGAGGTGCACGCATGCCCGAAGGAGACACGCTGCATCGCATCGCCGACGCCCTCGCGCCGCGGCTCGAGGGGCGGGTGCTGCGAGCGATCGAGGTGCCGCGGAGCGACGCGCGGGTCCGCGACCTCGTCGGTGTCTCCGTCGAACGTGTGCGCGCGTACGGTAAATACTTGGTGATCGAGCTTGGCTGTGGAGTCTCGCTCCTCACGCATCTGCGCATGGATGGGCTCTGGCACGCCTACGAACCGGGGGCGCGGTGGCGGCGGTCGCGTGGGGCGATGCGGGTGATGCTCGAGGTCGAGGGCACGGTCGCCGTGTGTTTCTCGGCGCCGGTCGTCCGCTTCGTTCGAACGCGCGAGCTGGCCCGGCTGCTCGGGCCAGAGCACCTCGGTCCGGACATCCTCGGCGAGTCGTTCGACGTCGGTGACGCGCTCCTGCGGCTCGCTCGCTCACCGGACGTTCCGCTCGGCGTCGCGCTCCTCGATCAGCGCCGCATCGCGGGGATCGGCAACGTCTACAAGAGCGAGGTCTGCTTCCACGCGCGGCTCTCGCCGCTCGCCCGGGTCTCGACGGTCGAACGCGCTGCGCTCGAGCGCTTGGTCGTGCTCACCCGCGAGGTGATGCAGGACAACGTCGCGAAGCGTAGGCCCGGGGCCGACGCGCGGCGTCACCACGCTCCTCACTACCTCTACGAGCGCGACACGACGCTCGCTGCGCGGCGCACCACGCCGAAGGGTTGCGAGGTCGGCAAGGGGCCGATCTTCGTGTACGGCCGCGCGGGCAAGCCTTGCTTCGTCTGCGGGGCCGCGATCGTGCGCACCTATCAAGGCGACGCCCGCCGCAGCACCTACCGATGTCCGGTGTGTCAGGAGGGGTGACGCGAGGTTGACGCTCATGATGCGCCGGGCCGACGGTCCGGGCCCGTCTCGCAGCAGCCCCTCGAGGCTCGAAGCACCATGAACAGTCGAATGAACGCGACCCTGTTGCTCGCCGTCTGCCTCGGCGTCCTCGCCTTCGAGGCCTGCAAGGCCGAGGAGCCCGGACCTGCCTGACTCGAGGAGGCTCTCGACTGCGACGGCCGTTGCGTCGACGATCAACATGGTCCGAGCAACTGCGGAGCGTGTGGGACCGAGTGCGCCGCCAACGAGATCTGCGACGCCGGCGCCTGCAAGGTCAAGTGCGTCGGCGGTACGACCTCGTGCCCGGGCAAGAGCGCCGACGAGACGAGGTGCGTCGACGTCTTCTGCTCGAACGCCGACTGCGGCAAGTGCGAGCACGCCTGCTCTGCACGTGAGGCGTGCCAATGCGGCGCGTGCGAGTTGCAGTGTGTCCCGCCGCGACGACACAGCCGTGGACGCAGACCTCCTTCACGGTGGCGGCCCCGGGGCCTTCGCAGCGGTAGAGCGTGTTCGGGTCGCCGTTCGAGACTTTGTCGCCGCCGCAGTAATCGCGGGTCTTGGCGTCGTCGTCACAGGTGGGCTTCGGTGCGAGCGTCCCGCCGGCCCCGCCGCTACCGCCGGTCGCGCTGGTCCCGGCTGCGCCGCCGCTCCCGGCGTTCGTGCTCGCTCCGCCGCCTCCGGACGAGGCGTTGCTCGCGCCCGTGGCGCGGGTGGGGACACCCGCGACCTCCCCGCTCCCACAGCCGGAGAGGGCGAGCGCGAGGAGGGCGAGCGAGGGCGGCGTGGGAAGGCGGTGGCGCTGGACCATCGAGAGGGCCCTCGGAGGCGGGATACGCGGTGGCGTCCGGGCGCGTCGAGCGGTCGTCGCTCGGGTCACTCGCTCGCGTGGAGGTGCACCGTGGCCGCGGCCTCACGCGCGATGGCGAGCGCGGTGTCACGGTCGGGGTGCCGCACGACGAGGTTGCCGTCGCCGAGGAAGGTCTGCGTCCAGTCGCGGCGCGGCGAGCCGAGCGGCAGAAAGTCAAGCCGCGCGACGTGGGCGCGGTGGCGCTCGAGGAAGGCGTCGAGGCCCGAGGAGCCGACGATGCGTCCGCGCCCCTTCGCCCGCTTGAAGACGATCCCCGCATGGTACGTTTGCTCGCGCGGCACGTCGATTCGACCGTGCACGACGGCGCGCGCCCACTCGGTGAAGAGGTCGACGTCGGCCGCGTAGTTCATGAGGTCGACCATGCTCGCTCCAGGCGCTCGGCAAGCGATCTCGCCGAAGACGGACTCGCCGCTCGCCGTGCGGAACCACTCCATGTGCGTGAAGCCGGTCGTCATCCCGAGGGCCGCGATCGCCTTGCGGCCCATCTCGATCGCGGGCGCGAGCTCGGCCGAGGCGTGGTCTCGGAGGGTGAAGATGATCGGGCTCACCCACTCGTTCTTGCGCGCCTCGAGCACGTTCGGGAAGTAGCGCGAGCAGCCCTCGTAGACCGGCGCGCCGTCGACGCTGATCGTCTCGTAGGTGTACTCGTCCCCCTGGATGAACTCCTCGACGCTGGCCTCGTCGACGTGGTGCGTACGGCGGAGGACCGCCTCGAGCTCCGCCTTCGACGACGCGCGCCAGGTGTCGGCGGAGCCGGCGCCGGCCACGGGCTTGTAGATCAGCGGATAGCCGACGCGCTCGGCGGCCTCCCAGACCTCGGCGGTCGA
>VGRJ01000128.1 GCA_016875405.1 Deltaproteobacteria bacterium | reverse complement strand
TCTGGGCGAGGTGCAGCGCGGTGTCCGACATGCGGCGGCCGAGGCACGACGGGCAGAAGCCGCGGCGCTTGCAGCTGAAGGCGACGAGCCGCTCAAAGCCGCACCGCTCGCAGCCGACGCGCACGCAGCCGTGCTCGAGCAGGCCGCACCGCAGGTACTCTTCCACCTCGCGCTGCACGAAGCGCGGCAGCCCTCCCGCTTCTTCGGCGCGCTCGCAGAACTCCGCCCAGTGCGCCGACAGCGCCCGGTAGAGCACCGTCTCCTCGGGTCGGTGCCGCTCGTAGGAGCTCGCTCTGTCGTGCGGGTGCCGCGCTGCCGGGTGGGCCACAGCCGGGGCGCCTCAGGAAGCCCCGCGCCATCGCTAACGGCCAGCGAGCGCGAAGTCATCGGGGCGCATCGATTGGGCGACGCTGATGCACCGCGTGTGGGGATGGGATGTACTGAAGTGCCCGAAGTGCGAGGGGCGGATGCGCTTCATCGCCGTCATCAAGGAGCGTGGCGTGATCGAGCACATCTTGACGCATGTGGGGCTGTCCGCGGCGCGCATCGTGACAGCGCCAGCGAGGCGGTGGGACGACACGAGCTGATGGCGGGGGCGGCGAGGTGGTTGTGGAGGGAGGGTGACGGCGAAGCCGACGGGCGCCGTGAGGCGGAGCCACGCGCGGAGAGTCGATGGCCGAGGGGCGTTGCAGTCGATCACGACAGCGAAGGGGGCCGTCGTACCGCGAGAGTGGACAGATTACCCGTTACGCGCAGTGATGCTGTAGTGGCGCAAAAACGGCCTTGACGGCGCGGGCCATTGGAGGCCCTATCCGCAGAGGGCCGCGACGAGCAGCACGCGAAGGAACTGCACGCCGTCGGGGCTCTCGAAGAAGGCCCGCTGCGCCGGGGTGAGCATGTTGCCTCCTGCGCGTGCGACCCAGCCCAGGAGCGTGGTGCGCGCGACGCCGAGCTCGTCGGCGGCCTGCTGCTGCGTGAGCTTGCGCTCACGACGCGCGGCCTCGAAGTCGAGGACCTTGGCGCAGATCTCCGGCCGCGGAGCCTGACGGGTCGAACGAGAGGGTAGCGTCAGAGACGCGTCTTGGGCAGGGTCGGGGTGCACGGCTCGCTGCGGCGGTAGGGGTTGGACTTCGCAACCCGCCTCCTGCCCCGCATCGGGCCGTGTTTGCAATCCCCTCCTGGAGCTCCCAACCCCTCACGCCATGTCGAAGTTATGCGCGAGGCCAGATTTTACTTGCTAGCTCAGATTCGATTACCCTGCCCTCATTCGCGTTCCAGGCGCGCTGCACGACAAACCGATGGTTCAGTAAAAGCGGAGTGCCCCTGTCTCATTCTCGTTGACGCACTCCGTTGACGGAACCGTGTCGCTTTCTCTGTTTCGTTCGGATGGTGGCCGCAGCTGCCATTGAATAATCGAGACACACCGAGGGAGAAAAACATGGGAGCGAAACGAAAATTCGTTGTGAAGTATCACCTGCCCGGACAACCGCCCAAGAGTTCGAGCAAGACTGTCCAAGCCGAGAGCGAGAGCGACGCCGCTGACGTCTTTCGAAGGACCAGCGACAGCCGGGCGATAGTCGACGTGGTTCTTCCCGGGTGAAGTCAGGTGGATAGGGAATTTGAACCGGGGTCGAGCCCGAAGCGGATAGGGCCTCCAATGGCCCGCCTGCGCCTCACGCTCGAGCACACGCGGTGGCGCGCCTACCTCGGGTCACCCCCGCGCCCGGCTCACCTCACGGAGGCAGCGCCACGCCGGTGTCGCCGACATAGACGCGCCACACGGTCTTGTTGATGAGGCTCGTCACGTAGACCCACTCGCCACCGAACGCGCCCACACCGAACGCACCGTTCGCCGGGATCCCGAGCGGCGGCCCCTTCGCGTAGGTCGTCGTCGAGTGGTCGGCGGCGTAGCGGAGGACGCCGTCGCCGGTCGCGACGTAGAGCAGTTCGCCGTTGGCAAAAGTCGCGAGGCCGTCGACGCTATCGACGTCGTCCGAGAACACGCTCGGCACGCCGTAGCTGCCGTCCTGCGCCACCGGGAAGGCCATCACCTTCTTCGCGTCCCACGACGCCACGTACGCCGTCGCGGCATCCTTCGAGAACGTGATGCCGTTCGGGAAGGACACCGCGTCGGTCACGAGCGCGAGGTTCTTGCCGTCCCCGTCCGCGCGGTAGATGCGGTTCGCCTTCGAGTCGGTAAAAAGCAGTGAACCATCGGCCGAAACCGCGACGAAGTTCGTCTGCTGGAAGGGCTCGCTGCCGCCGTCGACGAGCACGGATTTCTCGCCTTTCGGGGTCACGCGCCAGAGCACCGTCGGCGCGTCCTCCGCATCGCTCGCGCTGCCGCAGACGATGAGGTTTCCATCAGCACCGAGCGCGATGCCGACCGGGCGCGGCAAGGCGACGTGCTCGGTCACCGAACCGTCGGCGCCGACGCGCGCGATGTGCCCGTCGCGCGAGCCAACGTAGAGCACGGTCGTGCCGTCTGGCCCGGGTCCGAACGCGAGGCCCTCGCTCGAGCCGGTGAGGGTGGCGAACGCCTCGAGGGTACCGACCTCAGGCGGAGGCACGCTCCCAGTTCCGGTTGAGCCCGCGCCGACGTCGGAGTTCGAGCCACACCCAATGACGACGACCGAGAGAATGGACACGAGGGCAACGCTGCAATCACGCATGCAGCCACCCTGCCCTGTTCCGCGGGCGCGGGCTACCCGTTGACGACGCCGCCCGGCGCGTCGCACCGCTGCTTGCTCCTTCATGTTGACTTGCGCGCGGCGTATGCTTTCGCGGGTGACTCGCTGTTTTGCGGCCATTCTCGCTGCAGCCTTCGGAACCTCTCCGGCGATGGCGTCGGAGACCGAGCCCGCCGCGATCGGCGTCGACGCGGCGCTCGACGCGCTCCAATTCAAGCGCGAGAGCCCCGGCGTCGCGGCCTGCCTCGCCGAGATTGACGACCCGAGGCGCGTGCGCTGCCTCATTGCGCTGCGCTACGCGGCCGATCCTCAGGCCCTGAAGCTCGCGGTAGAGCTTCATGATCGGCTCGGTGACGTGGCGGGCCTCGCGGCGGAGCACGACATGAACGGCGGTTGGCGCGGCCCGATTCATCTCGTGCCGGAGCTACCGATCGGAGCACGCCGAAGGCACCTTCAGTGGGTCGCCGAAGCGCGGTTCGCGATCGCGGAATTTTTCACGAAGCTCTCGGGCGATGCGCCCTCGAGACCGACGTTCGGCCACCGGCCGCTGACGCTGCTCTTCACCCGCTCGGTCGGCAAGAGCACTCCGTCGGCCTACGCGTTCGACTGGAAGATTGCGTACAATGTCGAGGGCTCGCTTCACCGGAGCGCGGACGCCGTGCGCGAGACGATGTTCCACGAAAACTTTCACCTTGCCGATCAGGCTCACAGCGGTTGGTCGGAGCGCGCGCTCGGGCCGCTCCACGACGAGCTGATGCGGCGCTGTGACGTCGAGCGCAAGGTGGTCGCCTCGCGCGTGTGCCTCCGTCCGTATGCGCCCCACTCCACCACCGTGCTCGGCGGCACGTATTACGCCTTTCACCCGGGCAACGGCGTCGGCGAGTACGCGGCCGAGCTCGCCGTTCGCTACTACGAGGAACACCTCGCGGCGCTCGCCGGCAAGGCCTTCACGACCACGCCGTTCAAGTGCGGGCCACCCGAGAATGGGCGCGCCTGGCGGCTGCTCGTCGACGAGTTCTTCGCTGGGATCGACCGGACCCCCGCGTGCTCGCGCTGAGTCGACATGAAGCATGGTGAGCCTATGCACGAGAGCGAGACGGAGCGACATCGAGCGAGGCCGCGAAGGCTCGAGCAGACCATCGCGGAGCTTCTTCGACAGCTCCGACGTCCACCGGTCCTCGGGGCGATCGTGCTCTACTCGGCCTGTGGGTGGTCGACTGGCGGCGCACTCGCGCGCACGCCGACGAGGCGCTCCGCGACGCCTTCGCGGAGGTGAGGCGCGATCGGGCCAAGGGGCGGTCGCTCCTCTCCAACGCGGACGCCGACGAAGCCTGGCAGCTCGTGGCGTCGAGCCCGGGTGAGACGGTGCAGGACAGCGCGTCGCACAGCAGCGGGTTTCTGCTCCCGTTCGTGTCCACGAGCGTGACGGTCTGCTTCGCGCTCGACGTGGCGTCACCGGCGCGCACGGAGCGACTCGCGGCCGTGATTTCCGTCGATTCATTTTTCGGGGCGCCGACCGCAAGGTGGAAGGCGCTCAGCGCGCGTCGCCCTTGCACCTGCGCCACCGGCGACGACGAGACCTGCAAGCTCGTCGACGGACCATAAGCGTTGGCGCTGGCGGTGACGAGGGTGGCGAGCTGCCGCCCTCGTCGCGTCGTGGGGCGTCTGACACCGAGCGATTGGACGTGGCGCCGCTAGGCGTCGACCATGCTCGGCGTCGCCCGGCTCCCTCGAGACGTTCCGATGGGTCGACGAGTCGTGTAGCGTGCTCGATGCCAATGAGTTCACGATGCCTCTTCGCGCGGTTACGGTCGACGCCCCCATCGTCGTCACCCTCGCCCGGGTCGGCTGCGGAACGAGCGCAAAGGAGCCCGCGAGCGCGCGGCTCCACCGCTGCGGGAGGTGCGGCGGGCGCGAGTCCGACGGACGAGGGCGCGGGCTGGGGCGGCCTCACGCAAACCCCGCACCGAGTCCACCTCGGCCTCGGCACCGCAGCGGCGCTCGCGGCGGTGACGGCGCACAGGATCGGCGAGAAGACCGAGCTCTTCACCGGCGCAGCGCTCGATAGGCGTTCCCGGTTCGTCGAGGGCTCGGTCCTCGCCGCGACGTCGTGACGCGAACCAAGGAGACCATCATGCTCGCGCCACACCTCCGCATCGCTCGACCTTGCGACGCGCTCGAAGCCCTCGTCGCGATGTACCGCGACGGCCTAGGCATGCACGTCCTCGGCGGCTTTCAAAATCACGACGGCTACGACGGCGCGATGCTCGGCCTCCCGGGTGGTCCCTATCATCTCGAGCTCACGCGCCGCCGCGGGCACCCCGCCGGTCCCGCCCCCAGCGCGGAGCACTTGCTCGTCTTCTACGAGGCCGAGCCAAGCGCGTGGGAGTCCGCGTGCGCACGGATGCTCGCCGCAGGCTTCCGGCTCGTCCCCGCGGAGAACCCCTACTGGGATGTACGCGGGCGCACCTTCGCGGATCTCGAGGGCTACCTCGTCGTCTGGCAACGCTCCACGTGGCCCGTGACGCCCTGAGTCCGCGGTGCTCGTCCCGGACCGCGTTCACCGTGTCGCCCCAGATGTCATAGGAGAATCGCTTTTCGCCGATGATGCCCGCGACGGCAGGTCCCACCTGAATCCCGACTCGCAGCTGAATACGACCAAAGGTCGGATCGGGGTAGGCAGCCACATGCTCAAGCATGGCGAGTCCCAGCTCGGCGACCCGTACCGCGTGATCGGTCCGTTCGGAATTGAGGCCTCCGCAGACCATGTCCGCGTCACCGACCGTCTTGATCTTTTCCAAGCCACAACGGTCGACCAGGTGGTCGAAGGCCGTGAAGAGCCGAGTGAGCATCGCGATGACCTCACTTGCAGGTGACTGCGCGGACAATTCGGTGAAGCCGACGACGTCCGAGAAAAGAATGCTCAGGTCATCGATGCGATCCGCGATGGGTGTCTCGCCCGTCTGGAGTCGACGCACGATCGAGTCGGGGAGGATGTTGCGCAGCAGCATTTCGTTCGTGCGGCTGAGCACCTCGAGTTCACGGGCCGCGGTGATCTCGGTCCCGTAGGCGTTGACGAACCCAAGCTCATACACGGGCACGATCCGCAGCGCGAACAGTCGTCCGTGGTTCTCGCGCGATGACCCAAGCCGCCGTCACGTCGGTGCCGTATAGGTTGACGATGTCGCAGCCGGCCACGGCGACCGCCAGCAGGGCGAAACGTGTCCGTAGCTTGCAGGGTCCAGTCGACTGATACCAGCGGCTAAGCGCATCGGGCTGGGCCACCCGGGGGCGCGGCGACCGCGCGCCCTCCCAGGCTGCTCGGTGAGGAGCACCTTCAGATGCCCGCACCTCCGGAAGTTTTTTTCCCGGTTTGATTCGCGCCGCGACCCTTTATTCTTCGACGATGCTCGTCAGCTCAGCAACTCGCGGGGGGACCCGCGTGCACCTCGGCCTCCGGGTTTCGGACGGAACGCTTCGATTCCCCGAAACGGGAGCGTCGCTCGCAGGCCCCGTCGCACCGGAACCTGCTGGATGGCGGCCGATGCTCGCCCTCCTCCTCGCGCTCGTCGCATGTGGAAGCGACACCGAACCTTCCACGCAAAATCCGCAGCCTCCGGCACCGCCGCCCGAAGACCTAACGCTCCCGCCGACCCCGCCCATTCAGCTCCCGTGGGATCCTGCCGGCTGTGGCGACGGGGTCGTTCAGGGCGACGAGGCATGCGACGACGGTAACGCGATCGACACCGACGACTGCATGAACGGCTGCCGTGCTCCGGAGCCGCTCACGCGGACGGTGGGCCCCATCCTCCTCAAGCCGGCACCGCGCCGCCCGGTGGTCTCGGTCTACCTCGTGTCACCTGGCGGCGAGCGCCAGGCCGAGGTCGCCGTCGACCGTATCGGCTCCCCAGGGGGCGCGGGCGAAGCGATGGGAGATCCGTACCCGAGCTCCGCGAACATCGCGCTCGTGCGCGTCTTCGAGCCCGGCGAGGCGCTCCGCCACTGGCATTACCAGCGCCAGGAGCCCGGTTCGCCAAGCCCTAGCGTCATCGCCTCCCCGACCGAGCCACCGCCGCCAAGTTTTCAATTCGACGCGGCGGGCAACACGAAGGGCTATCGGGTGTCGCTCCGACAGGCGGGGATCTACGAGCTCCGCGTCGCAACGAACTCGCTCAAGACCGCCGTACGCGTTCGTCTCCCGGATGGCGTCGGGTACGGGGTGTCCCAGCAAAACGGCGCCTTCGCGTGGCCATACTGCTTGGACACTTGCTTGCCGGTGGCCGCGACCTCGCTCTACGCGTTCGCCCCCAGGCACCCGACGGCGCGCATGTTCCTCGAGCTGACGGCGAATGGAAGCTCGTCGCTTCCGACGGTGCGAGCGACGGGCGCCCCCGAGCCAATGACGCCGGTGAAGGTAGACGGATCCGAGCGCTACGAGCTCTCGCCCGGAGCCAGCGACGAAGGCGTCGTATGGCAGCTCGATTTCCAAGACTCGAACAAGGTCCAACACTTTCACGCCACAGGCATTCCGCTCATTCTGTGTGACAGCGCCGCATCGGCCGACGCGATCCGGGCGTCGACCGTAAGGGTTCCCTCGGGACCACACAAGGGGACTCTCGTCTCGCATCGCTTTCAAAGCGATATTCTCGAGCTCCTACCCGAGCTTCTCGAGCCCTCAAACGTCGGCGACGAGGCTCTGACGACGGCGTTGGACGGACCGGCGTTCACGGCAGCGCCGGCAAAACCACCCTGCGCAGGGACGGGCTCAGGAAACGGGCCGGGAGCGCTCACACCAGACCAAGCCTATCAGAGCGTCGATCTCCTCCACTCCTACGACAGCCCACTCAAGGCGGTCCGCTGGTACCTTTCCCGAGGCTCGGTGTCGTCGAACGGCGTCGTCACCTACGGGGCGGGGGCACCGATGCTGGAGCTCTCACCATCGAGCCACTTCGGGGGCGCGATCGGCCTCCCGCTCCTCGAGCGACAGCGCTGCCGTGAGGCGATGGAGTGCGTATCGGGCGGAGCCTGCCGGCCCGATGGGACGTGCGACGTTGCCTTCGATCCAAGCGTGAATCGCTGGGACGTGTTGCGCGGCGTCCGCTACAAGGTGCGCGACAATGCTCAATACTACGACTCCTACACGGCGCTCGGCCTGCCGGGGGCAGCAGCGCGCCACCTCATGCTGGCCGCGACCCTAGCGCATCCTTGCAATCCCTGGGGCCCCGCCACCAAAGGCGCGCCGCCAACCCATCCCGAGCTCGTCGCGCGCGCGGCCGCGCACGGGCTCGCAGAGCTGCTCGTCGTGGGAGAGGACGAGCGACAGCTATCGGTCGGCGATACGGACCCCTACCCCGGCTCGGCCGGATTTCAGCTGGTGCAGTTCGCGGAGAATTTCGGTGCCGTTGCTGGGAGCCTGCCAAAGCTGCTCCCCGGCGCGGGCCCGAAGAAGGACCTCGGAGAGCGGCTACAACGCGTCTGGGCGACGGGGCTGCGCCGCCTGATTGATCGACACCAGTCCGTCTACATGACGACGACGATGAATCAATCGAGCACCTTCATGCTCGCGACCGAGGAGCTCGCGCGCGGCTCGGAAGGACTTCCCTTCGCCGCCCTCTATCGGCAGGTCGCGCGAGAATACGGGCAACGCTTCGCCGCCGAAGCGAGCGCGACCGGCTGGCTTGCCGAGGCGTCGGGGCCGAGCTCCTCGTACGCAGGCATGCAGCACTGGCACATGGCGCGCTATCTCGGACTCACCGAGAGCGATCCCGAAGGCGAGGACCTCGTGGTCCGCGACGCGCTCGCCGCGAGCTATCGCTTCTTCTCGCGCTTTGCGGTGGAGGAGCCGGATGGGCAACGGAGCAGCGGCTTCAACTATGCCCATCGCATCGGGGTCGGCTTCGAGCTCGAGCAGTACCAAGGAGCTCGAGGACAGGCGGAGACGGTCCCCGAGGTGGCGCTGTGGTCCGAGTGGCACTTCCCCCAGAGTGGCAAGAAGCTCGAGCAGGCGCTCGGGACCGTAAAGTCACTCGCGGGCGGGTTCGGGGGACCGGTGGACGCCATCCCGCGACTGTCGCTCACCGGGAGCCCCGAGGTCGGCCTCGAGCTCGATTCGACCAAGCGACCGGCCTTGCCGATCCTGCCTGCAAATCAGGTCGGCGATGCCGAGGTGCTCCTGCCCGACGTCGGCTCGGGGAAGCCGCCCGAGATCCTTACGGTTCGCCGCGGGCGATACTATACAGCTCTGTTCATCGGCAACCCAGCGCCGCGCTATGCCTATGCCGGTCACTTCGAAACCACCCGCATGATGCCGCTGAAGAAGGGCACGCTCACCATCGAAGACATCGATCCCACCGTGGAGACGGGCAACGTCGGAGGTGCTACGACGACCCACGCGATCGACCTCTACGAACAAAGCCCCATGATCGGAGGCGGGCTCTCGCTCCTCGCCGTCCCTGGCTACGGCAGCGCCCTGCTCGCCACGAATTGGTCTCCGCTCACGCACCATGGCCTGGTCGTCGAGCGCGACGAGCTCATCCAAGTGGGCACGAAGCGGCGGTACTGGGAAGACTACGAGCAGGTCACGACCGACCGGACGGCGACCGGACCAGGAGGCGACTGCGCGCGGCTCTTCCCTCAGGCGGAGCACCTCACGCTGCCAGCGGGATTCACCGTCTATGGCCGGATCGAGGGCCAGCCTCAGGACAAGCAAGAAGCGTTGCCTCTGCTTTATCCAAACCTCTGCTACGCGCGCCATTACACGTTCGCGAGCGACCGCGTTGGGGTGCGCATCGTCTTGAAGCGCAGCGCTGCCGCGAGTGGCGGCGCTACCACGAGGATCTTCGAGAACATCCCCATCCCAACCTGCACGCGCAACGTGTGCAACGCGGTCACCCAGTCGGGTGGGACGCTGAATCGCAAGTCGAAGGGCGCGAGTCTCGCCTTCGATCCCGTTCTCGGAAGCGAGCGCGTGCGGGTACGCGACTCGGCCACGCCGAAGCCGCGAGGCTTCGACCTCGCCTTCCCGCCTGGACGTACGGTCACGCTCCGACCCCACGGGCTTCGTTTTTCCTACTACGGAGAAGAGCTCCAGGTCGGTCGCGTCGAGGTCGAGCTCGTGGTCCCTGCGAGCGAAGGGGCGTCGACGTCGCTCGATTACGAGCTCGTCCCCGTCGACTGAGCGTGCGCCGCGTGGTCTTCACTCACGATGCCGTCCTTCGGGACGCTCGAGGCGAGCGCCCCCAGCGGGATGGGTGCCGTTGGTGAACTCGCCGCGCGCTCTCAGGATGCGCCGGTGGGGCGGATGCGGATGGAGGTGCTGGAGTGACGGGGGGCGGGCCGAGCGGCGCTGCGGCCCTGCGGAAGATCCGGGTGCGGTTCTCGGCCACGCTGCCACGAACCAAATGCAGGGAGGATCGGCCGCTGCGTGGCTTGGCTTCGCGCCGTTTTTCTTTCACCTCCGCGCCGGGGTTGAGTCGTTCGAGGCGTCTTCGCTGCCGGAGGCCACCGAGTTGGATGCCGCGCGCTCGGTGCGGCTCTTCGGTCAGGAGTCGAAGGGCGCGACGACCTGGACGGCCCAGGTCAGCGGCACCCCAGCGGCCGTGGTGAAGCTCGCCGCCTGGGTGGAGGACGTCGATGCGAGCTGCTTGTGAATTGAGAAAGTCGCTGGGGCTGCTCCTCGTCGGGGCGGCT
>VGRJ01000127.1 GCA_016875405.1 Deltaproteobacteria bacterium | reverse complement strand
GCTCGTTGTTGGTGAGCACGTTCATGAGCAGGGGAGTCGACTTGTCGATCTCCTTGGTGACCGTGAGGGGCTTGTGCTGGCGCTTGCCGGTGGGCAGCCCGCTCGCCGCGTCGCGGGGCGAGACGACTTCGTGGTTGTAGGCGATCACCATGATCGAGTCCTCACGACCCGCCTGGGTCACGGAGCCCTTGATCTCGCCCTGGGTCTTACCGGTCAGCTTGAGGTACGCATTGAGAGCCATTGTCTTTTTCCTCTTCCTTCAGCACCGGCCGACGGTACTCCGTCTACAGACCATTCCGCGCGGGCCACCGCCCGGTGCTTCCAGATATCTATCCGTGGGTCGCCTCGCCCATGCTGGTATCCACCAGCCACATTTCACGAGGTTTCCGAATGATAAGGATCTCTTCGGGCTCGTCAACGATCCGTCTTCACTTTTTTCTCTGAGAATTTGCTGATCCGCCGCGAAGTCATGGTGGATCGTCGATCCGCTCACGTGCGCGCCAGCAGGATGACGAGCGCCCCCGCGACGGCCACGACCGCCCCCGCCGCGCGACGTAGCGTCAGCGTTTCGCCCAGAAAAATGCGGGCCAGGACGATGGTCAGCACCGTCGTCATCTGGTTCAGCACCGAGGCGCGCGAGGCGGTCGTCCACTTGAAGCCGCCGAGCCACAGCAACATCGAGAGGTAGGCCGAGAGGAAGGCCGCGGGGCCAAGGCGCCGCCACGCGGGGCCGGGCTTCAGCACCGCGAGCGCACCGCGCTGCGCGGGGAACACCGCGACCCACGCGAGCTGCGAGGCGGCTCCGGCCACCAACCGAACGAGCGAGACCTCGACGAGGTGGCCGCGCTCGACGACCGGCTTCGCGAGCATAACGCCAAACCCCATGACGAGGATGCCGACGAGTCCGATCGCGATGCCGCTCGCGAGCTCGCCGCGCGGGCGAGGTGGGCCGCTCGGCTTCTCGAGGATGGCGAGGAGAACGCCGGCGAGCACGAGGAGCCCTCCGACGGCGAAGGCGCCGCCCGGTCGCTCGCCGAGCGCGAGCACGCTGAGCGACACCATCGTCGGTGCGTACGCCGTGTCGACGACCGCGAGGAGTCCGGCCCCGAGGCGCTGAAGCGCGATGAAGATGAGCGTGTCGGCGACCGCGATGCCGAGCACGCCGCTCACCGCGAGGCGCGCCCAGTCCGAGCCGGAGCGCTCGAGATCGAGCCCATGCCCGAGGAACACGAGGGTCACGGCGAGCAGCGCGATGGCAACGAGGTTCTTGAAGAGGTTCATCGCCATCGGCGAGACCTCGTCGGAGCTCTTGAAGAGGATGAGGCTGACGGACCAGCAGAAGGCCGCGCCGAGGGCACAAGCCTCTCCGAGCATGGGAGCGTTGTCGCATGGCCCGAGGGCCTCGTCGAGGCGCGACGTCCCAGGGTGCTCAGCCCGTGAACCGGCGGAGCGACGACCACGGGAACGGCGTCGGCCAGAACGGTGTCGTGACCTCCTCGACCTCGAGCGAGAACCAAGCCCCGAAGCGAGCGTCGTCGCCCGACAAGACATGGAAGTCCTGCGCGGGCATGTAGCCCTGCCCGAGCAAGGCGACCTTTCGACCACGCGCATCGACCGCGACGTCGAGCACGAGCACCGCGTGGCCCGGGCTCCCGCCGAGGACGAAGAAGTCGCCCGGCGCGATCGCCGCGCGCTCGATGGGCTGAGCCTCACGCACGAGCGAGAGCGTGCTCGCGTAGGTGAACACGAGCTCGAGGTAAGCTCGGTAGGCCTTGCGATCGGAGGCGGGGGCCGCGCGCCGCTCCCAACGCACGCGACGCGGCGAAACGATGGGGCGCACGCCGCGGGCGTAGTCGGCGAAGGTCGCTCGATCGCCGCTGACGAAATGATAAGCCGCCTCGTGAGCGCGGCCCTCGGCCCACAACCACTCGGCGTGCCAGCGGATGACCGAATCTGCGCACTGCTGCAAGTCGGCGCGACCGACGTCGAGCGCCGCGACGGCCGCGACGCGCTTGTCGTACGGCTCGACGATCGTTCGACCGTCGTACGCGCGCACGCGGGCAGGCCCGAGCGCGAGCGGCATCCCTCGCAGGTACTCGCCGAACGAGCGGCGCGCGACGGGCACGCGTACGAAGCCGGGAGGCGGCGACAAGGCCTCGTCGAGGCGGCGCGTCTCGACCCCGTCTGGGACGAAGGCGTAGCGAGCCGCCGTCGGTCGCTCGGCGCGCGCATGGGGAGCACCGGCAAGGAGCGCCACGAGCAACGGAAGGGCGAGGCGGCGCGAGACCATCGATGGCGAGCCTGTCATCTCGAGGGCGTGCCGTGCGCACGAGAGCACGAGCGCGACGGAGCACGGCGGCGCCGCTCGAAGCTCACTCCACATCTTTGCAGCAGCGGAAGCCGAGGTGGTAGTTCGAGTGGTTCCGGCCCTCGTTGTCGTGCCAGCTGGGAGCGCGCCAACGGCAATCGTCGATGTGGGCGTCGTACTTCGAGAAGATGAACCAGCTGCCCTTCATCTCGGGGACCCCGAAGCCGCCGCGGCTGCCGAGCTCCTCGGGCTTCAGCGGGAGCGACATGTGCTCGGCCACGTTGCCGTGCTGGTCGTAGACGCCGAAGGAGCTACGGCACTCGGGGAACGAGCCCGCTGGGTAGGTGTTCGAGCCGCACTTCTTCCAGCCGCTCGACCCGCAGTTCTTCGACTTGGTGCTCGAGGTCGCGCACTTGCCATGGTCCTTCTCGGTGCCGTAGGCCCAGCGGATCTCGCGCTTCAGGTTGTGACGCCCGCGCATGCCGTCGCGATCGACCTTGAACGCGTACTCGTCCTCGGGGCCGTGCAGCGCGCCGGCGCAGCCGCCCTCCCACTCGTGTGCGTCGCAGAGCCGCTTGCCGATCGCCTTGCACATGTTCTGGGCTTGCGCGGTCGTGACCCAGGTAACGGGGTAGTCGCACGGAAGCCCGGGGAACTCGTAGCGATCGATGCAGACGCGCGCGTCAGCCTCGGTCTCGGTCGCAGGATCGTAGAGCGGCACCATGTAGGGCGAACCGCAGCGCGTCTTCTTCTCGTCGCGTACACCCGCCTCGCGGCGCTTCGCGAGGCACTCGGTTCGTGTCATCGGGTGGTGAACGACCTCGGGGTTGCCCTGCCCCATGTGCTTCGAGCGGCCGAGGATCGCCTCGAGCGCGGCGACCTCCGAGTCCTCGAGGCCATGCAGGGCGCGCATGCGTCGGAGCATCGCAGCCCGCTGCTCGGCGAGCGTCTCCGGCATGAGCTCCGCCTCGGGCAGCTCGTCGCTCTCGTACTCGGCCGGCGGCACCGGGCGCTCGGCGTCGGCGGAGGCGGTCGGGGCGGGCTCGACGGTCGCGGGCGTCGGCGTGGGCTGGGGCGCGTCGGCGGCGCTCGGCGAGGGCTGAAACGGCGCCTCGTCGCGCGCCTCTTGGCCGCACGCGACGAGGGTGGCGAAGAGCGCACCGGCGAGCCGGGCAGGGCGAAGGTTCGAGACCGTGATCATCGAGCTGGCTCCGGTTGGCCGCGCGGGGCGCGGTGCATGAAGTCGATTAGCCGAGGCGTCAAGACCCGGCCCACTTTGTCGCACATTAAACTACACTAAACTACCCGGCACCGTCCGGCCGCCCGAGCGCGCCCCGAGGCGCAGGACGAAGCGAACGCGCTACGAGGAGCGGGCTTGCGCGGCACCTTCGACGGGCGGTCGGCCTCAGGGCGAGCGGGCGGCGAACGCAGCGCGAACGAGGGCGAGCTCGGCACGCAGATCCTCGAGGGCCGCTGCGATGCGATCGGCGTGCGTGCGAAACGAGAGGACGCAAAAACGCAAAAAGAAACGACCTCGAAGCGTGGTGCCGGTGAGCAGCACGCGCTGCCGTTGATTCACCGCCGAGAGCCAACGGCGGTTCACGACGTCGAGCTCGAGCTCGGTCGCGAGGCTGCCCGACGGCCGAAAGCGGAAGGCGAAGAGCGACAGCTCAAGCGGCGCCGCGAGCTCGACGTCGGGCTCGTTGGACAGCGCGTCGAAGGCGAGGCGCGCGAGGTCGAGCTTCTCGTCGAGCGCGGCGCGAAAGGCGCTCGCGCCGTGCATCTTCAGGGGCAGCCAGACGCGGAGGCCACGGTTGTCTCGGCTGAGCTCGGGTCCGAGATCGCAGAAGTCGACGGCCTCGTCGTCCGCCGAGCGCGCAGGGAGGTAAGCCGCACGGACGGCGTGCGCGCGCAGGAGAGCCGAGCGGTCGCGGACGATCACCGAGCCCGTGCCGTAAGGGAGGAACAAGCCCTTGTGCGGATCGAGAACCACCGAGTCGGCGCGCTCGATACCCGCGAGCGCGCGCTTGCCCCGCTCGGTGAGCGCGAAGAAGCCACCGTAGGCCGCGTCGACGTGGAGCCAGAGGCGCTCGCTCGCGGCGAGGTCCGCGAGCCCGTGGAGATCGTCCACGGCGCCGGTGTTGACGGTGCCGGCGCTGCCGACGAGCGCGAAGGGCAAGAGGCCTGCGGCGCGATCGGCCTCGACGGCGCGCGCGACCTCGTCGAGGCGAAGGCGGAACCGCTCGTCGGTGGGGATGGCGCGGATGCGCTCGGGCAGAAACCCCGCGACGAGCGCGGATTTCGTGATCGCGTGGTGGACCTCCTCGGACACGTAGAGGACGCCACGCTGAAACTCGGGCGGCAGGCGCTCGTGGCGAGCGGTGACGAGCGCGACGAGGGTGGCGAGCGAGCCCCCGGTCGTGAGGAGTCCACCCGCACCTTCGGGGAAGCCGAGCATGCTCGCGAACCAGTCGAGGACGTTCTGCTCGAGCTGCACGAGCCCCGGCGCGGCCTGCCACATCCCGACGTAGCGATTCGTCGCGTCTGCGATGAGGTCGGCGACGGCCGCATGAAACAGCCCGCCTCCGGGCACGTAGGCGAGATACCCCGGCGAGGCCGCGTTGAGGCTCGCGGGGATCACACGACCAAAGAGGAGGCGGAGCAATCGCTCGTAAGGGACACCCCGCTCGGGCAGCGGCTCGCGCAAGGCGCGCGCGAGCTTCTTCCCGCCGGCGACCGCGTGCATCGGCTGGTCGGGCAGCGTCTCGGTGTGACGGATGAGTCGCTCCGTCGCGAGCTCGACCATCGCGCGCATGGTCTTCGAGTCGAGCTCGAGCGACATCGGCGGCGCGACGGCGGGGAGCTTGCGGCGTCCCATCAGCCGGTCTCGGGCGAGGTCACTCGAAAATCTTGCCGCAGGCCGGGTGCCCCGGGCAGCACAGGTCGACCCCGCCCTTGTCGCCATTCACTTGATCGGTGTGGAGGCACACGAAGGCGCCGCTCGACGGGTAGTAATACGTCCAGAAGAAGCACATCTCGTCGGTCGCGGACTCGCCAAAGCCAAGCGTGTCGTTGCTGGTGTTGTTCCAAGCGCAGCTGAACTCGAAGCCGCCGTACTCCGGCACCGCGAACGGCGGGTCGTGGTACACGGTCTCGGGCTCACCCCAGAGCCAGTCCTCGACGTCGTACACCGACATGAGTGACTTGCCTTTCGCCGCTGCGGTGGAGACCGTCACCTTGGTGCCGAAGCGGTGCGTGTGACCGGTGATGCCGAAGTATTTGGCGTCGCTCATCGCGAGCGGGGCAGGCACGAACGTCGGACCGAGGCTGGCCTTCGACATGGGCGCGATCGTGATGTCGGGGTTGCCGACGAACAAGAGGTCCGCGGCGGCCGTCACGTCCTCCTTCGGCATCGCGTGGAAGGTCGCGGTCGCCTGCGCGCTCTTCGGCGACGAGGTGGTGTTGATGTAGTGCATCTCGAGCCGCACCATTTGCCCCGCCTCGAACTCGAAGCCGACGCCCTTCGGCAGCGCGAGCAGGTCGTCGTGCTTTTGCGTGATCATGAGCGGCGTCCCGGTCTCCGGCTTCAGGAGATCGGCGAAGGGCTGGCAGGCGAAGGGCTCCGGGCGCTCTTCGGTCTCGGCGACCCGGTAGACGATGAGGTGGTGCGAAGAATCCGAGAGCACGTTGTGAATGGCGCCGACGTGCATCGCTTCCGCGTTGGGCACGCGCTTGACGACGCACTTCGTGTCCTCCTCACCGGGCGCGAGCTCGACGGGGCCGAACGACACCGCGAACGGCTCGCCGAGCGGGTTCGTCGAGCCGGTCGACATCCCCGTGCTCGAGGACGCGCTCGCGCCGCCCGCGCCAGCGCCGCCCGCTCCAGTCGAGGACGAGCCCGAGAGGGAGCTCTCGCCTCCGCAGGCGACGAGCGACGACAGGAGAGCGGTGGAGACGAGCGCGATTCGGCTGATCATGGCGGACCTCGACGTGCGTCAAGCGTACTTCGAGCGTAAGCTTTAGGCCATGCTCCGCTCCATCGCCTCGCTCGCGCTCTCGCTGCTCGCCCTCACCGCCGCGGCCTGCGCGCCCCCGAACAAGCCGCTCGCGGCGGGAGACGTCGCGCCGGAGTTCTCGCTCGTCGGCAGCGACGGCAAGCCCCACCGCCTCTCGGACCACCGCGGAAAATTCGTCGTGGTGGCGTGGTTCCCGAAGGCCTTTACCGGTGGGTGAACGGCCGAGTGCAAGTCGCTCCGTGAGAGCGGCGAGGCCATCCGCGCGTTCGACGTGGCGCACTACGCGGCGAGCTGCGACGATCCGAAGACCAACGAGGAGTTCGCGACGTCGCTCGGGCTCGACTACCCGATCCTGAGCGACCCGGAGAAGACGACGGCGGCGGCCTACGGGGTGCTCGGCGCGCTCGGTCTCCCGTCGCGGACGACGATCTACGTCGATGGGAGCGGCAAGGTCGCCTTCATCGACACGAGCGTACGCAGCTCGAGCCACGGCAAGGACCTCGCCGCGAAGCTCTCCTCGCTCGGGGCGCCGCGGCGACCGTAAAGAGCGCGCGGCACCTTTTGCCAGGCAACGGAGTTGGGTAGCGTGGGGCTCCTCGCATGTCCGACCTGTTGACCACCTCGGTCCGCGAGCTCGCTCGCCGCGTGCGCGCCGGCACGGTCTCGTCCCTCGAGCTCGTCGATGCGCACATCGCCCAGATCGAGCGGGTGAACCCGGTCCTCAACGCCGTCGTTCGCGAGCGCTTCGAGGAGGCGCGCGTCGAGGCACGGCGAGCCGACGCGCGGCGAGCACGCGGCGAAGAGCTACCACCGCTCCACGGCGTGCCGTGCACGATCAAGGAGGCCTTCGCCCTCACGGGGATGCCGAACACCTCGGGGCTCCTCGCGCGCAAGGGGTTCCTCGCGACCGAGGACGCCGCGGCGGTCGGGAGGCTCCGCGCGGCGGGGGCCATCCCGCTCGGCGTCACCAACGTGTCCGAGCTCTGCATGTGGCTCGAGTCGAACAATCGGGTCTACGGGCGAACGAACAACCCCTACGATCCGGCGCGGATCGCGGGCGGCAGCTCGGGAGGCGAGGGCGCGATCGTCGCGGCCGGCGCTTCGCCGTTCGGCCTCGGCTCTGACGTCGGTGGCTCGATCCGACTGCCCGCGTTCTTCAATGGGGTCTTCGGGCACAAGCCGAGCGGCGGCCTCGTCGACAACGCGGGACAGTTTCCGATCACGACCGGCGTGGCGCAGCGCTACCTGACGACGGGGCCGCTGTGCCGGCGCGCCGAGGATCTCGAGCTCTTGATGTCGGTCCTCGCACCGGACGCCGCACGCGAGCCCGCGTCGGACGTTCGCCTCGAGGGGCTCGAGGTGCTCAGCGTCACGACCGGCCTCACGCGCGTCAGCGAGGACTTGATCGATGCCCAGCGGCGGGCGGAGCGGGTCCTCGAAGATCGAGGCGCCCGCGTGCGCCGAGAAGAGTTCCCCGCCCTTCGACACGCCATCGAGATCTGGTCAGCGATGATGGACGCCGCTGGTGGCCCGAGCTTCAGCGAGCTGCTGGGCGAGGGCACGCCGATCGACGCGGCGCGGCAGCTGCTCCTGCTCGCGCTCGGACGCTCGCCGCACACCCTGCCCGCGCTGGGCCTCGCGCTCGTCGAGAAGCTCCCGAAGCTCCTGCCCTCGCGCAGCGCGCGCGGCCTCTCGCTCGGAGCCGAGCTGCGCCTCGAGCTCGACCGCCGGATCGGCCGTGGCGTCATGCTGTACCCGACGTACTCGATGCCGGCCCCGCGCCATCATCAGCCGCTCTTGCCGCCAATCCACTGGGGTTACACGGCCATCTTCAACGTGATGGAGCTCCCGGTGACGCAGGTGCCGCTCGGGCTGAGCCGCGCGGGTCTGCCGGTGGGCTTGCAGGTGGTCGGACCGATGGACGGCGACGCGCGCCCGATCGCGGTCGCCTGCGTCCTGCAAGAGGGGACGGGCGGCTGGGTCCCGCCGTCGCGCTGGACGTAGTTTCGGGTCCAACCACTCGACCTATGGCAGGCGCTGAGGTAAAGCGCGCGCATGTGGAATCGAATCGGCCGCTGGATCGCGCCTGCGCTGATGACGCTGGGCTCGCTCGCCGGGCTCGCGTTCGCGTGGAGCTCGACACTCGACTACAGCCGACACCTCGATCGCCAGGTGCACGATCTGCGCTGCGGGTTCGTCCCGGGCCTCGCGGCCGCGCCGGGCGCCGACGAGGGCTGCCGCGCCGCGATCTATAGCCCCTACGCTGCGCTCCTGCGCGACAAGCTCTGGGGCGGCGTGCCCATCTCGCTCTTCGCGGTCGGAGCGTTCTCGTGCTTCGTCGCGTTCTCGCTGTACCTGCTGCTCGCAGGTCGCGGCGCGACCTTCCGCACGGTGAAGACCGGCGCGGCGCTCGCGGCCGGACCGTTCGTCGTCTCGCTCGTGATGGCCTACCTCTCGGCGACACGGCTCGGCACCTTCTGCAAGACCTGCATGGGCATCTACTTCTCGTCGACGGCGCTCTTCGCGGGCGGCCTGCTCGCGTTCCTCGCGCTCCGTCGGGAGACGACGACGCCTCCTTGGTCGGGCGAGGGCGAGAACACGGCGGCCGAGCTTCCCTCGCGAGTCGACGGCTCTTGGTTCGTCACGCCGCTCTGGCTCGCGCTGCTCGGAGGAGCCGCAATCCTGCCTGGGGTCGCTTACGCGAAGAGCGTCGCGAACCACGACGATCGCATCGGCTCGTGCGGCAAGCTCGCGAAGCCCCTCGGTGAGAAGAGCGAGGTCGGCCTGAAGCTCGCGCTGACGCGCGCCACGTCGTCCGGCCCCAAGACGCCGGTGACGTTGATGGTGGACCCGCTCTGCCCAAGCTGCCGCGCGCTGCACCGTCGCCTCGACGCCGAGGGGTTCCTTGAGCAGATGGAGACCACCGTGCTGCTCTTCCCGCTCGACTCGTCGTGCAACTGGATGGTCGATCGCGACGTCCACCCCGGCGCCTGTCAGGTATCGAAGGCGATGCTGTGCGCGCACGCGAAGGGCCAGGCGCCGCAGGTGCTCGAGTGGGCGTATGACCAGCAAGACGTGCTGCTCTCGGCGGCGAAGACCCAGGGACCGAAGGCGGTCGACGGTTACATCGAGGGGAGCTTTCCCGGTCTCGCGGCCTGCATGAAGGAGCGCTCGACCACCAAGAAACTCGAGGAAATGCTGCGTTTCGCGGTCGACAACCGGCTGCCCGTGTCGACGCCACAGCTGTTCCTCGGCGACCAACGGATGTGCGACGAGGACACCGACATGGGCCTCGTGTACTCGATTCGCAAGCTCATCCCGTCGCTTAAGGCGCGGAGCTTCTGAGAGGGCGTCATGGCGAAGAACGGACCAGTGGTAGTGGCGCTCGTCGCGGGCGCGGGGCTCCTCGCGGGGGCGACGATGAGCGTGCGCGGTGAGGTGAAGGCGGCGAACGAGCGGCTCGTCACCGGCGCCAGCGAAGAGAAGCCCGAGTCGAAGATCGCGACGGCCGACGACGCCGAGCTCGGCTACTGCACGCCCGAGTTCAAGCAGGTGCTCGCGCGCGTGATCCACGCCTGCGGCCTCGGCGGGAGCGACGGACGACGCGGCTGCCAGCCAGGCGACGTGAAGACGCTCGCCTCGATCAGCGACGACGAGTTCAACAAGCTCTTCACGCCGCTCAGGGAGCGCGCGTCGGTCGTGATGTTCGCCGACGGCGTCGACACGCTCGACGAGGCCGCGAAGAAGGCGCTGAACGAGCGCTGGGACGACCGCAAGGGCGCGCGTTACTTCTTCGTCGTCGCGCGCGCCTCGAAGTCGGGCACGGTCGACCTCAACCGCAAGCTCTCTCAGCGCCGCGCCAACTCGGTGATGTTCCACCTCGCCGACCAGTACAAGGATCCCGAGATCGACAAGAAGGTCGGGCTCTTGTGGCTCGGCAACGAGTTCGCGCAGCTCGACAAGGAGTACTGCGCGTGGAACGTCACGCACCCCGAGCGCTGCGACGCGGAGGGCATCAACCGCAGCGCGTTCGTGTCGTGGGTGGACTGCCGATTATGAGGGCCGCGCTGGCCGTCGCCGCGCTGTGCCTGGCTCCGGCGTGCGCTGAGGGCGAGAACCGCACCGGCGTGGTGCGCGATCGAAACGACGCCGTCGTCACGAAGGCCACCTCGACGCCCGCGAGGCCAGCGGCCAGCGTCGCCGCGACCGCGAAGAAGCCGCCTCGCGCGCTCTGCGACACGAAGCCGCGCGGTCGCACCTCGGACGCGCGCATCGACACCGCCGCCGCGCCGGGGACGAGCCCGCCGCCGACGCCCGTGCCCTTCGGGACGGGCAAGTGGACCTGGGTCAACCTCTGGGCGGCGTGGTGCGGCCCCTGCAAAGAAGAGATGCCGCGCCTCCGTCGCTGGCAAACCGACCTCCGAAAGTCCGGTGTACTCGTCGACCTCGCGTTCGTGGCGATGGATGACGACGAGCGGCAGCTCTCTCGCTTCCTGTCGAGTCAGCCCGAGTCGGGGACGCGCGCGACCTACTGGCTGAAGGACGAGGCGGCGCGCGAGAAATGGCTCGGCCCGCTCGGCATCGCGGTCGCGGCGACGCTCCCCGTGCACGCGCTCGTCTCGCCCAAGGGTGAGCTCGCCTGCCTCATCGAAGGCGCGGTCGACGACGACGACTTTCCCGGAGTGCTCGCGTTCCTGAGGGGCAGCTGAGGCCGTGCGCCCGGGACCATGGGCGCGACGCGCTACGCTCCCGCGGAAGTAGTGACGGCGCGCGCGGTTCGATAAGCTCGGAGGATGCGGAGACGCTTCCTTGCCACCACGTCGCTCGGGCTCGCGATGGCGTGCTCGGCGACCTCGAACGACAATCGACTCTCGGACGCGTCCGGAGCGGGGGCTGGCCCCGCAAGCTCGACCGGCACGACATTCGACGGGAGCAGCAGCATGGCAAGCGGCGTCGGCGGCTTCATGCCGACGGGTAGCGGGGGCAGCACCGGGACCGGCTCGAACGAGTGCTCCGAAGCCTCGAAGCTCGTGTACGTCGTAGGCACCGGGAACGAGCTCTACAGCTTTTCGCCTCCTACGCTGACCTTCAAACAAATCGGGTCGATCAACTGCGTCGCAGCGGGCGGCTTCGGCACGCCGTTCAGCATGGCCGTCGCGCGCGACGGCACGGCCTACGTGCTCTTCGAC
>VGRJ01000126.1 GCA_016875405.1 Deltaproteobacteria bacterium | reverse complement strand
CGATGGCGTCGCACGCGCCACGGCGGCGACGGCGCCCGTCTCCGCAGCGCCCGTCTCCGCAGCGCCCGTCTCCGCAGCGCCCGCATCTTCATCTAGCCCCGCCACGAGCCCCCGCGGGCCGCGTGGCGCGACCGAGCGGCTCGCCGAGCTGAAGGCGCGCCTCGAGGCCGATGCGCGACCGCGTTACGTCGTGATCAAAGATGGCATGGATCACGGGCCGTTCTCGGCGGTCGAGCTCCTCCATCAGCTAGCGACGCGAAGCGTCGTCGGCTCGCACGCGCTCCTCGACACGACGACCAAGGTGGAGCGTCCGATCGACGAGTGGGAAGAGTTCGCGCCCTTCGCCGAGCAGGCCCAGCGCAGCGTGGACGTCCAAGAAGAGCGCAAGCAGCTCGCCGCCGCGGTCAGCGCCGATGGCGAGCGCGCGCGGTTGAAGACGATGGCGCTGGTGAGCGTGGCCGTCATCGGCCTCGCGGCGCTCGCGGGCCTCTACTTCCGCTTTGGTCGAACGACCAAGGACGAGGTCGTGGTCCGTACCGGCGTCGCGCAAAACGTGGACTTCGACGGAGGCGTCGGGCGCAGCAAGGGCGGCACGAAGGGCGGCGCAAGGGGCGCTGGGGCTCGCGCAAACGGCGGCCCCTCCGACGGCAGCGTCGAGAACGCGAGCGACGGCCCCGCGAGCGAGAGCGGCGGCACGATCCACCCGGTGATCGCCGACGGTCTCAGCTGCGAAGGCGCGCGCGCGAAGTACATCGAAGACTACACGAAGGACGTCGACCCCGATCTCACGGCCGGCGCATACGGCGCGGTCCTGAACCGCGGCGAATACCTAAACGCCTGCGCGGTACCGCCGTCGATGTCCGTCTCGATCTGCGCCGCCGTTCAGAACGGCCACGCGGTCGGCGTGACGGTCTCGACGAACCCGGTGAACGGCGGGATCGCGCGCTGCATCTCGGGCCAAGTGCGGAGCCTCTCGTTCCCCGCGCACCCCCGCCTCGACGTTACCAACACGGCGTTCGCCGCCCAGTGATTCGCCTCGACACCGTCACGAAGAGCTACGGCGCGGCCCCGGTCGTCCGCGACGTCTCCCTGTCGGTGCCCGAGGGGTGCCTGTATGGCCTCATCGGCCCCGGGGCCTCGGGCAAGAGCGTGCTCCTAAAGCTCGTCGCCGGGCTCGTCACGCCAGAGCGCGGTCGCGTGGTCATCGACGGCACCGATCTCGCCTCCCTGTCCGACCTCGAGCTCCAGCAATTTCGCGCGCGATTTGGCATGCTGTTCCAGAACAACGCGCTCTTCGACTACCTGACGGTCGGCGAGAACATCGCGTTCCCGATGCGTCGGCTCACGTCGTGGAGCGAGGATGAGATCCGCGCGCGCGTCGCCGATCGACTGCGCGCCGTGTCGTTGCCGGGCTTCGAAGACCGGCTCTGCGCGGGCCTCTCGGGCGGCCAGAAGAAGCGCGTCGGAGTCGCGCGCGCCACCGTCATCGCGAGCGCCGCCATCGTCCTCTACGACGAGCCTGCGGCGGGCCTCGATCCGGTCACCTCGCAGCGGATCTTCGAGCTCCTGCGCGAGGAGCAACGCGCGAGCGGCACCACCGTGGTGATGGTCTCGAGCGATCTCGACCGGATGCTGAGCGTCACCGACCGCGTCGGCATGATGCACCGCGGCGCGCTCGTCTTCGATGGCACCACCGAAGAGGCGCGGGCATCCTCGGATCCGCTGGTGCGGCAGTTCGTGCACGGACTCGTCGCCGGGCCGCTCTAGCCTCGACACGCGGCCGGATCGGCTTGACGACCGCTCGGTTTGTCCGGATGGTCTCGACGCCATGAACGGTGAGAGCCCCCAAGCGAAGCCGAGCCCCGATGGGGACCGCACGAGCCTGCAGCCCGAAGCGCTCTCGCGCGCCTTCGTCGACCACGTGACGTTCACGCTCGGCCACTCGCTCGAGCAGTCGACCGCCTTTGACCGCTATTCGGCGCTCGCGCTGGCGATCCGTGACCGGCTGATGGAGCGCTGGATCGTTACCAAGGCCGAGTACGAGCGCAGCGACTGCAAGCGGATCTTCTACCTCTCGGCAGAGTTCCTGACCGGCCGCGCGCTCCTCACGAACCTGCAGGCGCTCGACCTCGAAGCCGAGATGCGCAACGTCCTCGCCGAGCTCGGCATCGACCTCGACGACCTGGTGGAGCAAGAGCCGGAGCCCGGACTCGGCAACGGGGGCCTCGGTCGCCTCGCAGCCTGCTTCCTAGAGTCGATGGCCACCCTCGCCCTCCCCGGACAGGGCTACGGCATTCGCTACGAGTTCGGCATCTTCGAGCAGGAGTTCAAAGACGGGCACCAGATCGAGCGCGCCGACGAGTGGCTTCGTTTCGGGAGCCCCTGGGAGCTCGCGCGGCCCGAGCACGCGTACGAGGTCGGCTTCGGCGGAACGGCGCACAACGTCCCGGACGGCACCGGCGGCTTCCGCGTCGTCTGGACACCCGAGAGCGCGGTGATGGGCGTGCCGCACGACGTCCCAGTCGCGGGCTTTCGCAACGGGACGGTCAACACGCTGCGACTCTGGGCGGCGAAGTCCTCGCGCGAGTTCGACTTCGGCCTGTTCAACGCGGGCGACTACGTGCGCGCGGTCGAGCGAAAGAACGCCTCCGAGGTGATCTCGAAGGTCCTCTACCCGAACGACAGCTTCGAGGCGGGCCGAGAGCTGAGGCTCAGGCAGGAGTACTTCTTCGTCGCGTGCTCCATCCACGACATCCTGCGCAAGCACCTCACCCGCTACGCGCGCCTCGACAACCTGTCGGACAAGGTCGCGATCCAGCTGAACGACACGCACCCGGCCGTCGCGATCGCCGAGCTCATGCGGGTGCTCATCGACGACCATCGGATGCCGTGGGACGAGGCGTGGACCCAGACCGTAGCCACCTTCGGCTACACGAACCACACGCTCATGCCCGAGGCGCTCGAGCGTTGGCCGGTGTCGACCTTCGAGAGGCTCCTGCCGCGCCACCTCGAGATCATCCGCGAGATCGATCGCCGCTTCGCTCGCGAGGTGATGACGGCGTATCCGCTCGATCGCGGGCGGGTCGAGCGCATGGCGATCATCGACCAGGATTCGCCCCCGCACATCCACATGGCGCGGCTGGCGGTGGTCGGCTCGCATGCCGTGAACGGCGTCGCGGCGCTCCACACCGAGCTCCTGAAGGAGCACGTGATGCGCGACTTCGCCGAGCTCTACCCCGAGCGTTTCTCCAACAAAACGAACGGCGTGACGCCGCGCCGCTGGCTCTTCGCCTGCAACCCCGAGCTCTGCACGCTCGTCACCGACACGCTCGGCCACACGCGATGGGTCGAGGACACGACGCGACTGCGCGAGCTTGAAGCGCACCTCGAGGATCCTGGCTTCCTCGAGCGGCTCGGCGACGTGAAGCTCCAGCACAAGCGCAAGCTCGCCGACTTCGTACGACGCGAGCTCTCGGTCAGCGTCGAGCCGACCTACCTGTTCGACGTGCAGATCAAGCGGCTCCACGAGTACAAGCGGCAGCTTCTCAATTTGCTTCACATCGTCGCGCTCTACCTGCGCGCGAAGCGCGGCGAGCACGTGGTGCCGCGGCTGTTCGTCTTCGGCGCGAAGGCTGCCCCCGGCTACCGTCAGGCCAAGCGCATCATTCGCCTCATCCACGACGTCGCGCACGTCATCAACCGCGATCCGCGCGTCCCCGAGGTCCGCATCGCGTTCCTGCCGAACTATCGCGTGACGCTCGCCGAACGGATCATCCCCGCGGCTGACCTGTCAGAGCAGATCTCGACGGCCGGCAAGGAGGCGAGCGGCACCGGGAACATGAAGCTCGGCATGAACGGCGCGCTCACGATCGGCACGCTCGACGGCGCCAACATCGAAATCCGCGACGCCGTCGGCGAGGACAACTTCTTCCTCTTCGGGATGACGGTCGAAGAGGTGGTCGCGCGGCTCGCGGTGAGCGCCGCAGGTCGCCCGGCCTGCGAGGCCTCCGACGAGCTCCGCGCCGTGCTCGATCTCATCGCGGACGGCTTCTTCAGCCCCGACGAGCCGGAGCGCTACCGCTCGCTCATCAGCGGGCTGCTCGACGTCGACGAGTACATGGTGCTCGGCGACTTCGACGCCTACTCCGCGTGTCAGCGCACGGTCTCCGATCGCTTCGGCGACCGCAAAGCTTGGCTGCGAATGTCGGCCCGAAACGTCGCCAGGCTCGGTGGCTTCTCCTCGGACCGAACAATCGGCGAGTACGCGAGCGAAATCTGGGGCGTTCACCCCGTGCCGGTTCCGCTGCCGGGGGGGGGGCCGACCGGTCGCGGCGGTGCTAACGTCGGGGCGTAGCCGATGAGCGACGAGAAGAAGCGCGCTTGGGAGGACGAGGGCGACCTCGCCCTCGATCGAATCCAGCGAACGGACAAGCCTCGCCAGTACAAGGTGATTTTGCACAACGACCACTACACGACGATGGAGTTCGTGGTCATGGTGCTCATGCGCTTCTTCCAGAAGAGCGAGACCGAGGCAATGCACGTCATGCTCACCGTGCACCGCAAGGGCACGGGCGTCGCCGGGGTCTACTCGAAGGACGTGGCCGAGACGAAGGTTCACGAGGTCACCGAGTTCTCTCAGGAAAACGGAATGCCGCTACGTCTCACCACCGAGTCCACCTGATGCGCATCAGCCCCGAAGTCGAGATCGCCGTCACCCTCGCGACCCGCGAGGCCCTCCGCCGCCGCCACGAGTACGTGACGGTCGAGCACCTGCTCTACGCGATGTTGTTCGATCCCGGCGTCGAGCGCGTGGTGAAGCATGCCGGCGGCGATGTCGCCCGCATCAAGAAGCGCCTCGAGGCGCACCTCGAGTCGGAGACCGCGGTCCTCCCGGAAGACGTCGACGCGGCGCCTACCCTCTCGCTCGGGTTTCAGCGCGTCCTGTCGCGCGCGCTCGCGCACGTGCAGTCGTCCGGCGAGAAGGAGGTCACAGGCGCGAACGTGCTCGTCGCGGTGTACGCCGAGGCGGACTCGCAGGCCCGGGCCGCACTCGAGGCGGACGGGGTACGCCGGATCGACATCGTGAATTACATGAGCCACGGCGTGAGCAAGCTCGACCCCGAAGGCTCGACGGCACCGCTCGCGCCAACCGCGGCCGGTCAGGGCGAGGCCGCCGAGGAGGGCGAGCGGAGCGGCGGGAGCGCGCTCGCGGAGTTCGCGCAGAACCTCAACGAGCAGGCGGCGGCCGGTCAGATCGATCCGCTGGTTGGGCGCGAGAGAGAAATCGAGCGCGTCATCCAGGTGCTCTGCCGACGCCGCAAGAACAACCCGATGCTCGTCGGTGACGCCGGCGTCGGCAAGACCGCGATCGCTGAAGGGCTCGCGCTCAAGATCCAGGCAGGCGAGGTCCCGTCGCAGGTGAAGGACGCGGTCGTGTACTCGCTCGACCTCGGCGCGCTGCTCGCGGGGACGCGCTACCGCGGCGACTTCGAGAATCGCTTGAAGGCGGTGGTCAAAGAGCTCGAGGCGAAGCCGGGCGCGATCCTGTTCATCGACGAGATGCACAACCTGATGGGCGCGGGCTCGGCCTCGGGCAGCGCGATGGACGCCTCGAACCTGCTGAAGCCTGCGCTCGTGACGGGTCGGCTGAGGGTGATGGGCTCGACGACCCAACAGGAGTATCGCAGCCACATCGAGCGCGATCGCGCCCTCGTGCGACGCTTCCAGAAGATCGAGATCGGCGAGCCGAGCGAGGCGGACTGCTTGAAGATCTTGGAGGGGCTCGTCGGTCGCTACGCCGAGTTCCACAAGGTCAGCTACGACCCGAAGGCGCTCGAGGCCGCCGTGTCGCTCAGCGTTCGATACCTGCAGGATCGCAAGCTCCCCGACAAGGCGATCGATCTCGTCGACGAGGCCGGCGCCCGCGCGAAGCTCTCCCACGGCGAGGGCTACTGCGTCACCGAGACCGACATCGAGGCCATCGTCGCGCGCATGGCGCAGATCCCCCCGAAACAGGTCTCGACCGACGACCGACGCTCGCTCCGCGATCTCGAGGCCGACCTGCGCGCCGTGGTGTTCGCGCAGGACGAGGCGGTCGAGCAGGTCGCGAGCGCCATCAAGCTCTCGCGCGCTGGCCTGCGCGCGCCCGACAAGCCGATGGGGAGCTTCCTCTTCACCGGGCCGACCGGCGTCGGCAAGACCGAGCTCGCCAAGCAGCTCGCCAAGGTGCTCGGGATCGAGTTCATCCGCATCGATATGAGCGAGTACCAGGAGGCTCACTCGGTCGCGCGGCTCATCGGCGCGCCTCCGGGTTACGTCGGCTACGACCGCGGAGGCCTGCTCACCGAGGCCATCAGCAAGACGCCCCACGCGGTGCTGCTGCTCGACGAGATCGAGAAGGCGCACCGCGACGTCTACAACGTGCTGCTCCAGATCATGGACCACGGCACCTTGACCGACAACAACGGCCGAGCGACCGACTTCCGGCACACCATCCTCATCATGACGAGCAACGTCGGCGCGCACGCGATCGCCGCGTCGCGCGTCGGCTTCGGCGCTCGCGGCACGGACACCGGCGACGAAGACCGCGCGTACCGCTCGACCTTCAGCCCCGAGTTCCGAAACCGGCTCGACGCGCGGGTGCGGTTCCAGCCGCTCGATCCGCGGGTCATGGCCTCGATCGTCGACAAGTTCGTGAAGCAGCTCGAGTCGCAGCTCGCCGAGCGGAAGGTCTCGATCGGCCTCAGCGACGACGCTCGCGGCTACCTCGCCGAGAAGGGTTATGACCGCTTGATGGGCGCGCGCCCGCTCGCCCGCGTCATCGACCTCGAGCTGAAGCGCAAGCTCTCGGACGCAATCCTCTTTGGCGAGCTCGTGAACGGTGGGCGCGTCACCGTCGCGACCCACGAGGTCGTGGTCGACGGCAAAGCGACCAAGGAGCTCGCGTTCTTGTTCACGCCACTCACCGATGAGGCGAAGCTCCTCGAGGACGGCGGCTCGGGCAAGCGCCCGCAGCTGCGCGCGTCGAACCCCGGGACCAACACGCCGCCGACGGAGAGCGCGTGAGGCGGCGAGGCGGCGTAGCCCTCGGGCTCGTCGTCTTTTGCACCAGCTGCGACGCGCGTGGTCCGGTCCCGGAGCCCGCGCCACCACGCATCACGACCCGCGAGCCCCTCGCGAGCGTGCCAAGAGCAGCGGATTTGTCCGCGCCGGGAACGCCGCTCGAGGTCGAGGTCCGGACCCGCTGGCCTGCCGCCGAGCGGGTCGTCGCCGTGGGCGATCTGCACGGCGATTTCGGCGCGACCGAGCGCGTCCTCGCGCTCGCCGGGCTCACGAAGGACGGGCATTGGTCCGGTGGCAAGACGATCCTCGTGCAGGTCGGGGACGTCCTCGATCGCGGAGACGGTGAGCGGGCGATCCTCGAGCTCCTCGAGCGGCTCGAGGGCGAGGCGCGCCGCGCGGGCGGCGACGTGATCGCGATGAACGGCAACCACGAGCTGATGAACGCCGCGGGGGATTTTCGCTACGTGACGCCCGGCGGATTCGAGGCGTTCCGCGGCGCCGACGAAGGGCGGGACGCCCCTCTGGCCGCGAGCCTGCCCGACGCGCAGCGTGCGCGAGCCGCGGCGTTCGCCCCCGGTGGGAGCTACGCGCGACGACTCGCGAGGCATCCGACCGTGGCGGTCGTGGGCGACACGGTGTTCGTCCATGGCGGCTTGCCTCCCGCGTGGGCCGGCGATCTCGAGGGCTTGAACCGCGAGGTGTCGCGCTGGCTCGCCGGCGGCGATCCCAAGGGCGCGCGCGTGGTGTCAGCAGACGACGGCCCGGTGTGGTCACGCCGCTACGCCGAGAGCCCAGACGAGGCGGCGTGCGCCGAGGTGGAGCGAAGCCTCGCGACGGTCGGAGCGCGGCGCATGGTAGTCGGCCACACCGTCCAGCGAAGCGGGATCACCTCGGCTTGCGGTGAGAGAGTCTGGCGGATCGACGTCGGGCTCGCGTCCTACTACGGCGGCAAGACCGAGGCGCTCGAGCTTCGGCCCGACGGTGTCCGCGCGCTCCGCGAGTGACCCATCCCGAGCCCGCTCGCTTGTAAGACGGCCGCCTCACGCGCAGAGCGCGAGGGCCCACGAGCCGCCGAGGATCGCCGCGGCGAGCGCACCGAGCCCGAGCTGAAGGGGCGTCGAAGGCCGCGTCGTGTCGGCGCGCCGAAGGAGCACCGCCGAGGTCACCGCGCCGATGAGCAGCCCTGCGAGGAAGCCGAAGCCGTGCGCGCCAAGATCGGTGTTCTCGCCGCCCGAGCCGAGCGAACCCAGGAGCGCGAGGCCACCGGCGACGGGGCCCGCGAGATCGAGCGCGCGGAGCTTGCGACGCCGAGGCTCGTGTCGACGCGCGACGAGCAGCACCGTCTGAAAGCCGGCGAGGATCCCGATCGCGCCGAACACCGCGGTCGAGGCGCCGATCGACAGGTGCCCGCGGCCAAAATGATGCGCGAGCGCGTTGGCGGCGTTGCCGAGCGTGCCGGCCGCCGTGACCGAGAGGAGCGCCCCGCCCGCACCGATCCTGCGACTCACCGCGGTCGCGAAGATGCTCCCGCTCACGACGTTGCCGAGGACGTGCTGCGAGTCGCCGTGGAGCGTCAGCGCCGTCACCATGCGCCACGGCTCGCGAAACAAGAGGTGTGCGTCCGCGCGACCATGCGCGAACCAGGCGCTCGCGCTCGACGCCGGCCCCGTGACGCCGACGTAGAACAGAAAGAGCAGCGCGAACGCCGCAGCCACGAGGTAGGTCGGTCGATGGCGCGGGACGTCGCGCCGCTCGAGGGGCGGCCAGTCGAGGTTTTCGGCCTGGTAGAGAGCCACGGCCTCGGCGGCGCGCCCTTGCTCTTCGACCGGCACGCGGAGCACCCACCCCTCGAGCGTGAACACGGGCGCGTGCGCGATCCCCTGCGACGAGAGCACGAGCGCCCACTCCTTGACGAGGCGTCGCTCGCGGACCGGACCGAGGTACGCGAAGGCGGGCTGCTCGGAGACGAGGAGCTCTGCGAACGAGGGCACGTGCACGCCTTCACCGTTGTTCATGGGCAAGGACATCGTCGTCGGAAGGTGGGGACGATGCCCCCCGCCGTCAACCCGCGCCGCCTCCACCGTGTGCTAGGGTTCTGGTGGCATGAGGCTCGCCATCGTCGCCGCGCTCGCGCTCGTCGGTTGCTCCGACCTGTCGCGCCCCAGCTCGCTCCGAGTCAGCAAGGACCGCACCGGGACCGAGAGCCAGGTCGCGGTCGCGCCCGACAACCTGATCCGCGTCAAGGGGCCGGACGGCAAGGTGGTCGAGGTGCCGCGGCTGCATCCTCCCGGGACGAAGGACGCGGGCATGCCGATCCTGCCGGGGCAAGCGGCGCAGCGCCCTGCCCCCTCCGCAGCGCCGCGCTGAGCTCGAGGTCATGCCGAGGCCGCCGCTCCACGAGACGTCCGAGCACGCCGCGCTCCGCGAGCAGGCGCGACGGTTCGCGCGCGCTCGGATCCGCCCGCATGCGCACGCGTGGGACGAGGCGGGCGAGTTTCCACGGAGCCTCTACGGCGAGCTCGCCGCGGCTGGGCTCCTCGGGGTCGGCTATCCCGAGGCCTACGGGGGCAGCGGCGGCGATCTGTCGCACGTGCTCGCGTGCGCCGAGGAGCTGATCGTTCACGGCACCAACGTCGGCGTGGTGGTCGGGCTCGGGAGCCACGGGATCGCCTTGCCTCCGATCCTCGCCTTCGGGGACGAGGAGCAGCGGCGCCGCTTCGTCGCTCCGGTGCTCCGCGGCGAGGCCATCGCGGCCCTCGCGATCACCGAGCCGGGAGGCGGGAGCGACGTGGCCTCGCTCACCACTCGCGCCGAGCGCGACGGCGAGCACTACGTCGTGACCGGCGCGAAGACCTTCATCACCTCGGGCTGCCGCGCGGACTACATCACCACCGCGGTGCGCACGGGCGGCCCGGGACACGACGGGCTCTCGCTGCTCGTCATCGAGCGAGGCACCCCGGGCTTCAGCGTGTCGAAGAAGCTCGCCAAGACCGGGTGGTGGGCGAGCGACACCGCCGAGCTCACGTTCGACGGCTGCCGAGTCCCCGCGAGAAACCTGATCGGCCAGGAAAACGCGGGGTTTATCGCGATCGTAAAGAACTTCGTCGCCGAGCGCCTCGCCCTCGCCTCGAACGCGGTCGCCATCGCGACGCTGGCGCTCGCCGAGTCGGCACGGTACGCGCGCGAGCGGGTCGCCTTCGGCAAGCCGCTCGAAGGCTTTCAGGTGACCCGTCACCGGCTCGCCGACATGGCCACGCGCCTCGCGGCCGCGCGCGCGCTGACGAACGAGGTGCTGGTGCGCCACCTGCGCGGCGAAGCCACGCCCGCCGACGCGGCGATGGCGAAGAACGCGGCGACCGACATGCTGACTTTCGTGTGCGACGCCGCGGTCCAAGTCCACGGCGGCTACGGCTACATGCGCGAGACGGTGGTCGAGCGCCTCTACCGCGACGCACGCCTCTATCCGATCGGCGGAGGAACGCGCGAGATCATGAACGAGATCATTTCGAAGACGGAGCGATACGATGGCTGAAGAGAAACCGAACCGCATCAAGCTCGGCGCCCTGCTCGGCGCCGTGGCGCTGGCCGCTGCCCTGCCCTTCGCCTGCGACGACAAGCCGAAGGAGCCCACCCCGGCGCCCCCTCCGCCCGGCGCCACCGCGGCCGCGAAGCCCACTGCGGCTCCGACCACCGCGCGCCCCGAGGCTCCGCAGGGCGCCGGCCTGAAGTGGACGAAGCCCGCCACCTGGACCGACGCGAAGAACGCGAGCACCATGCGCGTCGCGACCTACCAAGTGCCGAAGGCCGACGGCGACGGCGAGGGCGCCGAGATGAGCGTCATCGTCGCGGGCGGCAGCGCCGCGGCCAACATCGAGCGGTGGGAGGGCCAGTTCGGCGGCGCGAAGGCGAAGACCTCGCAGAAGAACCCGAACGACACCGCCGTGACGATCGTCGAGATCGAGGGCGACTACGCAGGCGGCGGTCCGATGATGGGCGGGACCGGCGAGAAGAAGCCGGGCTTCGCGCTGCTCGGCGCGATCGTCGGACAGCCGAGCGGCCAGAGCTATTTCTTCAAGCTCACCGGCCCGAAGAAGACCATCGAGGCCGCGCGCAAGGACTTCGACGCGCTCGTGGACAGCCTGGGGCCCGCGAAGTGAGCTGATGATGAAACCGTAAGCAAGACAGGCGCGCGCCGTCGAGGAGGCCTGCTGGCGTCAACGCTTGCGGCTTCACCCGTGGCAGGTCCGCGCGACGCGCGAGGGCGACCACTTCCTCGGCTTTCGCATCCTCGAGGACCAGGTCCGCGTTCGCCGCACGAGCGTCGCTCGCGCCGAGAAGCGGCTCGCGGTCCTCGCCCGCGCGGTGCGCGTAGGTCGCCTCTCGAAGGAAACCTTCGCCCTGTCGCTGCGGTCCACCTTTGCCCACTGGCGCCACGCGGACTCGTGGCGCCTCTGCGGCCGCACGCTCGCGAGGCTCGGCAAGCTGTACGACCCGAGCGAGCCGGAGGACTGGCGCGCAGGGCTCACCGACGACCGGGGCACGCCGTGACCCTCGCCTGCCCCAAACTTCCGTCTCCGTGGGCGACCGCCTCCGCTCTCGCGTCGGCGGTGGCAGAGCCTGCGGCATGAGCCTCACCTCGCCGCATGCAAGAAACAAACCGCTTCGGGCCGTGAACCCCGGCCGCGGCGCTCCCGCGCCAAGCGGCCCCGCGAAG
>VGRJ01000125.1 GCA_016875405.1 Deltaproteobacteria bacterium | reverse complement strand
GACTGCAGCCAGTGCGGCGGCCCGGGCAACGAGGCGCACGCGTGCAATGCGCACAAGTGCGCGCAGTGCTCCGACACGGTGAAGTGCAAGGACGGCCTGCAGTGCGAGAACGGCACCTGCGTCCCGCGTTGCGGGATCCCGAACTCGCTGAAGCCGGGCGACTGCGTCTCGGACGAGGACTGCAAGTTCTGCGGCGGCGGCGACGCCGCGGCTGCGTTCGTGTGCAAGAAGGCGGTCAACCAGAACAAGCCCACCGATCACGGCGGGTGCGTGCCGAAGGCGCAGGGCTGCTCCGACCTCGGCAACGGCGTCGCCGTGCTGCCGGCCCCCTGGAACCAGGCCACCAACACCTGCTCGAGCGACGCGAACTGCGCGGGCGTCGACATCCAGCTCAACGTCGGCAAACTGATCCGCGACGCGGTGGGCTCCGACGAGATCAACCTCGGTTTCAAGAAGATCAAGATCCAGGACGCGTACGTGTCCTACGGCATGAGCAAGTGCGCCAAGCTCGACCTCACCGAGTCGATCAGCTGCGGCATCTGCGTCCCCTGCATGGTCGACGCGGACTGCAAGCCGATCCCGGTCGACCCGATCGTGAAGGACCTGTTCAAGGGCGACGCGCTCGCGCAGATCGCGAGCTCATTCCTCATCGACTACCTCTACGGTGACAACCCCGACCACGACCTCAACTTCTTCTGCCAGCCGGTGGCGGCGGGCTATGGCATCTGCGCCCCGTGCGGCAACCCCACCCAGCCGTGCGGCAAGGGCGGTGGCGGCGGCGGCAGCGGGGCCTGCTCGCACGACAAGTGCGTGGCAGGCGAGGCGCTGAGCTGCGGCGACCCCTGCGTCAACAAGGTGTGCGCCGAGGATCCGTACTGCTGCGACACCGAGTGGGACTCGGTGTGCGTCGGTGAGGTCGATAAATTCTGCGGTGCAGGCACCTGCGGCAGCTCGTCGAGCTCGAGCACCTCGTCGAGCTCGTCGACCGGCAGCGGCGGAGGCGGAGGCGGCTGCGCGCACAGCGAGTGCAAGACCGGCGTCAAGCTCACGTCGAGCTGCAGCCCGTGCGCGAAGGCCGTCTGCCTGCAAGACAGCTTCTGCTGCTCCGACGAGTGGGACGTGGTCTGCGTCGACAAGGCGAAGAAGACCGCCGGCTGCAGCTGCCCCTGATGGGCTCGAGGCCCGGTGACGCGTCCGCTTGGGCTGCGTCGCCGGGCTGGTCTATACCTCTCGCGTGAGCGAAGCGGCCCTGCGCCTCCGACGGTTCGGCCTCGTCGCCGTGCCGCTCCTCGCGCTCGGTGCGTGCGGCGCGCTGTTGCGACCGGAGCTCACGCGGCTCGTCGCACCGCCGCCCCCCGATGCGCCACCGCCTGCGTTTCGCGTCGCGGGTGAGCCGCTCGGCACGGGCGCGGACCCGGTCGGAGACGCGCTCGATCTCGTCCGCCGGTTCGCGCGCGCGACCATCGTCTTGACCCTGCCCGACGGCGCGAAGCGCGAGCTGCAGCCCGCGATGCTCGGCGCGGAGATCGACCGCGTGCGGCTCGCCGACGTGGTGCGCAACTCACTCGATCCGAAGACCGCGGTGGGGCGCGGCTACCGCGAGCGCCGCGCGAGCGATCCGGCGCTGACGGTCGAGCTCCCCGTGCCGCTCCAGGTCTCGACGGAGCGGGCGGTCAAGACCCTCGTCGCGCTGAAGGACGAGCTCGATCAGGCCCCGCTCGACGCCGTCGTCGATCTCGACAAGCGCGCCCTGCGCCCGGAGCGCGTCGGCTATCGCCTCGACGTGTACGGCACGCTCGCGCGCCTCGACGCCGCCCTCCGCGAAGGCAAGCGCGAGGTCGCCGCGGCGGTCGACACCATCGCCCCGCGCGTGTCGGCGTCGCAGCTCGGCAACGTGAACTTCGAGCGCGTGCTCGGCTGGTTCGAGACGCGCTACGCCGAGGACGCGAAGCACTACACGCGTACGTACAACCTCAGGCAGGCGGCTTCGCGGCTCGACGGCACGGTGCTGATGCCGGGCGAGACCTTCGAGTTCAACCGCACCGTGGGCCCGCGCGACGAGGCAAACGGCTACAAGGTCGCTCCGGTGATCGCCGAAGGTGAGCTCGTCGATGGGATCGGGGGCGGCACCTGTCAGATCTCGGGCACGCTCCACGCGGCCGCGTTCTTCACCGGACTCGACATCGTGTCTCGCACGCCGCACACGCGCCCGAGCTCCTACATCAAGCTCGGCCTCGACGCGGCCGTCGCCTACCCGACGATCGACTTCAAGCTGAAGAACAACCTCGAGGAGCCGGTCGTGATCCACGAGACGGTGAAGGGCGGCGTCGTGCGGGCCGAGATCCTCGGGTCGCACCGCAAGCGAACGGTCTCGTTCTTCCGTCGAGTCGACGAGGTCACGCCGTTCGAGGAGACCGAGCGGGAGACCGATGACCTCCCGAAGGGCAAGCGCGTGCTTTCGCAACGCGGCGTCCCCGGCTTCAAGACCACGGTGCTCCGGATCGTGCGCGAGGGCGCGTACGCGTACCGAACGAAGATCCGAAACACCTACCCGCCGACCACACAGATCGTGCGCGTCGGGACAGGCCCGAGCGACGCCGCGGACGCCAAGGTGAAGGAGGACCGCTCGCTCGAGTACCGCGCCGACGAGTACCTCGTGCTCACCCAAGGCCCCGACATCCGCACCCCGGGCGTGAGCGAGGCCGAGCCCGCCGGCGGCATGGTCGAGTCACGCTCCCCGGGTCGCTACGGCGATCCGGGCTGGCAGGAGAAGCTCGGCATGAAGGTCTTCGAGGGCGCGGCCGACGAGGGCGACGCCGAGGGCACCGCGTCGACCGAGGACACGAAGAAGGCCTCGACCGACCAGGACGGCGCGAAGAAGAGCGACTCCCAGAAGGACGACCAGAAGAAGACCGGATCCAAGAAGGACGCCGACAAGAAGGGCGACCAGAAGAAGGGCGACCAGAAGAAGGGCGACCAGAAGAAGACCGGATCCAAGAAGGACGCCGACAAGAAGAACGCCGCAAAAAAGGACACGACCACGAAGACCGGCGCCGCCGCGAGCAAGGGCCGCGGCCGAGGCGGTGTCGACAAGCGCTGATCGGCCGGCTCGTCGCAGGGCGACGGTTCGAGCTATGCTCCGCAGCGACATGGGGACCGAGGGACAGCGCCGCCCGACCGTCGTGCTCGGCGTGACCGGGAGCATCGCCGCATACAAGGCGGCACACGTCGCGCGTCTCCTCGTGAAGGCCGGGGTGCGCGTGCTCCCGGTGATGACCGAGTCCGCGACGAAGATGCTCGGCCCCGCGACGCTCGCGGGGATCACCGGCGAGAGCGTCCGTTCGGACATGTGGGCGCCAGGGACGGCTGGCGAGCTTCACGTCGAGCTGGCGGCCGCGGCCGACCTGGTCGCGGTCGTCCCTGCGACGGCCGAGCTCCTGTCGTCGCTCGTCGCGGGCAGCGCGTCCGATCTGCTGCGCGCGACGCTGCTCTCTGCGCGCGGCCCGGTGGTGCTCGCCCCGGCGATGCACCCTCGGATGTGGTCTCACCCGGCGACGAGCGACAACGTCGCGACCCTCCGCATGCGAGGCGTCGAGCTCGTCGGTCCGGTGGTCGGCGAGGTCGCGTCCGGCGACGTCGGCGAGGGCCGCATGGCCGAGCCCGAGGCGATCGCCGCGGCGATCCTCGGGCACCTCGGACCGCGCGATCTCGAGGGCCGCCACGTCGTCGTGAGCGCGGGTCCGACGGTCGAAGACATCGATCCCGCGCGTTACCTGTCGAATCGCTCGAGCGGCAAGATGGGCTACGCGGTCGCCGAGGCCGCGGTTCGACGTGGCGCGCGCGTGACCCTCGTGTCGGGGCCCGTGGCGCTCCAGCCACCCTCCGGCGTCGCGCTCGTCGAGGTGCGGAGCGCGCACCAGATGCAGGCCGCGCTCGCGCACGCGCTCGGACCCGAGCTCCGAGGCGCAGACGCCGTCATCATGGCCGCGGCCGTCGCCGACTATCGACCCGCGACGGTGCACGAGGCGAAGCTGAAGCGCGTCGGTCCGGTGACGCTCGAGCTCGTCCCGAACCCAGACCTCTTGGCCGAGCTCGGACGCGCGCGCCACGGGGCGCGACCGGTGCTGGTCGGGTTCGCGCTCGAGACGGTGACGGGCGACGACCTGGTCAGCGCCGCGCGCAAAAAACTCGAGAAAAAGCGGGTCGACCTGGTGGTGGCGAACACCGCGGTCGACGCCTTCGAGCGCGACGACAACCGGATCATGCTCGTCGACCGCGAGCGCGTGCGTTCCCTCCCGCAGGCGACCAAGCGCGCCCTCGCCGACCGCATCCTCGACCACCTCGTGACGCTGCTGAAAGACTGAACGTGGACTCGTCGCCGCCCTCCTCGGCCGATCCGAACGATGACGACGCCTCGCTCGAAGGTGACGTGGCCGCGTCGCGCGAAGTCCTCGAGCCTAGTCTCAGGCCGAAAGCCTGGACGGTGGCGCTGGTGGTCACGGGCGTCACGGCCGCCGCCATCACGCAGGCGTTTCGCTTCAGCTCGGCGGGGCCTTCCCGCATGCTCCCCCCGCTCGGCGCCGCCTACCTCGTCCTCGCGGTAGGTGCGCTTCGATACGCGCACACGCGAGGCGATCTCCGACAGCACTTCGCGCCGCGTCGCCTCGATCTCACGATGGGCGCCGTCGTCGCCGGGGTGCTCTTTCTCTCGGCCAACCTTGTGCCGATGGCGCTCCTCGCGGGCCGGCCGGCCGAGGGCTGGCTGTGGCGCCTCTACCTGCAGCTCGGCGATCCCCGTGACAACGCGCCACCCTACGTAGGGGCGGCTCTCCTCGCCATCGCCGCGCTCGAAGAGCTCGTCTGGCGAGGCTGGGTGATGCGGGCGCTCCAACAAGCTCACGGCGCCAAGCCCGCGCTCCTCGTGACGACGTTGCTCTACGGGCTCGCCCACGCGGGCTCGGCCTTCACCCTCGCAGTGCCGGACGCCGGGCCGAACCCGCTGCTCGTCGTCGCCGCGCTCGGCTGCGGCCTCGTGTGGGGAGCGATGGCGTTGCGCTTCGAGCGGCTTGGGCCGAGCTTGTGCGCGCACGCTTTGTTTACGTGGGCGGTCGCGCTATTCCCGCTCTGGACCCGCGCCTAGCCGCCGACCGCGGAGGCTCGCCCCTCACGAATGACGCGCATCGCGCCGCCCGCTCGCGTGTGCTTGCGTCGCGGCCTCCTCACCACGCACCCTCACGCGCCCGCGATACGCGCGAGCTCATCATCCGAGACATCAAAATCCGCGTACACGTTCTGCGCGTCGTCGTGATCGTCGAGCGCCTCGAACAGGGAGAGCGCCGACTCGGCCTCGTCGCCCAAGAGAGGCTTCTTCGCCTTCGGCACGTAACCGGGCTTCGCGCTCGCGACCTTGAGGCCCGCCTTCTCGAGCGCGTTCGACACGCCATCGATGTCGCTCACCGCGCACTGGATCTGCCACTCGTCGCCGCTCCCCTCGACGTTCTCCGCGCCCGCGTCCATGGTGAGTTCCATGACGCGCTCCTCGTCGGCTGAAGACTGAGGGACCGCGACGAGCCCCTTGCGTTCGAAGGCCCACATGGCCGCGCCGCCGGCGGCCAGCGTCCCTCCATGGCGCTCGAAGACCTTTCGCAGCTCGGCGACCGTGCGGTTACGGTTGTCGGTCATCGCCTCGATGAGGAACATCGTGCCGCCGGGGCCCGTCCCCTCGTAGACGATCTCGTCGTAGGTCTCGCCGTCGAGCTCACCGGTGCCGCGCTTCACCGCGCGTGAGATCGTGTCGTTGGGCATTTGCGCGCCCTTGGCCTCGTTGACGGCCTTGCGGAGGCGCGGGTTCCCGTCGGGGTCGCCACCACCCATCCGCGCCGCGACGGTCAGCTCCTTGATGAGCTTCGTGAAGAGCTTGCCGCGCTTCGCGTCGGCCGCGCCCTTACGGTGCTTGATCGTGGCCCATTTCGAGTGCCCGCTCATGGCCCGAGACGATAGTCGAATCGGAGGAGCGGACAACCCCCAGCACCTCTGTTACCTTCCCGAGTATGGCTCGAGCTTTCATCTGGATCGGCGCGGCTTTCGTGGTGTCGGGGCTCGCCGCCTGTGGCGGTGACTCAACGGGTCGCGGGACCGGCAGCGGGCTTTCCTCGTCAGGCGCGACGACGGGCAGCGGCAGCGGCAGCACAGGAGGCTCGGGCAGCACAGGAGGCTTCGGCGGCGCAGGAGGCTCCGGTGGCGCGGCGGCCTCGAGCGGCGTCACCTCCTCGGTCGCGGTCGGCTCTTCGGTTGCGGCGTCGACGGTCTCATCGAGCACGGGCGGCGACCCGGGCAAGGCCATCCCGTGCGGAGGGTTCACCTGCCCGGTGATGTGCTGCCTCAACTTCTCGATGAAGGAGTGCGGCGTCACGTCAGAAGACTGTACACAGAAGATGCTGTCGCCCATGGCGTGCAACGACGCATCGGACTGCGGCATGGCCGAGGTGTGTTGCCTCGAGATGAACTTCGGCGCGATGAAGGTGGAGGGAAAGTGCGCGGCGACCTGTCCGTACATGCCCATCAACATGATGGCCCCGGCGTTGGGCAGCTACCAGTTGTGCATCGCTGCGGCTGAATGCCCGCAGGGGCTCACCTGCAAGGACTTCAAATTCGGCCCAACCGACACGGGCTGGGACGCCTGCCTTCCCTGAGAGGCTCGGCATGACCCCGCTTCGCTTCACCCTCGTCGCCTCGTCACCAATCGCGATCCTTGGCCTCGTCGCCTGCGGCGGCGATTTCGTCCTGACCGACGCCCGCCCGTCGGGTGCAGGAAGTGACCCTTCGACCGCGACGTCGCTCGAGGCCGCGAGCAACGTCGCGGCGAGCGGCGTCGGTGGTGCGAGCGGGACGACGGCGAGCGGCGTCGGCGGTGCGAGCGGGTCGACGGCGAGCGGCGGGATGAGCGGCTCCGCCTCGTCGACGGGGACGACGACGTCCTCGAGCGCAGCCTCGACCGGCAGCGGGAGCGTGACCCCGTGCCTCGCTTGCGCGAAGGCTAATTGCCCCAATGCGGTCGCGTGCCTCGAAATGCCCAACTGCATCAAGGGCGTGTCGTGCCTCTGGCTCGAGTGCAAAGACAAATTCGGCGCTGGGAAGGAGTTCAAGTCGTTCGAGCTGTGCGCCGTCCAACAGACCCTGGCATGCTTCATGAACGACCCCACCGCGATCATGGCAGCAGCCAATGCAGGCTCGTGCCTGTGGACCACCTGCAAAGCCGACTGCGCGTCGCTTTTGCCTTTCTAGAGCGTCCGTCCGCACAGCGCTCGCCCGCCCACCAGCGCATCCTTCCCTTCGAGCTCCTCCCATGAAGAACCTCACCATGACCCACCCCGGCGCCCTCGCGCTCACCGTCGTCGTCGGCTGCAGCTCGGGCACGGTCTTCTTCGGCGCCGGCGCAGGTGGTGGCGAGAGCACCGGGGCGCTGGGAGTCGGCGGCGCGGGCGGGACGAGCACGAGCGGCAACGGGACCTCGACGTCGAGCGCGTCCGCGGACGCGTCATCGTCCTCCGCAGCGTCTTCGTCGGTCGCCTCATCGTCCTCCGCAGCGTCTTCGTCGGTCGCGGCGTCCTCGTCGTCGGGTGGGAGCGTCAGCGACATGCTGCCGTGCGGTCAGGCGGGTACCTGCGAGAAGTACTGCTGCTTCGGGTTTACCCAGTCGTGCCAGGAAGGCCCGGGGAAGTGCGTCGGGCTCCAGGCGAAGCTCGACTGCAACGACACCGCCGACTGCGCGTCGGGCGAGGTCTGCTGCGCGACGACGAGCGGTCTCTACGAGTCGAAGTGCTCGGCGACGTGCACCCTCGGGATGACGACCTTCCGACTGTGCGGCGAGCTCTCGGAGTGCGGCGCGGGCTTCACCAGCTGCAGCAACGTTCCCGCCGTTCTTTTCCCGGGCGGCTACAAGTCCTGCAACAAGTGACCGCCGCGCGGGCGACTCGAGACGACGAGCGGACGACCACGCGCCGCATCCATCCGTCGTGCCGCATCAGCCGGTCGTACGGAGATGCGCGCGCGCCGCGTGCCGCTCCTCGGCGAACCCGACGAGCTGCGTGACGAGCTCGGGGCCGCTCACCCCGCTCTCGCGCCAGAGCCGCGGGTACATCGACACCGCGGTGAAGCCGGGCAGCGTGTTGACCTCGTTGACGTAGACCTCACCGCCCGCCACGAAGAGGTCGACGCGCGCGAGCCCCGCGCACCCGAGCGCACGGTAAGCCTGGAGCGCGAGCAGCTGGACGCTGGCGCGCTCGGCGGGTCGCAAGTCGGCCGGAACGGAGAGGCGCGCGCCGTTCGGGTCGAGGTACTTCGCCTCGTACGAGTAGTAGCCGTCGGCGTGCTCGACGACGATCTCCCCAGCCTCCGACACCTCGGGCTCGTCGTTGCCGAGGATCGCGAGCTCGATCTCGCGCGGGGCCTCGAGCCCACGCTCCACGACGGCGGTGGTGTCGAACTCGAGCGCATGCTCGAGCGCGGGCCGTAGCTCGTCGATGTGTCGCACCTTCCGCACGCCGACCGATGAGCCCATGTTCGCGGGCTTCACGAAGCACGGGAACCCAAGCGAGGCGGCGCGGCTCAAGACCGCCTGCGGCTCGCGCGTGAGCTCCGCGCGCGTGAGCGATGTCCACGGGACGATGGGCAGCTCGGCGGCGGCAAAGACACGCTTTTGCAAGAGCTTGTCCATCCCGACCGCGGACGCGGCGACACCCGAGCCGACGTAAGGGACGCCCGCGAGCTCGAGCAGCCCTTGCAGGCAGCCGTCCTCGCCATACGGCCCGTGCATGACCGGAAACACCACATCGAACGGCAAGGGCTCGTGCCCCTCGACGTGAAGCACGTGTCGCACGCCGAGCGGCGCGGGCATCGGCATGAGCCACGCGAGCGGCGCGGCGTCGTCGACGTGGACTTGGCGCGGGTCCTTGCTGGTCGGCAGCTGTGCCGCGTCGAGCAGGCGAAAGCGCCCCTGACGATCGATGCCGCAGAGCAGCGTCCGGAAGCGCGCGGGGTCGAGCGAGTCGATCACGAAGCGCGCGGAGAGGAGCGAGATCTCGTGCTCTGCCGAGCGCCCGCCGAACAGGACGAGGACGGTCTTCATCGGAGGTCAGCCTCTCGTGGGACGGAAGCTCTGGGTGACGCGCTCGTAAGCGATGTCGTGAAGGACGTAGCCGTCCGGCAACGCGAGACTCACCGCGACCGGAGCACCGTGTGCGAAGCGAACCTCGACCACGGTGACGCGCGCCCCCTCGGCGATGCGAGCGCGATGCAGCTCGAGGTCTCGAATGGCGACGAGCTCCGCGCCGCGGTGGAGCGGCGACGGCCCCTCCGGCTGTCGCGGGCTCGTGCGAACGAGCGTGGCGGCCCGCACGGGCAAGGCGGCCTCGGCCCCATCGGCGCCGAACACGACGACGGAGGCGGCGAGCGCGGCGCCAACGCGTGCCAAGACGCGACGGTGCGAGAGGAGAGCCGACGAGCGCATGGCGGCGGACGCTAGCTCAGCCGGAACGCGGTCGCCAGCCGTCGAGCACGCGCTCGACGAGCACGAGTCGATCCTGACCCCAGAACAGCGCTCCCTCGGGGATTTGCTGAGTCAGCACGTGAAAACACGGCGCGCCACAGACGCCGAGCCGCTCGGCCGCCACGGTCGCTTCGCGAAGGCTCGCCTTCACCTCCGGTCGCTGAGTCTCGGCGACGAGCGCCTTGCCGTCGAGGCCCGCGTCGTTTGCGATGCGCGCGAGCACGCCGTCGTCCGAGATGTCGCAGTCGTCGACCCAGAAGGCGCGAAACAGCGCCGACACCAGCGGCCCTCGCTCCACCTCCGCGACGGACAGCGTCATCCGCAGCGCCGCGACAGTGTTCATGGGAAAGCGTGAGGGGAAGCGCAGCGGTACCCCGTGACGCTTGGCCCATCGGAACATGTCGTCGTTCATGAAGCGCTGCTTAGGCGGCGGCATCGCGAAGAGCGGGACGTCCGGCGTCCCGATCGCTCGGAACAGCCCACCGAGCAGGAACGGTCGGTACGAGAGCACGGCTCCGTGACGCGCGGCGACCGCCTCGACCTGTGTGGCGCCGAGATAGGCGAACGGGCTCGAGTAGTCGAAGTAGAAATCGAGGCGAGGCGGCGATACCTCGCGGAGCAGCTCTTCGACGAAGGCGATCCGATCCTGTCCGAACTCGAAGACCGGCTCATGCCCCGGCCGATGGACGACGAAGGTCGGCACCCCAAAGGCGCCGACCTCTGCGGCCTCGCTCGTGCGCGCGTGAAGCTCGTCCTTCACCGCCTGCTCCTTGGCGCCTCGAACGCACGCCGCCCCGTCGAGCCCGGCTGCGTAGAGCACACGCCGCACCACGGCCTCGTCGGTTACCGCAAGTCCATCCACCCAATACGCGCGGTAGAGGGCGCGCGCCGCGCGAGGGATGTCGCCCGAGGCGAGGATCGCCCGCATCGCGAGCACGCTCCGCTGCGGATGCGTCGGCGGGATGGTCAGCGGGACGTCGAGATGCTCGGCCCAGCGCGCGAGATCGAGCAAGTTCATCCGCGCCTTCGAGGCGGGCAGGCTTGCCATCGGCCCGTCGTCGCCGCGCACCGAGCGGAAAAGCCCGCCAAGGAGGATCGGCTTCCACTCGAGATCGGCGCCGTGGCGCTGACAGGCCTCGGCGATGCGTTCGTGCGCGAGGTAGGCGTAGGGACACGAGACATCGAAGTAGAACTCGACCCGCGGAGTGCTCGACATGCCCGTCACGATAGTCGCGTGCGCGCGCGTGTCACGCACCCTTGGAGCGCCTCCTGCGCACGCTCGCGGAGTTCCTCAACGCTCCCGGAAGCGACGATCGGCTCACCGACCTCGAACGCGACGACCACGCGAGGCAACGACGCGGCCCGCCGCATGTGACGCGCGAAGCTCTCGTCGCCGTACCCCGCGTCCGCGTCCGCGTAGGCGAGCCCGACCGGAACGAGCTCGGCCCCCGCGAGGAGCGCCGCGCGGAACGCGCCCGATTTGAGCGGGCGCACCTCGTCCCCCCCGAACGTGGTGCCCTCGGGGTAGATGCAGATCCCCTGCCCTCCCTCGAGCGCGCGCGCCATCGCGTGGATGACGGCCGCGCCGCTCGACTTGTCGCCGCGCTCGACGAACAGCGTGCCCGTCCGTCGCGCCGCGAGCCCGATCACCGGCCAGCTCGCCAGATCGGCGCGGCTCACGATCGTCCCCTCGAAGAACCCGAGCGACACGAGGATGTCCATGCCTGAGCGGTGGTTGAAGAGAAACACCCGCCCTATGCCGCGAGCATCGCGCCCCGGATAGAGCATGCCCTCCGAGACGTGGGGGCCGAAGCCTCGCGCCTCGATCCGAAAGACTCGGAGCATCCGCCGCGCCCACTGCGCGCGACGCTCCTCGGTGAGGCGAGCACGCTCGGCCGAGTCTGCGCCGACACGCGCGAGCTCGAGCTTCGCGAGCTCCGCAAGGGTCCCCCCCGAGAAGCGCGCGATGCGAGACGCGAGGCGTAATCGAGAACGAGCGCCGACGAACACGGACTACCTCGAGAGCTCCTCGACGAGCAGCTCGCTCGCGAGCTTTGGGTCGGCGCTGCCGCCCGTCGCCTTCATGAGCTGACCGACGAAGAAGCCGAGGACACCGGTCTTGCCGGAACGATACTGCTCTGCCTGCTTCGGGTTCGCCGCCACGAGCTCCGCGGCGAGCGTCCGGAGCGCCCCGGCGTCCGACAGGACCGAGAGCCCGAGGGCCTCGACCACCGCGCGGGGGGAAATCTCACGACCAATGAGCTCCCCATACACCGCCTTGGCCTGCTTGCCGCTGATTGCGCCGGA
>VGRJ01000124.1 GCA_016875405.1 Deltaproteobacteria bacterium | reverse complement strand
GGCGATGACGAAGAGCTTGCCGGCCTGCGTGTCGACGAGCTCCTGGAGCTTCGGGAAGGACTTCTTGCAGGGCTCGCAGAAGGTCCCCCAGAAGTCGACGATGGTGACCGTGCCCTTCGCGTCCGCGAGGGTCTTCGGGCCATCGCCCGCAACGTACTCGCCCGCGACCTCGGGGGCGTCCTTGCCGACGAGCTCGCTCGACTCGCCGCTCCCAGCATTGTCAGGCGTATTCGCCGCCGGCGTTGCGCCGCTGCACGCGAACAGCGTCGCCGTCACGAGCGCCGCGCTCACCTTGCCGACCACCGAACCGAACCCACTCGCAAGAACCTTCATCGACATTCGCTCCTTCGACCCGACACCCTAGAGGCTCCGTCCTCGACAGGCAACGAACGGCGAGCGAAGATCGCTCCGGAAGTCGTCGGTCGAAGGGAGATAGGATGGGAGTACCGTCGTTCAGGGACCGCCGCCAGTCGGAATCGTTCCGCGGAGCGTGCGCCTTCGTAATCGCGCTCGGGTTGGCGGCCGCGGCCTGCGACGACGGCGAGGTCCGCTTCGGCCCTCCGAACAACCTGAGATTCCCCGACGGCGGCACGGGGATCTGCCCTGCTCCGACGGGGGCGACCGGCGAGACGTGTCCGGAGTGGGAGACCGACGTGTTCCCGATGCTCGAGAACAACAGCGGCTGCACGAACAAGGCGTGCCACAGCGAGGACAAGCCCAGCGGCGGGCTCGCACTCCACGAGGGCGACGCGACGAAGTCGTACGAGGCCCTCGCGGCCTTCAAGAACCAGGCGGGTCGCCCGTACGTCGCCGACGCCGACACCGTCGACCCGGAGGCCCCCCCGTACATGCTGTGCAACGTCACCGCGACACCGCCGATCGGGCCGCTGATGCCACCGAGCGGGATGAGCGACGAAGACCTCGTGGTCCTCGGCAACTGGGCGCTCTGCGGGATGAAGCTGAAGGGCGGAACGCCGATCGGCCAGGGCGGCGCGGGCGGGACCCCGAAGCCCTGACGCGCACGCGGAGGTCGCGGTGACCGAGTCCATTACGATCCAGCTGGTCATCCGGTCGTCCATCTCGGACGCGCCACCCGACTCCGCGGCACGAGAAAACACGGGGAAGCGGGCGCCCCCCGCCAGGCGATGGAAGTTCTTCGGGCTGGCCCGGACCGTGCTACCGTTTTGAAGAGCCACTGGATCGGAGGATGGGAATGACGAACATGACGCTCGCGACCAAGGCACGCCGCACGATGACCCTCGGTCTGCTCGCGCTCGGCCTCGTAACCACTACGGGGTGCGCGACCGTGCAGCCGTACGAGCGCGCCAAGCTCGCCCACCCCACGATGTCCGCAGCCGACCTCGCCGGGCCAGGCGAGGAGCACCTCCGCGCCGTCCAAGAGGGCGCGGTCGGCGGGGGCACGGGCGCGGGCAGCGGCTGCGGCTGCAACTGAGCCCGAACCCGCGCGGTTCGATGTCGCGGCGTTGCGAGTCGAAGCGGCGAGCTGAGGCGGCGAGCGGTCACCGCTCGTCGCGTCGTCCTCGGGCGACATTGCAGGCGAGGAGCCGCCCGCAGGAGCGCGCCGTGACCACCGCGAGGTCCACCGGGCGCCGTGCTCGCAGGGCGCAAACTTCGGTCGCGAGGTCGAGGTCCGCACTATAGTCATCGAGAAAGCTCTCTGACCATGCGTCGACTCTCGCTCGCCACGCTGCTCGCGGCGGCGTCGCTCCTCCTCGCGACGCGTGACGCGCGTGCGGGCGGAGCGAGCGACGAAGAGGTGCGGCAGCTGCTCGATGCAATCCACGAGTCGGAGTACCGCAACGAGAAGTGGAAGGACGGGCTCGAGAAGCTCGAGCTCGCGAAGGTGCTTTGCGAGGGCAACCTTTGCAGCAAGCGTGTCAAGGCGCAGCTTCAGGTCGCCGTCGGCACCATGCTGGCTCGGCTCGGCAACACGCGCGAAGCGACCGCCGCGTTCACCGCTGCGCTGCGTGACGATCCGAGCGCCGAGCTTCGGAAGGACACCGCGACGGCCGAGGTCACGCGCATCTTCGAGCAAGTGAAGCCAGGCCGAGCCGCCGCCGCCGTGAAGGGGTGCCGCGGCTCGTATCAGGGGCAACCGCCGCCGAAGGGCTGGACGAACGGCGAGGCCTACCACTGTCATCAGAGCGCTCAGCGCGCCGACCAAGCCGGCAAGTACCGCGCCTGCATCGAGGACGCGCGCGCCTCGCTCGAGCTCGAGGACACCGCGTTCGGCCACGCCATGCTCGCGCGCTGCCTCGAGGCGGACAACAACTGGACCGACGCCGTCGAGGAGTGGGAAGAGGCCGCGCGCCAAGCCCCGAAGGTGCGGCAGATCGGGCTCGCGCAACAGGCGCAGTACCGCAGCGATCTGCTGCGTCGGCGCATCCCGGTGGTGACGCTGCTGCCACCGAAGACGCTGCCCGACGGCTTCGCCGTCGAGATCGACGGGGCCCCGCTGCCGATCGATGCGCTCGGGAGCGAGATGCCGCTCAACCCGGGGGAGCACACGATCCTCGCCACGGCGACGCGCGGCAACCTGCCCTTGCGGTTCAGCCGCAAGGTGAGGCTCGAGGGCGGAAACAACCTGCCGATCGAGCTCGAGCTCACGCCGTACTCTCCCGAGATCAAGTGCCTGCTCGAGGCGCAGAACGCCGAGGCGATCGCGCGCTGTCTGAACCGCGGCGAGTCCACGAGCAGCGTCACGGTTCGTGTGCGGAGCGAGTTCAGCGGCTACCACGACTCGATGAACGTCGACGTCCTGTCGCCGTCCGTCAGCACCAGCGTGGAGCACGTGACCGGCGGCTGGGGCATCGGCGCGTCGATGCTCGTCGACATGGTGACGGCGGCCTCGGTCGACATCGTCGCGACGGCGTCGCCGCGTTGGCGTGAGGTCCGCTACGTGCCGGCCCTGAGCGGGCACAAACGCTTCGGGGACGTGGACGTGGGCCTCTCGGGCGCCATGTCGCGCGAGCCGGACTACCTGTCGGCGAACGTCGGCGCGCGCGCGTCCTTCGACTTCTTGCAGAAGACGGTCACGCCCACCGTCGCCTACGACTTCTCGCACGACGTGAACGCCAAGGCCGAGACGCCCTGGGAGGTGTTCGCGAAGCACATCAACCGGCACGCGTTGACCCTCGACCTCGGACTCGTGCTGACGCGCGCGACCTTCGCCTCGTTGACCTCGACGATGGTCTTCGAGGACGGCGACACGTCGAAGCCCTACCGCCACATCCCGCTCTTCGACCCGAGCGTCTCCCAGCTGATCCGCCCCGGCGAGACGATCGACAGCGTGAACCTGTTCCGCCTACCCGAGCGCCCGCTCGAGCAGCTCCCCGTGTCGCGTCAGCGGTTCGCGCTCGCCGGACAGGTGGCGCATCGCTTCTCGGCATCGACGCTGCGCGCGAGCCAGCGCCTCTACATCGACACCTGGGGCCTCAAGGCGACGACCACCGACATGCGCTACCTCATCGATCTCACGAAGGACGTGCGCATCTGGCCGCACGCGCGCTTTCACGCGCAGTCGGGGGCGAACTTCTACGAGCTCGCCTACTCGGCCTCGGCGAACCCGGACGGGAGCACCTCGCTGCCGGTGTACCGGACCGGCGACCGCGAGCTCGGGCCGCTGCTCGCGGGGACGCTGGGCGGCGGCGTGCGCTACGACTTCGGCGCGCGGCGGTCGTACGGACTCGCGTTCAACGGCGACGTCGTCTACACGCGCTTCTCGCGCACTTTGTTCGCCCTCGATCGGTGGGGCTACTTCGGCGCGCTCAACTTCGAGGCGGTGCTCGACTGATGCGAACGACGACGCGCACATGCCTCCTCCTCCTCGCCGCGAGCGCTGCCCTCGCGGGCTGCGGGGATCCGTATCGGGACCGGCTGATCGAGAACCTCCCCGCCGAGGATCCGGCGTTTGGGCCGGGGGAGCTGCATCGCCCGGGGCAACCGTGCGTCGCTTGCCACTCGAGCTACGGCGGCGCCCCGGAGTTCGCGATCGGCGGGACGCTCTTCGCGGCGACGAAGGTCGACGAGGTCCCGGCGATGCTGTCGGGCTACACGATCCGCGTGCACGACTCGGAGGGGAGCGCGCGCGACGCGGTGAGCAACGCGTGCGGCAATTTCTTCATCCGCAGCGACGACTGGAACCCCGCATTTCCGCTGCTCGTCGAGATCCTCGCGGGAGATCCCGCCGGGCCGAGCGCGCTCGTCCCGGTGAGCTCGATGGGCTCGCGCATCGCTCGCGAGGGCTCGTGCGGCGGCTGCCACGTCGGGCGTCCTTCGCCGATCTCACCAGGGATCGTGGCGATCCCTGGCACGTCGAACGCAAGCCCGAATGCCTCCGTAGTCGGCACCTGCCCGACGCCATGGCTCGGCCCCGATCCCCACGCACCGGTGCAAGGAGCGAAATGAAGCGCGCGCTCTCCCTCTTCGTGATCGTCGTCGCGACCGCCAGTTGCCTCGAGGTGCCGTCCGCCGGCGTGGGCGCGTGTCCCGTCGACGTCACCGCCGAGGGCGCGCTCGACGTGACGCCGTTCATGCCGGTGTCGTCGGTGCTCGAACAGCGCTGCGGGTCGCTCGATTGTCACGGGAGCCTCGGCCGACCGCTTCGGATCTACGGCTACACCGGGCTGCGCCACGCGGCGACGTACACGGTGGACGAGAGCGGCCAGGTGCGCCTCTCCGAGGAGGTGAAGGCGTACGTCGATCCAGTGGTCGCCGAAGCGAACGACCTCTACCCGGGAGGCGGCTCCGCCGCGACCTCGCCGGCCGAGATGGCGCTCAACGTGCGCTCGATCTGCGGCCTGCAACCCGAGGTGATGCGGCAAGTGGTGCTCGACGGCGTAGCGCCCGAGAAGCTGCTCCTGCTCTCGAAGCCGCTCCACCTCGAGCGCCACAAGGGCTGGAAGGTCTTCGAGCGAGGCAGCCTTGATCATCGCTGCATCGCGTCGTGGCTCCAGTCGACGCAGCCGAGCGGCGAGGTCGACGAGGACGCCTGCAAGGAAGCGCTCGCCGTCCCCTGACAGACACGAAGCCCGTCGAGCCGACGGGCACGAGGACTGACGGTCGTCGACGCGCGCGCGGCGTCGCCGAGCCGGGTCAGTCCTTTTTCTCGGGCTCGTCCGCGGTGTCACCCGAGTTGAAGGTCTGGACGACCATGTCGGTGAGATCGAGATCCGAACGCGCGAACGGCACCGCCGCGCGATCGACGATGATGTCGACGCTCTTGCGCCCCGCGACGCGACGGATGGCGCCGAACAGCTTCTGCATGATCGGGCCGGTGAGCTCTTGCTGCTTGGTCGCGAGCTCCTTCTGGTACTGGATGAAGCGCGTCTGCACGTCGAGCATCCGGCGCTGCCAGTGCTCGGTCCTGCGCTGAAACGCGCCACGCGACAGAAAGGCCGACTGTTTGCGCAGATCGTCCTGCTCTTTTTGAAGCGCCTCCTGCAGCCCGTCGAGCTCGCCCTGGCGCTTCTTCGTGAAGTTCTGGAGCGTGGCGGCGGCGCGCATGCCCTCCTCGGTCTGAAGGAGCGCGCGCTGCACGTCGACGGTCGCGACCTTGGTGTCGGCGAGGGCGGTGCTGACCACGGTGAACGCCGCGAGCGCGACGAGGCCGCGGAGCGCCTTCACGAGATCACCCCGAACTTCTTGCCGACCTTCTCGAAGGCCTCGAGGGCGCGGTCGAGGTGGTGCTTCTCGTGGGTCGCCATGTAGCTCGTGCGCAACACCTGCTGCTTCGGCGGGACGCCCGGCGTGATGAACGGGTTTACGTAGAGGCCGTAATCGTCGAGCAGCGACTTCCACATCATCACGGTGCGGAGATCGTCGCGGATGTAGATCGGGATGACAGCGGACTGCGTCGTGCCGAGCTCGAAGCCAAGGCGGGTCAGCTCGTTTCGCATGTAGGTGAAGTTCTCGCGGAGCTTCTCCTGACGCCAGGGCTCCTCTTGCATCACCTCGAGGGACTTCATCGCGGCGGCGACGCTCGGGGGCGCGGCGCTCGCGGCGAAGAGGAACGAGTAGGCAAAATGCTGGATGTAGTCGAGCACCTTGCGGTCGCCGACGAGCCAGCCACCGATCGACGCAAGCGACTTCGAGAAGGTGCCGCCGATGAGGTCGACCTGATCCTGAAGGCCGTACATCGCGGCGGTGCCGCGCCCGCCGGGGCCGATCACGCCGAGCGCGTGCGCGTCATCGACCATCAGGCGAGCGCCGTGCTTCTTCACGACCGGGACGAGCTCGTCGAGCTTCGCGATCTCGCCCTGTGCGCTGAACACGCCATCGGTCACGACGAGCGCGCCCTCGGCGTCGGCGAGCTCGGCGAGCGCCTTGTCGAGAGCCTCGGCGCTGTTGTGGCGGTAACGGACCATGCGCGCGCCGGCGGTCTGCGCGAGGCGGACCCCGTCGTAGATCGAGGCGTGGTCGTCCTTGTCGATCATCGCGACCGACTGCTTGTTCGCGAGTAGCGCGGAGATGGTCGCGATGTTGACCTGGTAGCCGGTGGTGAAGACGAGGCCCGCCTCTTTGCCGTGGTAGGCCGCGAGCTTCTCCTCGAGCTCGTTGTGAAGCCGCATCGAGCCGTTGACGAGGCGCGAGCCCGTCATGCTGGTGCCGTACTTATCGATCGCGTCGCGCGCCGCCTGCCGAACGCGCGGATCGGTGGTGAGGCCGAGGTAGTTGTTCGACCCCAGCATGATGACCTCACGGCCTTCGATTTGCGCGACCGGTCCGTTGTTGAAGTCGAGCGGCCGAAAGAACGGGTAGACGCCCATCTTGCGGGCGTTGTCGGCGGCGGTGAACTTGAAGCACTTGTCGAAGACGTCTTTGCCGCCGACCTTCGAGATGGCGACGCGCTGCGCCATAGCGCGGGCGAGCCGTTCTTCGGCCGCCTTCTTGCGCTCTTCGGGCGAGCGAGCCTTGCCCTCGGCGGCGGGCGCCTCGTCGCCGAGCGCCTGCGCCGACTCGCCGTCAGCGTCCGTGTCGTCGTCCTTCGCTCGTGCCCGAGCGGCCCCGTTCGAGCTCGCGCCGTGTGCCCCGGCCCCGTTGGCAGCGGCGCGGCGTGCGGCCGGCTCCGGTCGAGACACCCCGATGTCCTCGTCGGCGTGGAGGCTCTGGTCGAGGATCGGCATCTCGTGGCCGTTCACGAGGACCCGGAGCGCTTCCTGGGCGAGGCCGGACGCCTCTCCGACGCGCTCGCGCGCCTCCATCACGCCGGTCGCGAGGCGCATGACGCGGTCATTGCTGATGAGCCGCATCACCGTCGGGGTGGCGAGGTCTTTGCCGCGCGCGAGCAGGTCTTTCACGAGGGCCATGGTGTCGTCCGTGGGGGTCGCCGCGGGGCGCGGCGGGGAGCCGTGGTCATGTCCCTCCATCCACGGAATGTCAACTTCGCCGCGATGACCCGAGGTCGACCGCGCTCCTCGAAAGCTTGCAAAGGTTGCAGCGCTATCTCGCGAGATGGAGAAATGTTTTCATAGGTGCACCGTGATGAAGCGCGTGCTGGTCGTCGACGACGAGGAGAGCCTGCGGCTCGCGCTTCGGACGTTCTTGAAGCGTCAAGGGTATCAGGTCGAGGTGGCCGAGAACGGCGCGGTCGCGCTCGACAAGGTCGAGAGCTTTGGGCCGGACGTCATCCTCACCGACGTCCGCATGCCGCAGCTCGGCGGGCTCGACCTGCTCGCGACGCTGAAAGCCAAGGGCAACCTCGCGACGGTGATCGTGATGAGCGCGTACGGCAACGTCGACCTCGCGCTCGAGGCGATGAAGGCTGGCGCGTACGACTACGTGCAGAAGCCGTTCAAGAACGACGAGGTGCTCCTCGCCATCAAGAAGGCCGAAGAGCGCGAGGTGTTGCGGCGCGAGAACCGGGCGCTCCGCAGCCAAGTGCTGAAGGACAGCACGTTCGAGTCGATGCTCGCGAAGAGCGAGTCGATGCAGGCGATCTTCAAGACCATCGCGAAGGTCGCCGAATTCAAGACGACGGCGCTCATCACCGGCGAGAGCGGCGTCGGCAAGGAGCTCGTCGCGCGCGCGCTGCACCAGCGCTCGACCCGAGCCTCACGGCCGTTCGTCGCGGTCAACTGCGGGGCCATCCCCGAGGCGCTGCTCGAGAGCGAGCTCTTCGGGCACAAGCGCGGCGCCTTCACCGACGCGCAGGCCGACCGGGCGGGCCTCTTCGAGCACGCTGACGGAGGCCTCTTGTTCCTCGACGAGATCGGCGAGCTGCCGCTCTCGCTGCAAGTGAAGCTCCTTCGCGTGCTGCAGGACGGCCTCGTGCGACGGCTCGGCGATCAGCGCGACGTGAAGGTCGACGTGCGCATCGTGGCGGCGACGCACCGCGATCTTGCCGCCGAGGTGAAGGCCGGGCGCTTCCGCGAGGACCTGTTCTATCGGATCAACGTGCTGCACATCCACGTGCCGCCGCTTCGCGAGCGCCGTGACGACGTGAACCTGCTGGTCGACCACTTCCTCGAGCGCAACAACGCTCGGCTCGGGACCTCGATCCGCTCGATCGCCCCCGAGGCGCGCCGACTGCTCCTCGAGTACCCGTGGCCTGGAAACGTGCGCGAGCTCGAGAACGTGATCGAGCGCGCAATGGTGCTCGCGGAAGGCGAGGCGCTCACCGACATCGACCTCCCGGAGCGGCTGCACCAGGCGCGCGATCCGGTGCGGTCTCAGCTCGCGACGGGCGAGCTCTCGATCAAGAAGACGGCGCGCGCGATCGAGGAGGTCCTCATCCGGCGAGCGCTGCAACAGACCCGCGGCAACCGCACGCGCGCCGCGGCGCTGCTCGAGCTCAGCCACCGCGCGCTGCTCTACAAGATCAAGGACTACGCGATCGAAGAGGACCCGGCGTGATCCGCCTGCGCGCAGCCAGCGACGCCGACGGGCTCGACGTCGCGGCGCTGCTCGGCGCGGTGTTCTCCGAGTATCCCGGCTGCCTGTTCGTCGCGTCCGAGATGCCGGAGCTAGCGACGCTCTCGACGACCTTTCGCGCGGCGACAGGCGCGTTTTGGGTGGCGCACCGAGAGGTGCTCGGCGTGCCGGTGCTGGTCGGGTGCGTCGGATACGCGCGGCACGGCGACGCCGTCGAGCTGAAGAAGCTCTACGTCGCGGCGAGCGAGCGCCGAACGGGGCTTGGCGGGAGGCTCGTCGACGAGGTCGAGGCGGCCGCGCGAGCGCACGGCGCGCGGTCGGTGGAGCTGTGGAGCGACACCCGCTTCGAGACGGCCCACCGCTTCTACGAGCGGCGCGGATACCTGAGGACGGGCGCGACGAGGCCGCTCCACGACGCGAGCGGCACGCTCGAGTACCACTTCACGAAGGCGCTCCCCATGGAGGGGTGAGCGGAGGGGTCGCGAAGGCGGGCGCGAGGAGGAGCGGGCGACGCGCTGCCGTGCGGCGTTGCGCGTCACCACCAACTTCGCGGAGGCTCGGTGGCCGTGGTACGCCCACAAGGTCGATGAGCTGGTTCGACCGGATCTTGCGCCAGACGCCCCGTGCCCCAACCGGGAGCACCGTGATTTCACGGGCGATGTGGGCGTGCGAGGGCCGGCTCGGGCTGAAGGGCGATGCGACGCGCATCACCGGAGAGGTCGAGGGGTTGGACGTCGTCGTCGAGCGCGAGGTGCTGCAGCTCGGACCGGAGCGCTCGCGGGCGGAGCGGCTCCTCCTCCGGGCTCGGCTCCCGCTTCGGCTCGACGTCGGGCTCCGGGTCACGCGCGCGGCCGAGTCCGATCCGCGCAGGCCGCTCCGCACGGACGACGAGCCCTTTGACGCGAGCTTCCTCGCGGTCGCGGACGAAGCCGAGCGTGGGCGCCGCTTTCTCACCGACGAGATCCGCGCGGAGCTCCTCGGCGGACCGGAGACCGAGCTTACGGACAGCGGCGTCACCGTGGCCGTCGGCGAAGCGGACGCGCCACGCATCGCCGACGCCATGCGGCACACCCTGGGACTCGCGCACGCGCTCGAGCGCCAGCGCCTCACGACGCCGCCCGCCGCGGCGCTCGCCGAGTTCGACACGGCATGGCGCGCGTTCGCCACGACGTCGCAGGTCACGGTGCAGTCGACGCCGCTCGTCGGGCGCATCCGACTCGGACAGGTGGAGACGCAGGCGCTCGCGGTGCGCGACGGGTTTGGCCAGTTTCACTTCGAGCTGACCGCGCGGTTTCCGTTCGACCTTCGGCTGGGCCTCGGCCTCCGCCCGCAGAACACCACGAACGAGCACGGCCGCGACGTCGAGTCCTTCGGCGATCGCCGCTTCGAGCGCCTCTTCGCGCTGTCGGCACGCGAGGGCTCCGCGCAGCCGTTGTTCGACACCGAGGTGCGCGCGAGGCTCGTCGAGCTGCGGCACGCCGGCCTTCAGATCCGCGCGAACGATCGGGTCGTGAGCGCGTGGATGGGCTGCCGCAAGGACGATCCGATGGCGCCGGTACGACACCTCTGGTCGCTCGCCGACATCGCCCACTCGGTGACGGCGCGCGTCGAGGCGCAGGGCCCGCGCACGACGCCGCTAGGGTGAGGCCGACGCGGGCCAGCTCGCGGCCGGACGCGGACCCTTGACCGTGAGCCAATTAACTTGCGCCAGAGCCGCAAGCAAACCAGCGTCCGGCCGCGAAACCAAGAGTGCAACACGCTGCTCATCGGAGACCCTCGACCATGACCTCGTCCCCCCAGACCCATCGCGCGCCCCGAACCCAGACCCTCCCATCGCTCCTTTCCCTGGCCGTCGGAGCGTCGTCGCTTCTTCTTTCGGGGTGCGGCCTCGCGATCAAGGAGGGCGCTCAGCACGCGCACTTCCTGCCCGAATCGAAGCTCGAGGTGCACACCGCCATGCAGCTCGACATGCTCCCCGAGCCGCTCCATGCCAAGGCCTGCGCCGACACCAAGATGCTCTACGACGTCACCGTCCTCGGGACGGAGAAGTCGCTCTCGCGCGGCGAGCGCGCCGCCGTCCTCGAGGCGCTCAATGCCATGGAGGGCAAGGCGGACGTCTTCTACCTCACGCGCTCCTGGGGCACGCTCGACGACAGCGGGAGAAACTGCGGCGAGGTGTGGGGCCGAGGGATCCGCCTGCGGCTGCGCGACTCCGTGCCCGCCACCGCGCGAGCCGCGGAGACGGCCGTCGTCGTCACGCCGGCGACCGCCGCGCCGGCTCCGGCCCCCCAGTCGAGCCCGGGTGACAAGGCCAAGATGGGCTTCTGATTCCGACAAGGACCTCGAAGATGCCCGACCGCGCGACCCGCTCACTCCTGTTCCTCGGTGTCACCGCGGCGGCGCTGGCGCTCCTCGCACCCCGCGACGCGCAGGCACAGTCCGCCGACGATCTGGATCGGGCCCGGGCCCGCGCGGTCGCCGGGCTCTCGAGCCTCGAGGCGAAGGCGTACGCGACCGCGCTCTCGGAGTGCGAGGACGCGCTTCGGGTCATCGACGCGCCCACCATCCTCCTCTGCAAGGCGCGCGCGCTCGTCGGGCTCGGTCGACTGGACGAGGCCCGCGTCGCCTATCGCGCCGTCCTGGACAAGCCGCTCCCGGCTGGCGCGCCTCCCGCCTGGGTAGACGCGCGCGCGGCGGCGGAGACGGAGCTGAAGGACATCCGCCTACCCGCCGCCCTCGCTCTACGCACGAAAGGAGCTCAGCGGCTCCTCGACGGCGAGTTTGACCGCGCGTTGAACGACTGCAACGCCGCCGAGGCGGACGACCCGACGGGTGACGGCGCGCTCTGCGTCGCCGCTGCGCTCGACGGCCTTGGCCAAGTCGAGGAGGCGCTCCGCCGCTACGAGGGCCTCTTCAGCGACGCCACGCGTCCACTCTCCGAGGCGCAGCGCACGAAGGCGACCCGCGAGCTCGAGGCGCTCCGAAAGAAGCTCGGCCCCGCCCGACTCACGCTGCGCGCCGCAGGCTTGCCCG
>VGRJ01000123.1 GCA_016875405.1 Deltaproteobacteria bacterium | reverse complement strand
GTCGCGGGCATGAACGAGGACACCCCCGAGGCGCACCGCCTCCCCGAGGGCTTCGTCCTTCAGCGCGCCGTACGGCGAGCGGTCGTGCAGCAACTCGAACAGGATGACGCCGAGCGCGTAGATGTCGCTGCGCCGGTCGACCTTGTCGCCGCGCGCCTGCTCGGGGGACATGTAGGCGGTCTTGCCCTTCAACACCCCCTGCTCCTCGCGAAACAGGTTCGCGCTCGCGATCCCGAAGTCGGCGATCTTCACGGCGCCGTTCGAGGCGAGCAGCACGTTCTGCGGCGAGACGTCGCGGTGGACGATCGCGAGGGGAAGACCGCCCTCGTCCTTGCGCTCGTGCGCGTAGTGAAGGCCCTTGGCGACCTCGGCGACGATGTGGGCCGCGACCCAGGCGGGCAGCGGCGTGCCGCGACGGCGCGAGGCGCGCACGAGCCGGGCGAGGTCGAGCCCCTCGACGTACTCCATCGCGAGCAGCAGGTCGTCGCCGTGGTGCGCGAGGTCGTAGACCTGCACGATGTTCGGGTGGTTGAGCCGGGTGGCGAGCTGCGCCTCCTCGACGAACATCAGCCGAAACCGCCGCGCTCGCACGTGCTCGGGGAGGATGCGCTTCAACACCAGCTGCTTGAAGGTCCCTTCGGCGCCCCGCTTCTTCGCGAGGAACACCTCGGCCATCCCGCCCGCTCCGAGGCGCCGCTGCAGCTCGAACCCCGGTATCTCGGGGAGATCGTTCGGAGGAGCCGTCATGGGCGCACGCGACTCGACACTCTACTTCTATGGAGCCGCAGCTTGTACTAGCTTCCTGCACCAGCCCACCATGCGCACCACCGCCCTCGCACCCTGGCTCGTCGGCACTTGGCTCGTCGGCGCGTCGTTGACCGCTGGCCTCACCGCGTTCGCGGACGACGAGGGCGCCAAGCCCGCGAGCGAAGAGAGCGCCGATGCGCCCGCGGACTCCGCCCCTTCGGAGGGGGCATCGAAGTCGGAGGATGGCGCCAGCAACTGGGGCGTCGGGGACAGCGACTCGGAGGGCCAGTTCAAGCCATCCGGGAAGACGGGTCGATTGAAGGAGCTCGAGGACGCCGTCGAGAAGGAGCGCGTCACCGAGGCGACGCCGCTCAAGATGGGCGGCCCTGGCAACGTGTGGGTCGACACCTCGTTCGCGCCCTCCGGCTCGATGATCGTACCCATCCAAGAAGTCGGTCCGGCCACGGCCGTAGCGCCCGGCGTCTCGTTCGTGATCGGCGCGAGCTACCGGATCCGCGACAAGTGGGAGCTCGGCGCACGCGTCGGTCTCGGCAGCGCGGCGACCGATGGTCCGCGAACGCCGCTGCTCGATGGCTCGCGCGATCCGGATGCCTTCAAGCAGATCGCGATGGGCAACGTCGAGTTGTCGCTGCGACCGTTCTTCAAGCTGACCCCGACCACCGTGCTGCCGATTGGCCTCGCGCTCGTCGTCCCGACCGCGATGGGCGACATGTTCGCCGATCCCGACGGCCGCATCGATCTCGCCCGCTGGAACGTGAACCAGGCGTCCTCGGCGATGCGCGGCTGGGACGATCGCGCGCTCTGGGAGCCGAACCGCTTCGGCATCGTCCCGAGCGCGGGCATCGTCTACCAGCGGCCGATGGGTGAGGGCGCCCTCGCCGGCGAGCTCACCGTCGAGGGCCGGACGAAGTTCGAGATCATGGCGCTCACGGGCGGCAAGGATCCTTCGGTCGATCCGTCGACGAAGAGCGCGGTCGGTGACGTGAAGGACGTCGCGCTCAACTGGGTGCTTGGCGGCGGCGCCTCGTACGCGATGTTCGGCGGTCTGCTCCAGCCGGGGCTCAAGGCGTGGCTTGCCTACGCGACTCCGACGAGCACGCTCGGCACCCTCGACAACGCGGGCGCGCAGTTTGTCCTCGAGCCCGGGGTCGCAACCAGCGTTTCCTTCACGCAGGACCGCGACAAGGGCCTGAAGTTCATCGGCCGGATCGCCGGGACGTTCCCGGTCGGTGGTCCGCTCGGCGCGGGCAACGCCGCGCTCGACGCCGGCATCGCGGCGCTACGCGTCACGACCGGCCTCAACTACTGATGCCTCGAAGACGGGCAGATACCTCGAAGACGGGCTGATACCTCGAAGGCGGGCTGATACCTCGAAGACGGGCTGATACCTTGAAGACGGGTCGCTTCCGACCCGTGGGTGCGTAGCTCGATACGCACCGGGGCGCTCTGGTCGTTGCCGGCGGGCCGTGTTACGCACGCGCACGTTTCCCGCCATGGCGCCGATCGATCCCACGCTCCAGGCTTCCGCCGGCTCCAACGCGTCCGCGGTCCTCTCGAACTCGCTCGGCGCGACGCTGACCTCGCGCGTCCGCGTCAAGCCGACCCTCGAACCCTCGAAGATCCTCGCGGGCAAGAAGGTCGTCGTCATCGGAGGCACGGGCTTCCTCGGGAAGGTCTGGGTCGCGATGCTCCTGCATCGCTTCCCCGAGCTCGGCCACGTCTACCTCGTCGTGCGTGCGAAGCGCGACCAGTCGCCGGAGGAGCGCTTCTGGGCGGACATCGCGTCGTCGCCGACGTTCGATCCGATCCGCGAGGCGCACCCGGGCGCGAGCTTCGAGGCCTTCCTCCGCGAGAAGATCACGCCGGTCGCCGGGGACATGGCGCGCCCCGCCGTCGGCTTCACGCGCGAGTTCATCGAGGCGCACGCGGGTGACATCGCGGCGGTCGTCAACGTGGCGGGCGTCGTCGACTTCAACCCGCCGCTCGACGAGGCGCTCGAGGCCAACGCCTTCGGCGTCAACAACCTGATCGATCTGTGCCGCGCGCTCGGTGCCCCGGTGATGCACACCTCGACGTGCTACGTCGCCGGCTACCGCACGGGCCTCATCGAAGAGGTCGACCCGCGCGACGTGCCCTTCCCGCGCGCCGAGAACGCACCCGCCGAGCGGTTGATCGCGATGCCGGACGGCGGCGTGCCGGTGAACCGCAAGCTCGACCGCACCCACTGGGATCCGCAGAACGAGATCCGCGAGTGCCTCGACGTGATCGAGCACGTGCGTCACCGCTGCGAGGACGCTTACCGTCAGAGCGCGTTCCTCGACGTGGCGAAGAAGAACCTGGTCGATCGCGGCGAGCCGTGTCGGGGCGTGGTGCTCGAGGACGAGCTCGCCAAGGTGAAGCGAAAGTACGTCCGCGAGCAGCTGACCGAGGCCGGCAGGGAGCGCGCGCTCTACTGGGGCTGGTCGAACATCTACACCTACACCAAGAGCATCGGCGAGCAGGTGCTGATGGCCTCCGGTGTGCCGGTGACCATCGTGCGCCCCGCGGTGATCGAGTCGTCGTGCGAGTTCCCGTTCCCGGGTTGGAACGAGGGCATCAACACCTCGGCGCCCTTCATCTACATGGCGCTGAAGGGTCAGAGCCAGTTCCCCGCGGACGAGAACGTTCACCTCGACATCATCCCGGTCGACTTCGTCTGCAGCGGGATGATCGCGTCGCTCGTCGAGTTGATCGAAGGCAATTTCGAGCCCGTCTATCAATACGGCTGCGGCGACGTGAACGGCTGCAAGATGTCGCGGTACATGGAGCTCATCGGGCTCTACAAACGCAAGAAGCTCCAGGACGGTGGCGACGAGGGCAACCGCCTCGTCAACGCGATCCTCGCGCGCGTCGAGCCGGTAAACTTGTCGAAGCGCGAGTACCAGACTCACGGCGCCCACGCGGTCGCGAAGGTCGAGCGCGGCGTGGCGTCCGTCCTCGATGCGCTCGCGCTCGGCCCCGCGGCGGCGCTGTTCAAGCCGGCGGCGAAGGCCTTGCGCAAGGTCGCGGCGACCGAGGACAAGATGGGCGACGTGATGGATCTCTTCCTCCCCTTCACGGCGGAGTGCGAGTGGATCTTCAGCTGCGCCAACACGCGCGCGGCGCTCGATCGAATGCCGGACGAAGAGCGCGCACGCCTCGTGTGGTACCCGGAGCGGATCGACTGGCGCGCGTGGATGTACGACGTCCACATCCCCGCGATCGAGAAGTGGGCGGGCCCCCAGCTCGAGGAGAAGCTGCGCCGCGAGACGAAGCCCCTGCGCCGCCACGAGACGCTCGTCGCGCTGCTCGACGAGATGGCCGAGCGGCATGACCACGGCGTCGCGCTTCGCATGCTCGAGGACGACGGCCTCTCGCGCATCACGTTCATCGAGTGGCGAGAAGCCTCGGCGACCGTTGCCGCGCGCCTCGCCGCCCGCGGCGTGCAGCCTGGCGATCGCGTGGTGCTCACGGGCGACAACCGACCCGCCTGGCCCATCGCGTACTTCGGGATCCTGCGCGCGGGCGCCGTCGCGGTGCCGATCGATCCCAAGCTCTCCTCGAAGCAGATCGCGAACGTCGTTCAAGCCTCGGGCGCGCGCGTCGCGCTCTGGGGTGAGGATGTCGATGGCGCAGCCGGCCTGGGCGTGCGGCAGAGCCTGCCCGAGCTCGAGGTGCTCGACCTCGACGAGGTCATCCGCAACGACGCGCGCCTCGTGCCGCCGGCCGTCGAGGTGCGGCCCGACGCGCTCGCCAGCATCATCTACACGAGTGGCACCACCGGCGAGCCGAAGGGCGTGATGCTGACGCACGAGAACTTCACCTCGCTGCTCGCCTCGCTCACTCCGCTGTTCTTCCTCTCGCCGAGCGATGGCGTCCTCAGCGTGCTGCCGCTCCACCACACCTTCGAGTTCTCGTGTGGCCTGCTGTTGCCGATGTCGCGCGGCGCCTCGATCACCTACATCGGCGAGATCACCTCCGAGCGGCTCGGCGAGGGGCTCTCGAAGGCGCGGGTCAGCGCGATGGTCGGTGTGCCGGCGCTCTGGCAGCTCCTCGAGCGTCGGATCGTGAACCAGGCGAAGGACCGCGGGAAGGTTGCGGGCGCGGCGTTCGACTGGGCGCTCGAGCTGAACCGAATGCTCGGCAAGACCGCCGGGATGGACGCCGGCAAGCTCTTCTTCGGGCCCGTCCACGACAAGCTCGGCGGTCGCGTGAAGTACCTGATCAGCGGGGGCAGCGCGCTCCCGAAGAGCACCGCCGAGACCTTCGCGGGGCTCGGTCTTCACCTGTCCGAGGGCTATGGCCTGACCGAGGCTGCGCCGGTCCTCACCGTCGCCAAGGCTTCGCCGCGGTCGCGCGCGGGGCACGTCGGCAAGGCCATCCCCGGGATCACGGTTCGGATCGCGAACGCCGACAAGGATGGCGTCGGCGAGGTCTGGGCGAAGGGGCCGAACGTGATGCAGGGCTATTTCGGCAACGAGGAGGCGACGCGCGGCGTCGTCGACGCCGAGGGCTGGCTGCACACGGGCGATCTCGGCAAGCTCGACAAGAAGGGGCAGCTGGTGCTGGTCGGTCGCTCGAAGGACGTCATCGTCGGGGCCTCCGGTGAGAACGTCTATCCCGACGACGTCGAGGAGCTCCTCGGCAAGGTCGCGGACGTCGAAGAGCTCTCGATCGTCGGGCTCGTGCGTGGCGACACGGAGATCGTCGCCTGCCTCGCGGTCCCGCTGCGTGACAAGGACGAGCCCCGCCACGAGCTTCACGCGCGCGCGATGCGCTCCCTGAAGAAGTCGATCGCGGAGCTCCCGAAGCACTGTCAGCCCGCGGTCGTTCACCTGTACGACGTCGACCTCCCGAAGACCGCCACGCGCAAGGTCAAGCGCAGCGAGGTGAAGGCGATCCTCGAGCGCTTGACGGCCGCGACCGCGGCTCCGGTGACCTCGGCCGCGACCTCCGGTGGAAGCCTCGCCGTCGTTCAGCAGTCGCTCGCGGCGATCACGAACCGCAGCGTTGCGGACATTCGACCCGAGCAGTCGCTGGCCGCCGATCTCGGGCTCGACTCGCTCCAAGCGATGGAGCTGGCCGTCGCGCTCGAGGCGCGGCTCGGTCGCCCCTTGCCGCAGGAGCAGCTCGCGAGGGTCGAGACCGTGGCCGAGCTGGCAGAGCTCTGCGCGACGGCGCGCCCGGCGCGGACCATGGCGGTCATCGACGACGAGCCCGAGTCGAAGAGCCTCGACATCCCGGCGCCGCTCGCAGGCGCGGCGAAGGCCCTGCTCGGCAAGGCGCAGATGGGCTTCTACGGACGCGTGATGAAGCCTGCGGTGCAGGGGCGAGCGTTCATCCCTCACAACCGCAACACGATCGTCGTCTCGAACCATGCGAGCCACCTCGACATGGGGCTCGTGAAATACGCGCTCGGCAGCTACGGCGAGGACCTCGTCTCGCTCGCCGCGCAGGACTACTTCTTCGACGGCACGCTGCGGCGCACCTACTTCGAGAAGCTCACGAACCTGCAGGCGTTCGACCGCAAGGCGAACATCCGCCAGGCGCTCCGCGAGGCCGGGGACACGATCCGCTCAGGCAAGACGGTGCTCCTCTTTCCTGAGGGAACTCGAAGTACCGACGGCGTGGTCCACGAGTTCAAGTCGACGCTCGGTCACCTCGCGCTCTCGAACCGCACCGACATCCTGCCGGTCTACCTCGGTGGCACCTACGAGGCGTTGCCGAAGGGCGGCAAGGTGCCGACGCGCCGCGAGCTGACCGCGCGCATCGGCCCGGCGCTCACCTTCGACGAGCTCGAGCGACTCACCGCGGGAATGAAGTTCGCGACGGCGTGCAAGGTCGCGGCGAAGCTCGCCCGCGCGGCGGTCGTCGCACTTCGCGATGGCGGCGTCCTCGAGCTTCACCGCTACGCCTCGGCCGACGAGGCGCTCGGCGAGAAGCGTGAGCACCCGCTCGTCACGCTCTTCCGGAAGCTCGAACAGCGCTACGTACCGGGGCGCGTCACCAAGCCCGTGTCGTTCTACTTCACGCTCGGCGGTGAGAACGAGTGCAAGTGGTACGCGCTCCTCGAGCCGGAGCGCTGCACCATCGAGAACGGCAAGCCCCCTGGAGGAACGGCCGACTGCGTGCTGAAGACGACCCAGGAGATCTTCACGCGCATCGTCGAGGACGGCTACATGCCCTCGCCGGTCGAGGTGATGAGCGGCCTCGTGAAGTCGAACGACGTCTCGCTCCTCGGCACCTTCAAGGAGGCCTTTGATCTGCCATGAAGTGGTTCGTCACGGGAGCGACGGGATTTCTCGGGCGACACCTCGTCGCGACGCTTCGCGAGCGCGGGGACGAGGTCGTCGCGCTGTGCCGCAAGGAGGACGCATCGCTGGCCGCGCTCGGCGTCGACGTGCGGCGCGGTGACGTGCTCGACGCCGCCTCGGTCCGTGCCGCCGCGACCGGCTGCGACGGCGCCTACCACGTCGCGGGCAAGGTCTCGCGCGACATCGAGGACGCGCCCGCGATGTTCGAGGTCCACGTCGAGGGGACGAAGGTCACGCTCGACGCGCTCGCCGAAGTCGGCGTCGATCGGGTCGTCTACGCGAGCACGAGCGGGACCGTCGCGGTGTCGAGCGACCCCGACGAGGTGCGCGACGAGCACGCCCCGGCACCGACGGAGCTCGTTGCCCGCTGGCCCTACTACCGCAGCAAGCTCTACGCCGAGAAGGCCGCGCTCGAGCGCAACCGCGAGGGCTTCGCGGTCGTCGTGGTGAATCCCTCGCTCCTGCTCGGCCCGGGCGATCTTCACGGCTCCTCGACCGAGGACGTCGAGAAATTCCTCGATCGCAAGATCCCCTTCACACCCGGCGGTGGCATCGCGTTCGTCGATGCCCGCGACGCGGCGCGCGCGCTGCTCCTCGCGATGGAGAAGGGGCGCGCAGGCGAGCGCTACCTCGTCAACGCGGCGAACATGTCGCTCGCCTCCTTCTTCGGGCGGCTCGAGAGGATGACGGATGTCAAGGCCCCGCCGATGCGGCTCCCGCGCACCAGCGCGACGCTCGCGGGCGTCAGCGCCGATCTCATGGCGCGCGCCGCGAAGCTCGTGGGGGCGACCCCGCCGGTCGATCGGATCAGCGCCGAGATGTCGCAGTTCTTCTGGTACTGCTCCGCGGCCAAGGCCGAACGCGAGCTGGGCTTCGTCGCGCGCGATCCCAACGAGACGCTGTCCGACACCGTCCGGGATCTGCGCGCCCGCGGCGTGGTCTGGCCCGGGTGAACGTCGATGCGGCCCCTCGTCATCCTCAACCCGAACTCCCAGGGTGGTAAGACCGGCGCTCGCGCCGACGAGCTGTGCCGGGTGATCGAGCGCTACCTCGGCGCGATCGACGTCGCGCAGACCGAGCGGCCGCGGCATGGCGTCACCGTCGCCGAGGAGGCCGCGGATGCGGGGCGCGAGGTCGTGATCGCGGTCGGTGGCGACGGGACGATCCACGAGGTCGTCAACGGCCTGATGCGCGCGAAGGACCGTGGTGTCGCAGTGCCCCGGCTCGGCATCGTGGGGCAGGGCACCGGCGGCGATCTTCGGCGGACCCTCGCGCTCGAGCATCGGCTCGATCGGTATTGCCAGGTCATCGCGGCGGGCAAGACGCGCTCGGTGGACGTTGGGCGGCTCCATTACCGAGACCATGACGACGCCGCGGCGACGGCGTATTTCGTGAACATCCTCGGCATCGGGCTTGGCGGACTCGTCGATCGCTACATCACCCGCTCGGCGCGCCGCTTCGGGGGCACGGTCGCGTATTTCACGTCGACCCTGAAGGCGCTCGCCCAAAGCGAGATCGGCGTCGTGCGCTGCCGGGCACGGATCGGGAGCGAGGAGCGCGAGTACCGCCTGTCGACGCGCACGCTCGCGATCTGCAACGGCCGCTACTTCGGCGGTGGCATGGAGGTCGCGCCGATGGCGACGCTCGACGACGGCCTCTTCCACGTCGTCTCGCTGGGCGATGCACCCAAGCTCGAGTTCTTCCTGTCGTCGCTGTCCATCTACCGTGGCAAGCACGTCGAGCTCCCGAAGGTCGAGATCTTCGCCTGCGACGCGATCGACATCGACCTCGACAACCCGCGGATCCGTGAGGTGTTTCCACTCGACGTCGACGGTGAGCCGCTCGGCCTCCTGCCGCTCCGGGTCGAGCTCGTCCCGCGGGCGCTGTCGATCTTCAGCCCGTGACGCACGGGCTTTCGTTTCGGTCAGGGAATGCGATCCGCGGGCGTGGCATTGACGCGTCGGTGCTGCCCCGCTGCGCGGCGTTGGCCTCGCGGTGCGTGCCCGTGCTACGACCCGCCTCGCCCATGAACCCGCTCCGTCGCGCCTCCTCGTTCGTGCTCCTCCTCGCGCTCGGCGCCTGTGGTGGCGTCGCGACCGACGCGGCCTCGCCCGACGAGAGCTCGGGTCGCCACGACGAGCCTGCGCCTCCCGACGCACCGCGCGCCGATGCGAGCTACGTGCTCGATCTCGAGCCGGGCCCGGGCTGCGACGAGCGGTTCGACCTCGCCCTCTACGCCGACCGGTCGATCGAGCGGATCGCCTGGGATGACCAGAAGGGCAAATGCCTTGGCCGGCACGTCGCCATTCGCTACCTCTCCGCGCTGCGGACGCAGGACGAGCTAACCGCCACGGTCCGCAAGCTCACGCGCCGCGCCGAACCCTCGACTCTCCGCACCGGCCCCACGACGAAAGAAGACCGCCCATGAAGACCCGCCGCCGCTGGCTCGGACCCCTGCTCCTCCTCGCTGCGCTCGCGCCCGCGGCCATCGTCGCCGTGCAGACCGCGGCGATCGGCACGGGCCAGGCCGAGGACGAAGGTTTGAGCGAGCCCGAGCGGGCCCGGCGGCGCCTCCTCCGCAGCATTCCGAGCGACGCGTCGGTGTTGATCAACGTCCCCTACCGCGACTTGCCGTCGAGCCCGGAGCTCGTGAACCTCGGCAAGCGGTCCACGCGCGCGCTCGAGCGCTGCCTCGCCGACAACGTCGAGGTCGATGCGCGGGCGCGGTGCGCGATCGTCCTCGAGGCGCTCGGCGATCGCCGGGCGCTCGGGACGCTCCAGACGGCGCTCGCAGACTGGGAGCCGGCCGTCCGATTCCGCGTCGTCAAGGCGCTCGAAGCGATGCCGGATCCGTCCAGCGTGGCGCCACTCATCAAGCTGTTCGAGCGCAAGGACGAGGAGGTCTTCATCCGCACCGAGATCGTGCGCGCGCTCGGGACGATCAGCGACAAGCGCGTCGTCACGCAGCTGCGTAAGGTCCTCGCCGAGAAGCCCGATGCCGGCCTCGACCTGCGGCCGGTCGCGTTCGAGTCGCTGTGGACGCAGCGCCACCTGATGAACCGCAACACCCTCATCGCCGACGTCGCCTCGGCGTTGAAGAGCGACAACACCGAGCTCGTGCTTGCGGCGACGTTCGCGGCCGCCGAGCTGCGCGCGCCCAAGCTGACCTCGGCCCTCGTCCCGCTGATGGAGAGCCCGAACGCCGAGATCGCGAACAAGGCGATCTACGCGCTCGGGCACATCGGCGACAAGACCGCGACGAAGGCGCTGCTCGCGCGCCTGCCGGAGGTTCGCGAGTCGCGCATGCTGAACAACCTCGCGTTCGCGCTCGAGCGCCTCGACAAGAACGCGTTCTACGCGGAGATCGGCAAGACGATCGAGCACAAGCAGGCGGTCATTCGGCTGAACTCCGCCTTCGTCCTTGGCGATGTCGCTCACGCGAGCGGGCTCCCGCTGCTGCAGCAGGCGCTCGGCGACGCGAGTGACTTCGTCCGCACCAGCGCCGTCGCCGCCATGGGCAAGCTCACGCTCGAAGGCTCGGCGCGCGACGCCGCGCTCGCCGCCCTCACGCCGCTCGCCGATGCTGCGAACCTCTCGCTCAAGGAAGAGGCGATTTACGCCCTGCACGCGCTCACCCCCGGGGGGCGCGCCGATCTCGTCCACGACCGCCTCTACGCCGGGCTCGACCCCTCCCGTCACGGCGCCTCGATCCGCCGCGCCGCGCTCGCCCTCGGGAAGGCCGGCGACGGGCGCGTGCGCGAGTACCTCCTTCGCTGTGTGCTCTCGTACGGCTGCGACGTCGACCCCCTCGCTGGGACGTTCACGAAGGTGCCGCGCAGCGCCGACACCGGCCGCATCCTCCTCGCGTGGACGCGGGGCCAGCGTCGCCTCGGCGACTGGCTGTCGGTGCTGCGACCGGCGGGGGCGTCGAGCCTCGCGGCGAGCATTCTGCGTGACTCGTGGGCCCTGCCGGCGTCGACCGACTCCATCGATGCGCTGCGGTTGCTCGGCGGCCTCGGCGACACGGGTGCGACGGACCTCGTGCTTCAGCGCTCGACCACGACCGAAGTCAAGGCGCGACTCGCGAGCCTCATTGCCGCGGGGCGCCTCGGTCACGCGCCCGCGGGGGCCAGCGTCGTCGCCGAGCTCGACAACCTCGCGGCCGAGTCTCTGCCGGACGCGGTCCGCGCGCTGACCGACGTCGTCGAGCCCGGGTTTCGTGGCGTGCTCGATCCGCTGCTCGTCGAACGCACGAAGAGCGCGACGCCCGAGCTTGCCATGGGCGCTGCGGCGGTCCGCCTCGCGTGGCAGCCGGACGCGGGGTTCATGCGCTTCCTCGAGGCGCTCAGCTCCTCCAACGCGCAGGAGCGCGAGCTTGGTGAGTATTACCTGAAGCGAAACAAGGACGAGCGAATCACCTGGGCGATGCGCCGCGCGCTCGCTCGCGAGGAGCGCAAGGACGTCCGCGACAGGCTCCGCGTGCTGCTCGACGACCGCGGATGAAACGTCCCGCCGCGCGAGGGCTCGCGCTCGCTGCGGCAGCGCTCGCCTTCGATCCGCTGGTTCCGGCGCTGCTCCCGAAGGCGACGCTCGTGCTGGTCGTCGCGCTCGCGATGGCGGCGCTCGACCTGGACCGACTTCGCACCGGGCCGGCGCTCGTCCTGGCCGCGAGCCTCGCGGCCTGGCTCGGGCTGTCGCTCCTCTGGTCCGGCCATCCCGAGCCCACGGTGCTCGCTCCCTGGCTCGTGATGGCGCTCGTTGGGCTCGCCGTGTCTGGCGGCGACGCGCGGGAGCACGAGGCGGACGCGCGAGCCTATGCGCGTGGCGTGGCCAGCGTGGCTGGACTGCTTGCGATCGGTCAAGGGCTGCTCGGCCGCCCGATCGAGGCCGGCTTCGGCAACCCCAATGCGCTCGGTCTCGCCGTCGCGCCGTGCCTCCCGCTGCTCCTCACGCCTCGCGAAGAGACCGGCGTGATCGCGCTGGAGTCCAGCGTTTTTCAGCGTACACGAGCGCGCCTCATGGTCGGAGCGCCGTTCGTCTTGGGCCTCGTGGCCGTCGTCCTCGGGCGCTCTCGCTCGGCGTGGGTGGGTCTCGCCCTGTCGACCGCGTGGCTCATGCGCGGGCGCTCGCGCTGGCTCTCGCTGCTCCCGGTCGTCGCGCTCGCGGCGGGGCTGTTCGCGGGTCGCGAGGCGGTCGTGGGTGCGCTCGGAGGGCGAGCCTGGATCGCCCGCGTCGACCTGCGTGCGTCGCTCGAGGCGCTGCCGTTGGGCGTCG
>VGRJ01000122.1 GCA_016875405.1 Deltaproteobacteria bacterium | reverse complement strand
TCGCCGTCGTCCCCCTGCTCGGCCCCCTGCCCACCCGGCCGTCGCTTGCCACGGGGACCGCGCTCGCCCTTTCCGGAGCCGCTCTCGGAGCCTCGCGCGCGCCGCGTGAAGCGCTGCATCCGCTGCTTCAAGCGCTCGCCGCCTTGACCTTCCTGCCGGATGAGCTCGCGGAGCTCCTCAATGCGCTGCCGAAGCTCCTCCTTCTCCTTGTCGGTGAGCTGCTCCTCCTCCATCCGGTTGAGGTCCTCGGTGAGCTGCTCGAGCTCCTCGGCAGAGACCCCGAGATCCCGCAAGAGGTCGGCCGCGGCCTTGCCGAGCTGCCGCTCGAGGCGGTTTAGCTTGCGCGCGGCGGCCTCACGTCGCTTCACGTCGCGGTCGAGACGCGACAGCTCGCGCTCCTTCTTCCGCAGCAGGCTTCGCTTACGCTCGTCGTTCGGCTCTTTCTCCGAGGCCTCCTTGGCCTTCAAGAGCGAGCTGCGAAGCTCGGCGCGCTTCTCCTCGAGCCGCTCGAGCGCCTGCTTGTTGGAGCTCGAGGCGCGATCGAGTGCTTTCTTCAGCCGCTCGAGCTCGGCCTTCGAGGGCTTCTTCTTGCCGACGAGCCGCTCCGTCAGCTTTTTCAGCTCGTCGCGCGCGCGGCCGAACTCCTGCTTGCGGAGCGCGTCGGAGGTCGGTCGCGACAGCTCGCTCTGCGAGAGCTCGTTCGATAGGTCGGCGAGTGCCTGCTTCATCGCGTCGCGCTCCTCGGCGGCCTCGCGGCTCATGCGCTCGTCGAGCTCGCGGAGCCGTCGGAAGGCCTCATCGCGGGACAGGCGGCGCTCGGCGAGGTCCTCGATGAGGCGGTTGAACTCGCCGACAGCTTCGCGCAGCTCGGGGTTGTCGTCGTCGCGGACCACGTCCCGGAGCGCGTCGCGAAAGAGCGCGAGGTCATCCTCGGAGAGCTCGAGGGCGTCGACCGAAGGCGGCTGGACGAGCGCCGGGACCGCGACCCATCGTGGCACTTCGGCGAGCGCGACCAGGGCAAGCCCGACGAGCGCAACCAGCCCCAGCCCGAGCTCCGCAGGCACCGGCACGGGGACGGCCTCGCGCGGCGAGAGTCCGGCGGCAAACGCGTCACGCGCGTCCTCGATCGCGGCGCGCATCATCGGAGCGCGCGCAGGCTCCGGGACGTCCGCGAACTCGAGCGCATTCGGCAGGCGACCCGCGCCGCCGTGGTGCCGATCGAGCGCGAGCGCGCCGGCAGACGGGGGCAGGCGCCGCAGCGCCGCGGCGAGCAGATAAATGACCGAAATCAATACGACGCCGCCGAGGCCTAGCGCCGTCGTTCGGTCGGCGAGCCGTTCGGGCGCGATCTTTCGGACGGCGAGCATGCCGGCCGCGACCGCGGACGCCCAAACGAGCGTCAGCGGCAGCGAGGCGAGCATGCGAGCGAGGCGCATGCGCCGCTCGGCGCGCAGTGCGGATCGCCGAAGGGGCAGTAGCTCCGGGTCGGTCACCGAGCGTGATCCTAGCCGCTCTCTGGCGGGCGTGCCGGACATCCGACATGTCGGACGCCCGACGAGGCGAAAAGGTTCCCTCCGCCGGCCGCGCCGATCGGGCGGGCCCGACTGCCCGCGCCTACCGAACGCGGCGTCGAGCGGTCACTTGTCGTAGCCGAACGCCTTGGCCTCGAAGCGCTTTGGCTTCGCCGACACGTTGTAGATGCTCACCTCGAAGCGCGCCGCGGCGCCCGCGTCGAGGTCGTTGCCCGCGACGGCGCCCTGCCCCGCGCCGCACAGCTTGCCGGCCTCGTCGTACAGCCCCACCGCGATCCAGACGGACTTCGCGGTGAACGTCGACTGGTTCGTCACCTTGCCGGTCACCTTGTACGGCGAGTAGACGTTGGTGGGCTCGTTCATGGTCCCGTCCGCCATGTCGAGCTTGGCGAGCTGCAGGTTCTGGTAATCGGGAAAACCCTGCGTCTCGACCTTGTGGCTCGCGTAGCTCGCGGTCTTCGTGAAGAGCCCGTAGCAGGGCACCGACTCGCCCGCGGGCAGGGAGCGGACGCCCGCGGCGATGCACGAGCCGCTGTCGACCGCGGTGCCCGAGGCGTCGAGGAGCGTCACCTTCGCCGACGGCCGAGCCACCGAGTCGGTCCCGACGTTGGCGAGTTCACCAACGAGGTGGAGCGTGCTGCCCGTCTTGCCCTTGAAGGTCTGACCGTTCTTGAACTCGAGCTTGATCTGCCCCTTGCCGGCGTTCGGAACGCCGTCCACCTGGATGCCGCTCGTGGCGACCGCGGATGCGATCGCGTTGGCGACCCGCTTCGTTTTCTTGATCGTCGAGTAGACGCCGAAGCTCACCACGACGACCAGCACGAGGCAGCCGATGCCGAGCCCTGCGATGAGGCCGTTTTTCCCGCCGCCGGACGACGAAGGCGGCAGTGGGGGACCGCCGAACCCGCCCGGCGGGGGGCCGCCGAAGCCGCCCTGCGGTGGGCCGCCGAAGCCGCCGGGCGGCGGGGCTCCGCCGGGAGGAGGAACATAGCCTCCGCCGGGCGGGGGGCCGTAGCCGCCGCCTGGAAGCGCGCCGCCCGGGGGACCATAGCCGCCACCGGGCGGAGGGCCGTAGCCGCCACCGCCTGGAGGTGCACCGCCGGGAGGTGCGCCGCCGGGAGGTGCGCCGCCGGGAGGTGCGCCGCCGGGGGGACCGTAACCGCCGCCGCCCGGGGGACCGTAGCCGCCACCGGGCGGAGGGCCGTAGCCGCCACCGGGCGGAGGGCCGTAGCCGCCACCGCCGGGAGGACCATAACCGCCGCCGCCGGGGGGACCGAAACCGCCGGGAGGATTGCCTTGGCCGTACATTCGGTCACTATCGCAAAAGGACCTCGCGAAACCAAGCGCGGTCCGCAAGAGCGCCGCCGTCGTTGACAAGGGTCAAGCGGCGCGGGCCAGCGAAAGCTTCTCGGTCTGCCCGGCACGAAAGAACCTCGCGAGGAGCGCGCGGAGCTCTCGATGGCGCGCCCGCCGAAGAAAATCGCGCTCGAGGCGGTGGACGAACCGCTCCGCGGCCCAGCTCGCGAGGCGGTAGCGCTCCCCGGCGTCGGTCTGCTCGGGGTCGAGGAACCGCGCCTCTTCGAAGAGCCGCCTTCGGAGCCCCGCGCGAGCGTCGTCGGGGAGCGGGTTCGGGAGCACGCCGAGCACCAGGAACTTGTCGACCTCGGCTTGCATCTCGAGCTCGAGGTGCGTCGTCGGCAGCTCGCAGCGGATGCGCTCGGCCAGCAGCACGAAGTGGCTCACGCCCTCGACGAGCTGGCACGCGCCGTCGAGCCCCGCGCCGTCGCCGAGGGCGGTCTCGGGCAGCTCGACACGCAGCTCGACGCCGTCGACGCTCTCGCGAACCAACACGCGCTCGCGCGAGCCGGCGGGACCGACCTCGACGAAGGCGGTTACGTCGGGGACGTCGTCGAGCCCGTAATAATCGCAGAGCCTCCGCTGGACGAGCCTGGGGAGCCTCATCGCGGCCCCTTCAGTGAACCCCGCCCGGCCCGCGCTGCGGACACAGCCCGTGCTTGACGAGCGCTCCCGCGAGGCGCTCCGAGCCGGTCGCCTTCCACCGTTCGTAGAGGCGCAGCACGCCGCTGTCGGCCTCGGTCGCCGGCGCGAGCGCGGCCTCGGCGACCTCGGTCATCACCGCGACGAAGCTCCCATAGCCCTCGGCGAGCTCCTGCAGCACGTCGGGCGCGCCGCCGCCGCCGGTGAGGCGGAGCATCGACGACGCGTGACCGTAGGCGCTCGAGCCGATCACCATGACGTAGCGGGGATCAGCGCCGTGGCGGGTCATCCGCGGGCCGAAAAACCCGAGCGCGTAGAGGACGCCGTCACCGATGCGACGCAACCGCTCGAAGCGGGCCGCGCCGGTCTGGTCGAGGGCCTCTTGAAGGAGCAGCGTCAGTGGCCGCTCGAGCGTTTCCATCGTGAGCGCGCCGCGAGCGTAGTCGCCGAGCAAGCCTGCCAGATAGTGCTTCGTGGCGTCGGAGGTCGAGACCCCACGGGCGCGGACGGCGTCGTCGACGACCTCCGAGAAGTACCCGTCGACATCCGGTGAGAGATCGAGGACAAGGCTACTGTCGCTCATGGCGTGCACCTCCGGTGGCGACCGCGGCCGGGCCCGTGCATCGAACCCCGAGGGGTCGACCAGACGGGACGAGGGGCAGCGGCGCAGTGGTCGGTTTGGGCAAGGGTCTGCACGAGACAGGCTCCCTAAGTGTCTTTTGACCGATACCCAGTGGAACGGCCAGAAACCGAAAACCTTCAGATCGGCGAATTGTCTCGCGGACTTAGCACCACTCCCGAGGGCTGCTAGAGGCGCGAACGAATTCAGCTTTCCCGCCCTTGACAGCGGCGTGTCGGCGACTATTTTAGCGCCGCCTGTCAGCACTCGCCCTAGGCGAGTGCCAACAATCGTGCGTCCCTCCCCCGTCGGGCTCCTTCGACGGCCCAAGCGAGCGGACGTCCCCTGACCGCGCCACACGCGGCCACTTTCGCCACGCAGCAACGAGCCCGCATCGAGCCCTTGAGCCCGCGCGGGCACACCGGAGAAACCCATGAAGATTCGACCCCTGCACGACCGTGTTCTTGTGAAGCGCCTCGAAGGCGAGCAGACGACCAAGGGTGGCCTGTTCATCCCCGAGACGGCGAAGGAGAAGCCCATTGAGGGCACCGTCATCGCCGTCGGCAACGGCAAGCTCGCGGACGACGGTTCGATCCGCAAGCTCGAGGTCAAGGCGAACGACCGCGTGCTCTTCGGCAAGTACGCCGGCACCGAGGTCAAGGTCGACGGTGAGGAGCTCCTCATCCTGCGCGAGGAAGACATCCTCGGCGTTCTCGAGAGCTGAAACCCCTAGCCACACGAACGAAAGAACGGAGACAACACCATGAGCGCCAAGGAAATTCTCTTCCACGAGTCCGCACGCAACCGCATCCTCGCCGGCGTCGACGCCCTGGCCGACGCGGTCAAGGTCACGCTGGGCCCCAAGGGTCGCAACGTCGTCATCGAAAAGAGCTTCGGCTCGCCCACGATCACCAAGGACGGCGTGACCGTCGCGAAGGAGATCGAGCTCGAGAACAAGTTCGAGAACATGGGCGCGCAGATGGTCCGCGAGGTCGCCTCGAAGACCTCCGACGTCGCCGGTGACGGCACGACGACCGCGACCGTGCTCGCGCAGTCGATCTACCGCGAGGGCGCGAAGCTCGTCGCTGCGGGCCACAACCCGATGGAGATCAAGCGCGGCATCGACAAGGCCGTCGAGACCATCGTCGCTCACCTCAAGACCCTCGCGAAGGCGACCAAGGACTCGAGCGAGATCGCGCAGGTCGGCACCATCAGCGCGAACGGTGACGAAGAGATCGGCAAGCTCCTCGCCGAGGCGATGGAGAAGGTCGGCAAGGAGGGCGTGATCACGGTCGAGGAGAACAAGTCGGCCGAGACGACGCTCGACACGGTCGAGGGCATGCAGTTCGATCGCGGCTACCTCTCGCCCTACTTCGTGACCGACCCCGAGAACATGAAGTCGGAGCTGAAGGACTCCTACATCCTCATCAGCGAGAAGAAGATCTCGAACATGAAGGACCTGCTCCCGGTCCTCGAGATGATCGCGAAGCAGCAGAAGAACCTGCTCATCATCGCCGAGGACGTCGAGGGCGAGGCGCTCGCGACGCTCGTCGTGAACAAGATCCGCGGGACGCTCTCCTGCGCCGCCGTCAAGGCCCCCGGCTTCGGCGATCGCCGCAAGGAGATGCTGAAGGACATTGCGACGCTCTCCGGCGGTCAGGTGATCGCGGAAGAACTCGGCCTCAAGCTCGAGAACGTCACGCTCTCGGACCTCGGCCGCGCGCAGACCGTGCTCATCGACAAGGACACGACGACCATCGTGGCCGGCGCCGGTGATCAGGCGAAGATTCAGGCGCGCATCAAGGAGATCCGCGTCCAGATCGACAACACCACCAGCGACTACGATCGCGAGAAGCTCCAGGAGCGCCTCGCGAAGCTCGCCGGCGGCGTCGCCGTCGTCAAGGTCGGTGCGGCCACTGAGACCGAGATGAAGGAGAAGAAGGCTCGCGTCGAGGACGCGCTCCATGCGACCCGCGCGGCCGTCGAGGAGGGCATCGTCCCCGGCGGTGGCGTCGCGCTGCTGCGCGCGCAGGGTGCGCTCGCCGGCCTCAAGGTCTCGACCGAGCAGAACGTCGGCGTGAACATCGTGCGCCGCGCGCTCGAGGAGCCGATCCGCCAAATCTCGGCGAACGCCGGAGAGGAAGGCTCGATCGTCGTCCAGAAGATCCGCGAGGGCAAGGGCGACTTCGGCTACAACGCCGCAACCGGCGAGTACGGCGCGCTGATCGGCATGGGCGTCATCGACCCCGTGAAGGTCGTGCGCACCGCGCTCCAGAACGCCGCGAGCGTCGCGGGCCTGATGCTCACCACCGAGGCCATGGTCGCCGAGCTCCCGAAGGAGGAGAAGGCGGCCGCGGGCGGTGGTCACGCAGGCCACGGCCACGACTTCTGATCGAAGCGTGCCGCGATGACGAAGGGCTGGTCCTCCGGGGCCGGCCCTTCGGCTTTTGTGAGGTGTTGATGCCTGCGGCGGCGACCGCGGCCCACCTTTCCGCGCTCCACGCTTGTCGCTCGCGCCGTTCCCCTCTACGTCCTCCAAGATGCGCTGCCTCCCTTTGGTGCTCGCCGCGTCGCTCGCCGCGTGCTCGCCGACGCACAAGTCCCGCCCGCCCATGGGCGCCCTGCCGACCGCCGTTACGAGCGCCGAGCCACTGTGGGTGCCATTCCGCGTGATCGCAGGCACGAGCGTCGAGCGCGACCTGCGTGAAGCACACTTCGGGGACCTGCGTCGCCTCACCACCGGAGGCATGGGCGGCGCCCCGACCTGGACTGCTGATGGCCGCTCGCTCCGCTACGTGGCGCCGGACGATTGTCGCGTGCAGCTCACGGTGGAGCTCGACAGCGGGCGCATCAAGCGAACCGAATTCGCGAAGGCGCTCGAGTCCGTGGTGACCGAGGACGGACTCCTCGAGGCCGAGTGCGAGCGCGCGAGCAGCCCCGAGGCACGCTCCGCCGCGAAGAGCCTCTCCGCGAGCGAGCCGACCGCACTGCTCGCGCCCGCGCCCGTCGCCATCGGAGGCATCACGAACCCGCGCTCGCGACCGACGTTCTCGCACGACCACGCCTGGCTCGCCTGGCAAGCGCGCGCCGACGGCGCAGCCGAAGGGACGAGCGCCATCTTCCTCTCGACCTCGAGCGGGGCGCGACCGCACGCCATCACGCGCGACGGCCGGGCCAACGTACACCCGACGTTCACGCGGAAGGGCCGCGTGCTCTACGCGTCGGATCGCGACGCCGCTCCCGGCGGCTCGAGCCTCGCGCTCCACCTCGTTGACCCCGAGGGCCCCGCGACGGCGAGCGGTGGACCGCGCGTCGAGCGCGTCAGCTGGGGGAGCGGAGAGCGTGCCCCTCGCGTCTCACCGGACGGAAGCTGGCTGGCCTTCCTCTCGACGAGGGGCGGCGCGGGCTGGGACCTCTACGTCGCGCGCTGGCTCGATTGAGCCGAACCGATAGGTGAACCCCAGGCCGAGGATGTCACCGCTCGAGCGGTAGTTGCCGCCGTTCACGTAGTGAGGCGCGGCGTTCGAGGCGACGGGCACGAGGAGCGGGCTACGCGCGTCGCGTGGGTCGAGGTCGGTTACGGCGACGAAGATGTGGGCGTAGACGGCATCGAAGCGCCATCGACCGAAGCCGAGGCTGGCCCCGAGCGCGAGCGTCCCCTTCGGCCCGTCGACGGTAAGGACAGTGATCCGAGCGGGCGGGACGGCGCTCGACTCAAAGCTCGCGCCGCCGCGCAGCGAGAGCGCGACGTCACCGAGAGCGCGCGTGTATTCGCCACCGAGGCGCACCGCGTACGAGTTCTCGAAGCCGCGCTCGAGACGCTGCTCGGGCATCCGATACGGATCCGGGAAGCCCACCACGCCGCCGAGCGCGACGCCCTCGGGGTTCACGCGGATGGCGTCGTGCATGCCCCAGCCCTGAGCCGAGCCGGCGAGCTCAACCGCGAGCCCGTCGAGGGGTCGCCACTCGACGCCGAGCGACGCCGTCCACGGCAAGTCGAACGCGATCGACGCGGCATCGCCGACCTGGGTCGCTCCCGCAAACGCGACCGTCGACGGGAGGCGCGTGCGAATCGTCGCGGGCGCGCGCACGAACACAGGCAGGTGGAAGGAAGCCCCGATCGTGACGCGCGAGCTCGCCCGCAGCTTCGCTCCAACGATGCCGGTCGGCGCGACGATCGGACCTGCCGAGAGCTCGGTGAGCGTGTCCCACTCGGGCTGCTCGGGAGCGCATAGGAAGCGATCCGGCACGCACGCCGAGAACATCGTCGTCGCGGCGAAGCGCCCCACGAGCGCCTCGATGCCGGCCCCGACGCTCACTCGAGCGTGAGGTCGATAGCCGACGTAGGCGCCGACGACGCCGAGCCCCGAGCCCTCGAGCGTGAGCAACGAGTACCGCTGAGGCGCGGGCTTACCGGCGAGCGTCTCGGGGTAGCTCATGATGGCCGCGTAAGGCGCGTACGCCGCGAGCGCGACGACCAGGCCCTCGCGCAGGCGATAGCTTCCCGCGAGGGTCGGCAGCGGCAGCACCGCGCTCGAGCCGACCACGGTGGGGAAGGTCCGCGTCGTGCCTCCGAGCACCTCGCCGGTGTTGGGGTCGCGCTGCTCGACCCATGCACGTCGCGTATACTCGTTGCCGAAGCGCACCCAGCTCGCGTCGAAGAGGAGCTGGGTCCCCGCGTCGACGAGCCCGGCCGGGTTGTAGGCGACCGCGCCCGCATCGTCGGCCCCCGCGACGAACGCCCCAGCGCGCCCGAGCGGCCGCACGCCGCGATCGCCGAAGTACAGCCCTGCCGCGCGAGCGTCGTCAGCGCATGTCACCGCGAGGCACGCGAGCCCCACAGCGACAAGCCGAGTCTGCCGACGAGCGAGCACCCTAGCGCCTCCGCTTCTCGACGATCGAGTAGAGCTGCGCGAGCCCACGGGTTCGGCTCGTCAAGAGCTCGCGCAGCGTGCGAAGGAGGAAGCCGTGGTCCTGCGCGTCGAGGGGTCCGATCGCGGCCGCGTCGTAGCGGTTCACGTCCGCGATGGCGTCAGCGAACACCTCGAGCGGCGCGCGAAGCGAGTCCCGTCGAAGGACGAGGAGCGGTAACACCGCGTCGAGCGCGTGGTGCGGGTCGACCGTGTCGCGCGTCGCGGCATCGAGGAGCAAGAGCCCCCGATCGAGCACGCCTGGCCCCCTCGTTGAAGCGCGCGGCCTCGCCGCCCCGGAGATCGCCCGCGCGAGCGGCGTCCAGGCACGCTCCGCGGCGACGAGCCCCGCGCCGTCTGCAAGCGTCGCGAGGAGCGCACGTCGAACGCTCGGCGCGTCGGCGCCGGTCACCCGATCGACAAGGAAGCGCTCGAGCTCTCGTCTGGGTGCGTCGCTCCGCGCGAGCGCGTCGCCCATGTCCGCGAGCGCCGCGAAGCCCGGCGCCACGAGCATCGCCTCGACCTCGCGCCCGAGGTCCTCGCGTGCCCAGGTGCAGGCGAGCGTCGTCTCACGAGCCGGACAGCGCGCGTTCGTCTGCTCCCGAACGAGGCGGAGCATCGTCTGCAACATCACCGGGACGGCACGGTTGGCGAAGCGCGCGCTCGTCCCCGAGCCCTCGACGGTGAGGAACCGGTCGACGAGCTCCGACCGCGCACGACGCCACTTCGCGCGGCGCTCCTTCGCGTCGGGGAGCGAGCTCTCTTCGAAGCGCAGGTCCATCTGACGGAGCGCGTCCGCGAAGAGCGAAAACACGGTCACCTGCCCCTGCGGCGTCCCGTCGACCCAGGCGGTGCCGGACTTCCCTCCGCGCGTCGTGATCTTGAGCTTCTTCGCGTGCTCTTGACTGAAGAGGATGCGAACGAGGAGCTCGACGATCGCAGCGCCGTTCACCTTCTTACCCGCGTTCGGCCCGCGCGCGATCGCGACGTCGACCGCCGCCGCGGTCTTCGCGAATGCATGGAGCGCGGGGACGAGGTCGGTCACCATCGCGTCACCGAGGATGGGCTCGTACCGGCTGAGGCCTGCCCCCGAGCAGTAGCGCGGGTCGCCCTTCGGAACGTCATCGGCGCAGTAAGACCCGTGGTCGGCGTCGGGCCAATGGCGCCACATCGCCGCGAGGAGGTCGAGGAACAGCCGCTCGCCCGTGAAGTCCTTCGCGTTGCATGAGGTCACCGCGGCGTTGCAGCCCTCGGCGGCGTAGGCTTCGACGATCGGCCCGAGGTAGCGCTGAAACCCGAGCCGCTCCCACCCGAAGATCGTGCCGCGGTCGCGCAGGCGAAGCAGGTCGGCCTTGGCGTTCTCTGAGCAGGTGGGCACGTCGCTACCGTTCTTCGCGCAGAGCACGCTGCTCACCGGATCGATCGACTTCGTGAGGAACTCCATCGTCGCCGAGTCGGCGTTCTTCGCGTCGTAGTCGGGGAGCTTGCCGTACCGCGTGCTGTCGGCCCCGAAGAAGAGGAGCCGGCTCAGCGCGGCAGGCGTCGGGTGAAGCGTGAGCCCGGTGATGCCCGACGACGCCTCGAGGAGTTTGTCGACCGAGGCGAACGTCTTGACAAACGTCATGAGCGCGTTGAGATCCGAGGCGACCACCTCGAGCTCTCCGCGCTTCGGGTGCGCGGCCGGCAGGAGCGCGTCGAGGTACAGGCCTGCGATGTCCTGGAAGACGAAGAGCTTGCACTCGCCGTAGCTCCCGACGATCGGCCAGTCCACGATGCTTGTGTGCATCTTGGCGCCCGCCTTGTTGCACGCCTTGACCCCCGAAGAACCGTGGATGAGCTGCAGCGAGCGCTCGAGCATCGAGCGGTTCGTGCCGTTGACGGGAGCCGCGCGATCGACCGGGTTCTTCGGGTTCGCGATCGACGCGCCTCCCTCCGTCAGGTTCAGGCCGAGGCCGTTCACGTTCGACGGATCGTAGCCGTACGCGTCGCGCATCGTCGCGAACGCCGCGAGCGTCTCGCCGAGGTGCTGCGCAGCAGGCTGCGGGATCTTGGCGTCCTGCGGGGCGGGCGATACGAGGATGTCGCTCGCGAGCCCCTTCGTCAGGCGTGCGACGAGTCCAGGCCGCTCCGCCATGCGACCCAGCACGTCCGCGACCTCGTCCCAGATCGGTGTCTCGTACGCGAGCTCGGCCCGTTGCTCGAGCCCCTTCGCGGCGAGCTCGTCGTGCTCGTCGGCGATCGCCTTCACGCGGAGCCCCGCGTCCACGAGCCGCGCGACGACGTCTTCGTGTTCGCGGAGCAGCGTCTCGAGCGCCTCGAGGAGGGTGTCGGACTCGGGGTCCGCGAGCACTTGACCGAGCGCATGCGCAAGCTCCGGGAGGGGCGAGGCCTCCGCGACGAAGCGTCGGTAGCGGCTGCAGCTCGCCTCCGTCGGACACGAGGCGCCCGGCGGGAGCACCGCTTCGCTCGCGTGGTCGTAGGTCGCCTCGGCGCGCTCGCCGGCGAGGACTTGAAGCCCCGAGATCGCGTAGAACACGGCCTCGTGCTCGACGGCGTACGCGTCGGGAGCGCCTCCTCCATAGCTCGTCGGATCGACGAGGCCGACGAGCTCGCGCGACAGCGGCGCGAGGAGCGAACGCGAGACGTCGACGTACTCGAACGGCGTCTCGACCGGGCGCCCGAACACGTCGACGGAGCCGGGCGGAGCCCCCGCGCCGACGAAGGGCGTCGGGACCGACAGCGGCTCCCCCGAGGCGTCGACGAAGCGACCGCGCGCGTCGACGTCCGCGAGGCCATCGTCATCGACATCGACGAAAGGTGCCGAGAGCGTGCTCGCGTCTCCGGGGGTGCTGCCCGCGGGCACGGCGAACCCGCGCGGGTCACGGCGGACGACGTACAACGAGGCCTCGTCCGGAGCCGCGAACTGGTCGTCCTGTGCGAGGAGCAGCGCGGCGAGCAGCTCGCCTGTCGTCCGCGGTCGCGAGATCGAGGCTCCGGGTCCGGGCAAGAGCGGAGCGTCACAGGCCTCGCACTCGAGCCCGCGCAGGGCGGCCTCTGCAGCCGCAAGGCCCGCCTCGAACGCGTCCGCGCCCTCGCCGCCAGGGCCGAACACGAGCGACAGCGAGCGCGCGAGGCCACGAACCTCCGGGTACGAGAGGAGCACCTCGAGCGCGCCGAGGCCCGCGTCGGGCGAGCGATATCCCTCGCGGCCGGAGGCTGACGCGAGCGCGCCGAGCGCAGGAGCGTCGCCCTCGAGCTCACCCAGCACATCGCCCAGCGCGTCGGTCGTCGCGGGAAACAGCGGCGTGGCCCCGGGCTCGAGCGGGTTCGACTCGTAGAGGGTCGTGAGCCGCTCGGTGAAGCGGAGGAGGGCGAGGTGGAGGGGGATGGTCGTGCCCGCCACTCCGCTCGCAGGATCGGGGATGTCGACGTCGGGCAGCGCAGCGTCCACCGCCGCGATCAGCCCCCCCCCCC
>VGRJ01000121.1 GCA_016875405.1 Deltaproteobacteria bacterium | reverse complement strand
GACCTGCGGGACGTTGGCATCCGTCAAGTTGCCAAGCCCGAGCTGGCCGTTCTGATTGCGGCCCCAGCAGCGGAGCGCGCCTCGCGCGAGCGCGCAGGTGTGGTTGTTGCCGGCTTCGACTTCCCGCGCGTTCGTGACGCCCGAAGCGACGACCGGCGTCGTGCTGTTCGTCTTCGTTCCGTTGCCGAGCTGGCCGTAGGAGTTGAAGCCCCAGCACTTCACCTGACCGTCGGCGAGCGTCGCGCAGGCGTGGCTCGTGCCGGCACCGACCGAGACGGCGTTCGCGAGGTCTTGCACCGCGACGGGCGACACGCTGTCGGTCGTGGTGCCATTCCCGAGCTGACCGTAGAGGTTCCTTCCCCAGCAGCTCACGCTGCCAGAGTCGAGGACGGCGCAGGTCGACAGGTCGCCTGCTGCGACGGCCTTCACCGTAGAGATGCCCGCGACGACGGGGCTCGAGGAGCTCGTCTTCGTCCCGTCGCCGAGCTGACCGTAGGTGTTGTAGCCCCAGCAACGGAGCGCGCCGGTCGTCAGGAGCGCGCAGCTGTGGCTGCCCGCCGCGGCGAGCGCCTTCGCGTTCGTGATGTCCTTGACGGCGACGGGGAGAGTGCTGTCCGTGGTCGTGCCGTTGCCGAGCTGCCCGTAGAAGTTACGGCCCCAGCACGAGACCGTGCCGCCTGCGATGAGGGCGCAGGTGTGGTTCCCGCCCGCGATGACGCGCTCGACACCCGTGAGGTTCAGGACCGTGACGGGCGACTGGCTGCTTGTCTTGGTGCCGTCGCCGAGCTGCCCAGAGCCGTTGTAGCCCCAGCACTTGACCGTCCCGTCATCGAGCGCGGCGCACGCGTGGCTCGCACCGATCGCGATCGAGCGTGCGAGGGAGACGAGCGATTTCACAGGGACCGAGCTCGTGGTCTTGGTGCCATCGCCGAGCTGTCCGTAGAAGTTGTAGCCCCAGCAGGCGATCGTCCCGTCGCTTCGAAGGACGCAGCTCTCGTCGCTACCGAGCTTCAGGAGGACCTTGCAGTCCGAGTCGTTCTTCGCGGTGCACCCCGCAGGGCAGCAGTCGTCGGCGTCCTTGCAGGCGGACACGGGCATCGCGCTCATGCACTGGTTCTGCGCGAGCTTGCAGACCTCGCCAGCGGTGCACGCGTCGAGATCGTTGCACGCGTCCATGTCGGCGAGTGCCTTGGTCGTGCACTGACCCGTCATCGCGTTGCAGACGCCCAGCGAGCAACCGGTCGAGTTCTTGGAGCAGTCTTTGGGCTCGCCGCCGACGCACATCCCCGCGGCGCAGGACTTCTCGACGGTGCAGAGGTCGTTCGAGTCCTTGCAGCTCGCTCCTTCGTTGCCTGGGGTGGGGTCGCACTTGCCCGTCTTCGGATTGCAGACCGCGACGTGACACTCGTTCGGGAGCGCAGCGAAGAAGCAGTCGTTCGTCTTGCCGAGGCATACGCCGTTCTGGCACTTGCCACCCACGGTGCACAGGTTGTCGGGGTCGGTACAGTCGGTCCCGTCGGACTGGAGCTGCGCCGAGCACTTCTTGGCGTCTTCGTCGCAGGTGACCTCCTGGCACGCGCCCGCCTTCATCCCGCACTTGTTGGGAGGCCCCGGGATGCACTCGCCCTGCTTGCAGTAGTCGAAGTCGGTGCAGAACTTCCCGTCGTCGCACTTGCTGCCGTCGTCGGCGTCGACGACCTCGCACTGCTTCGTCTCCGCGTTGCACTTCGCCACTTGGCAGTTGGGGGTCTTGATGGTCGAGCAGTCGATCCCGCAGGGGAGAGGATCGACCGTGCCGCCTTCCCCTCCCTGGCCGCCAGCGCTGCTGCTCGCGGTTGGCGCGGGTGCGCCGCCGACGCCCGTGGTGTTGTCGTGCGAGCCCGTCGCGCACCCGACGAAGGGGGCAGCGGACACGAGCATGGCCATCGAAGCGAGCAAAGCGAGCCGAGAGCGCGAAGCGACCATAGCGCGAATCCTCGCACACTTCGTTGCTCCTCGCACCGTACTCGTCCCTCGCTCGCTGCCACGCGATCGGCGTGGGCCGGGAGGTTGATGCGGGTTATGGTCGGCGGTCGAACAAGGGAGCCCTGACGGATGGCGATCGAGCAACTGACCCCCGAGCAGGTTCGCGACTGGACCCTCCAACAGAAGGACGATTGGTGGCTCGCGAACGTCTACCGAGGCGACATGCCGCAGCTGACGTTCAGGGCGGCTGTGACAGGCTTTCTCCTCGGCGGCGTCCTCTCGGCGACGAACCTCTACATCGGCGCGAAGACGGGCTGGACGCTGGGCGTCGGGCTCACGAGCGTCATCCTCGCGTACGCCGCGTTTCGGCTCGCCGCCCAGCTGAGGCTCGCGAAGGACATGTCCGTCCTCGAGAACAATGCCGCGCAGAGCATCGCCACTGCGGCGGGCTACATGACCGGTCCACTCGTCTCGGGCATGGCGGCCTACATGTGGATCGAAAACCGCCTCATCCCCTGGTGGCAGATGTTGCTCTTCAACATCGTGCTCTCGATCTTGGGCGTCCTCGTCGCCTTTCCGATGAAGCGGCGTTTCATCAACGACGAACAGCAGCCCTTCCCCGAAGGTCAGGCGTGCGGCGTGGTCCTCGATGCCCTCTACAGCGGCACCGGCGACGAGGGGATGCAGAAGGCCCGCGTCCTCGTGAAGGCCGGCGGCCTCGCCTCGCTCGTCGGTGTCCTCACGGGCGAGAACCTGATGGAGCTCGTTCAGAAGAAGTGGCTAGGGCTGAAGCAAGCATGGCACCTGCCGCACAACCTCGACGCTTGGTACTACGCGCTCGTCGAGAAGGGCATGGCCCCCGAGCCCAAGCTCGCGGGCGTACCGATTCGCAGCCTCGGCCTCTCGCCGACGCTCGACCTCGCGATGCTTGGCGCCGGCGGCCTCATGGGCATGCGCTCCGCGGCCGGGATGCTCGTCGGGATGCTCCTCAACTACGTCGTGATCGTCCCTTGGATGATCCTGCTCGGCGAGATCAAGCCGCGCGCCGATGGCACTTTCACGCGCACGCACGTGGTGAATACCTGGGCGCTCTGGTGGGGCATCGTCATCATGGTGGTGGCGTCTCTCGTCAGCCTCGCCTCGAAGCCCGAGGTCTTCACGCAGGCCTTCGCGAACCTGCGAAGGGCACGCAAGACCGACAACGCGCCCGACCGGCTCGCGTCGATCGAGCTCCCGATGAAGGTGTCCCTCGTCGGCGTGCCGATCGTTGGGGTTCTTGGCGTCTACATGGCGCACGAGTGGTTCGGCGTGAGCTGGGTGTTCGGGCTGGCCGCGCTCCCGCTGATCGTCGTGCTCACCCTGATCGCCGCGAGCAGTACGGGCATGACTGGCATCACGCCGACCGGCTCCCTTAGCAAAATACCGCAGTTTATTTTTGGCGCGCTCGATCCCAAGCACCCGCCGACGAACCTGATGACCGGCGTGATGTGCGTCGAGGTCGCGGGAAACGCGAGCAACCTCCTCATGGATATCAAGCCCGGCTACATGCTCGGGGCGAAGCCTCGTCAGCAGGCGATCGGCCACACGATCGGGATCGTCGCAGGCGCCCTCGCGAGCACGCCGCTCTTCTACCTCCTGTTCCTTTCGAACTATCGCCCCGGTGACAACGTCCAGGCCGCGATGGCTCCTGAGGGCGGCGCCTTCGGATTCCCGTCGGCGCTCCAGTGGAAGGGCGTCTCCGAGCTCGTCACGGCCATCTTTGGTGGCGGCGGGGGCACGCTCCTCACGCGCTCGATCGTCGTCTCGATGGTGCTCGCCGCGGTGGCCGCCATCGTGATGGAGGTGCTGCGCCTCCGCACCAAGGGGCGTTTCCCGCTGAGCCCTCTCGCGATCGGCCTCGGCGTCGTCTTGCCGCCCGACTCGACCATCGCCATGTTCGCGGGCGCTGCGCTCTTCGCCTGGATGCATCGACGCCATGGCGACAAGCCCGGGACGAGCGGTCATGCGCTGTGGGTGGGATCCCACGAGCCGATCTGCGCGGGCCTCATCGCCGGCGCCGCCCTTGTCGGGATCGGAGACATCTTGGTGAAGGTCTTTTTGCTCTGAGCCCGAGCTCGTCGGGCTCTTGACGTCGGCCAGCGAGTGCCACACGAATTTGTATGTGAAACGCGTCGAGCCGTCGGGTGTCTGGGGCCGTTGGAGTCGAGTCGGCAGCCTCGCGGGGCTGTGCGTCGTGGCAGCCTGCTCCGTCGAAGGTCCCGCGGCGGTCGGAGCGTCGTCGAACGGCGCGGGCGGAGAGGTCACGTCGGGTGCGGTGGTCACTAGCGTGGAGGCGACCTCCGTCGGTGCGGGCGGCGCGGGCAGCGGAGGCGCCGGCGGTGGAGCGGCTTCAAGCGTGTTCGGCGTGCTTCCGGCCGCGCTCGTCGTGAGCGGCGACACCGACCGGGACGGGGACATCGACGCCGACGACCTCGACGGACGAAGCGCGTTCACGTGGAAGCGCGGTGCCTTCCTGCTAGCGAACGTTGACGACGACGACGGTGACGGGAAGGCGGATCACGCCGTCGACGGTTCGTCGGGCAAGGACCTGGAGGATCTCGCTCGCCTCCGGATCGAGCTCGGCAGCGAGGTCGCCGAGAAGGCTTCGCGAGTCACCGTCGAGCTGGTCACGGGCGCGGCACACGCGCACCTCTTCGAGGTCCTCGGGGCGAGCGTCGAGCCGCTCGAGGCGGCCCTGGTCCCCGCCGGCTCGCTCGACTTGGCGCTCGAGGCGGCCCGCTTTGCGGGGCCCGACTGGAAGGGTGACGTTCGAGTGGTCGTCACCGCGGTCGACGGGGCGGACGCGCCGATCGCGAGCGATGAGGTCACTCTGCGCGTCGCGCCGATGTTGCTCCTCCCGAGCTCGACGAGTCCTCTCGCCGTACACGTCGCCACCGGCGCGTACTCGAACGCCTCGTTCCTCGTCGACCTCGGCGCCGCGGTGACCAAGGCCGGTACGAAGCTCTTGTCTCCTTACGCCACGACCAAGTGGCAAGAGATGTGGATGCAGGACACGCTCGAGATCGGTTACGCGCAGCTCCCCGGGAAAGCGCCTATGCACGTGGCTTTGCGCGCCAATCGCGGGCAGGACACGTACGCCGCGACGCTCCTCGGGCCCGATATGGGCTACCTCGTCGTGGGCGCGCCGCGCGGGACAAGCGGCGGTGATGCGTGGGTCGATTGGTACGGCAACCTCGAGGTGAGCCCGCCTGTCCCAGGCTGGCCGCTCGGGCGCATCTACTACGGGCACAACACCTCGACGGGGATGAAGCTCCACCCCGACGTCGTGGCCTTCTTCGAAGCGCAAGAGCTCCAGTCGCCGTTCTGGGTCGACACCAGCTGGCTCACGATCAAGCACGTCGACGAGATCTTCACCTTCGTCCCCGGCAAGGAGAAGAAGCCAAAGCTCCTTGTCGTCAGCCCTCGCGAGGCCGGCAAGCTCTACCCGAGCTATTACGGTCCCTACAACAAGGGTCTTCAGGCGAAGATCGATACGACGCTGCTCGGAGGGAGCTACGTCGTCGCCGGCAAGACCGTTTCGTACGAGGGCGTGCTCGCGCTGCTCGGCTTGACGAAGGACGACGTCGTGGAGCTGCCGCTCTTCTACACGAGCGGCCACAGCGACTGGTCGAACCCTGTGAATGGACTCTTCTTGGGTGGTGGGGTCTTCGCGGCGGGTGAGACCTCGATCTTCGAGCCGGAGCGGAAGGTCACGGCAGAGCGGCTCGCGACGCTTGGCCTCTCGGTGTTCTGGATCGACGACGCCGTGTACCAGAACAACCTCGGCAACGTTCACTGCGCCACGAACGCGACGCGGGCGCTCGCGGTCCCCGACTTCACGAAGGCGTTGCCGAGCGTGCCATGAACCTCGGCTCGCTGGGCGATTCGCGTTTCGCGCTCGAGCATGACGCGGTAAGTCCATAGGCGTCGCACGAGTGGCGGAATTGGTAGACGCACCGGATTTAGGTTCCGGCGCCGCAAGGTGTGGGGGTTCGAGTCCCTCCTCGTGCACCCCTGCGGTCGCATGGCGCTCGAAGGAGATGCTGGCCGACCGCGCCCACGCAACCGACTCGCGCCGCTGCCGCGACGTTGCACGACGAGCCGCGGTAGCTTGAGCTTCGGCCTCCACGCGGGGGTCGAATGTCCGTCCAAAGCTGCGTGTTTCGTTGTAAGCCGACCACGTGAAGCGGCGAGACGAGCGGAGAGGGCCACGGCAGGAGCCACGGCAGGAGCGTCGCCAGGCGCCTGTGTGGCCGAGCCACGCGAACGGCTCGGTGCGAGGGGGGAGGGGTGAGATGCCTCGCGGCCCGCAGGCGGGCAGGGCCGACACGCCACGCGACGTCGTGTACGGACTTCGCGCGGGCCTCGCGGTGCTCGATGCGCGCGTCGACGACGTGCTCGCGGTCGCCGCCTCGGCGCGAAGCGACTCCGAGGTCGCCGCCGCATTGCGAGCGGCAGAGGAGCGCGGGATCCCGTGTGCGGAGCTGCCGGAGCGCGAGCTCGAGGCGCTCGCCGGCTCGCCGCATCACGAAGGGTTGGTCGTCACGACGCGGCCAAGATCCTGGGCTTCGCCGAGTCAATTGACCGAGGTCCTCGTGGCGAACCGCGGGGTTGCCGTTGCGCTCGATCGCGTCCGCAACCCCTACAACATCGGCGCGATCCTCCGCACCGCGGCGTTCTTTGGAGTCGACGCGGTGATCCTCGGAGCGCTCGCACCGGGGCCCGAGCTCGCTCCGAACGCCGTTCGCGTCGCCGAGGGCGGGGCAGAGCGCGTCGAGCTCTGCCGCACGCCCGACCTCGGTGAGACCCTGTCGCGGATGAAGAGCCGCGGCATCGCGATCGTCGGTGCAGACGCGCACGCGAAGGAGGACGCGCTGTCGTTTCGATTCCCGCGTCCGTCCGTTCTCGTCCTCGGTCACGAGCGCGACGGCATGACCGAGCGCGTCCGCTCTCAGTGCGACGCGCTCGTCCGCATCGCGGGCGGTGGCGCCGTGGAGTCGCTCAACGTCTCGGTCGCGGCGGGCGTCCTCATCAGCCGCCTCGCGCGCAGCTGAGCCTTCGTTCGCCCCGTCGGCGGACTGGCGTACACGCTCGCGCGATACCCCACAAACAACATCGAGCGGCCTGACGACACGCGTCACGCCGCTCGGCGACGAGCCCATGGGCCGAGCCCTACGGTGCGGTCACTTGGTGTAAATCACGCCCTGCATTCCGGTGTGCTTCGAGCAGAAATACGGATACGCCTTGCCCGCATCGGTGGGGATCAGCGCGGCGGCCGTGCTGGCGTTCACCATCGCCTTCGAAATCGGGCTCATCGGATCCGGCTTGCCGCTCTCGCCGCCGGCGAGCGGATGAGTCGTGAAGTTCCCCTCCCACTGGACCTGGGTGCCGGGGGTGACCAGCACGCAGGCCTGATGGCCGAAGGACCATTTGGAGATATCACTGATGACGACCTGCTTCTGATTCGTCATGTCCTTGGCCATCGCCAAGGTGCAGCCGTTCAGCATCGGGTCTCCGCCGCCAGAGCTCGACGAGGCGCTGCTCGATGAGGCGCTGCTCGATGAGGCGCTGCTCGACGAGGCGCTGCTCGATGAGGCGCTGCTCGATGACGACGACGCGGCCGTGGTCGCGGCGCCGCCGGCACCACCGTCACCACCGGCTCCGGTGGAGGGCGCGCCGCCCTGACCGGTAGACGCCGCCGAATCCATCGTCGAGGCGCTCGACGTCACCGTCGACGACGCATCGGAGGTGTCGTCGCCGCCGCAGCCGACGAGGTACAAGGACGCGCCGAGCACGGCGCACGGGAGGAGAAGCAAGCTCTTCGAGTTCATGGTGTTCCTTTCAATCCGGGCTCATCATACTTTGAGCCTGGCGGAAGATGGTATCCCGCGCCGAGACGTAACGCGAGCCCAATGGAACACGAGGAACGGCCGTCTCGGCGGTCTCACGCGGGCCTGCGGTCGGAGCGCGCCCACGCGAGGCAGGCCGACGTCGTCGAGAGGTGCGCGCTTTTGCCCGGCCGGGCGCGAGTGCGCTACCGTCGCGTCATGGCGCTCGTCGGTGCTCGTCTCCTGGGGCTCGTGCCCCTCGTCTCGTGCTTGATCGTCGGCTGCGGCGCAGGTCCCGTTGAGCTTCGGGCCACGCAGACCTGCGAGGGCGGCAACCTCGACGACTGCAAAGATCGCTGTGGCAAGAGCGAGGGCATGCCTTGCTACAAACTCGGGTGGATGCACGAGCGCGGCCGCGAACTCCCGAAGAGCTTCGACGAGGCGATGTCTCTCTACCAGAAGTCCTGCGAGTCGGGCTGGCCGCAGGCGTGCCGAGTTCTCGGCGACTTTTACTGGCGTGCGGACCGCGTGAAGCTCAACCGAAAGAAGGCGCTCGAGTACTGGGAGCGTGCGTGCGCTCTTGGTCTCTCGGTGGCGTGCCCCACGCAGCTCGAGCGCGACATCGCCGACGGCAAGCTCGTCGCGATACCGCGCGGCAATGGCGCGGTCTCCGTCGTCCCGAAGGCTGGCTACGCGACGGGGTCTGCTCCGTCGGTCAGCACGTCGTCGCCTCCCTCGATGCCCGCCGAGCCGAGCGCTCCCTCGGCCCCGGGCGTACCGGCGGTTCCTGGCTCGCCCTGACGCTGTTCGCTTCGAGAGAGGGTGTCGCGCCCCGCGCCGTCGAGGGGGGCGCGGCGGGCCGCTACTCGACGGGAAGCCCGACGAAGTGGGACTTGCCGCCGCGTCGGACCTTGACGAGCACGCGCTCGCCGGCCCGTCGGGCTTCGAGCTCACGCTTGAGATCGGCCGTCGATCCGATGGCTTTTCCGGCGACCTCGACGATCACGTCGCCGTCCATCAGCCCGTCGATCGGCTTCGAGAGCCCGACGACCCGCGCGCCGCCCCCGGGCGCTTCGTCGACCTCGAGTCCGAACAAGCGATTCGTCCTGTCTGGCGTCCCAGGACGAGGGCTCCGCTCCTGTGGCTCGCCTTCGTCGAGCCGGTCGAGCGTGGCGCGGACGGTGAAGGGCTTGCCCTGACGAAGCACCTTGAGCTCGACGATGGAGCCGGGGGCGTGTCTCGCGACGTTGCGAGCGAGCTCCTCTGAGCGCTCGATCCCGACGCCGCCGACCTCGACGATCACGTCGCCGGATTGAACGCCTGCTCGCGCCGCGGCGCTGTCCTTCATGACCTCGTTGACGATCGCGCCCCGCGAACGGTCCATGCCGAGCGCTGCCGCGAGCTCCGGCGTCACCGGTTGGAACGTGAGCCCGAGCTTCCCGCGCTCGACGAAGCCCTTTTGACGCAGCTGATCGAGCACGTCCTTCAAGACATCGACCGGGATCGCGAAGCCGATCCCTTCGGCGCCGGCGCGGATCGCGGTGTTGATCCCGATCACTTCGCCGCGCAGGTTGAAGAGTGGGCCGCCGCTGTTGCCGGGGTTGATCGAGGCGTCGGTCTGAATGAAATCATCGTATGGCCCCGCCCCGATCGTCCGCGCCTTGGCGCTCACGATGCCGAGCGACACCGAGTGCCCGAGCCCGAACGGGTTCCCTACCGCGAGGACCTGCTCTCCAACGCGGAGCGCGTGGCTATCGCCGAGGACGACCGAGGGAAGCTGTGTCGGGGACTGGATTTTGAGCAGCGCGAGGTCGACCTTGGTGTCACGCCCCACGACCTGCGCGGCGAGCTCGTGTCGATCGAGGAAGTGCACCTTCACCTCGTCCGCCCCTTCAACGACGTGGGCGTTCGTCACGATGTAGCCGGCCGGACCGTCGATGACGAAGCCCGTTCCCGCGCCGCTTCGCTGACGAGGCCCTCGCATTGGCCCTTCAGGGAAGAGGAAGTCGAACGGGTGGCCACCCTCACGGCGAGCGACGACCTGCGTCGTCGTGATGTTCACGACCGTCGGCGCGACATGCTCGACGAGGTCTGCGATGGTGGAGGGCGCCGCGACCGTGACCTGGGACGCGAGCTGCAGCGTGGGCGCTGGAGCCGGCATGGGGGTTGGCACCTGCGCGACGGGTGAGCCTGCCTCGCCGCGCGAGAGCGATGGCGCGGCGGAGGAACACCCCGCGGCCGCGAGGCCGAGCGCGGTGAGGGCGATGACCGGGAGAGACGAGCGGGAGCGGTGCGTGCGCATGGGACGGTGACCTCGACTGGCAGAATAACAGCCTCCCGAGCAGCCGCATTCCAGCAGCCAAGGGAGCTCCTTTGTTCTTCGTCTCGAGAGCCTGCTCGTCAACCTTGACAACACGCGCTCGTCCACGTGCGACCCATGTCACGCGGGACGCAGCCCTGCGCTCGCAGGAACGGCTGACGCTCGGGGAAGCTCCCTCCTCCCTCGAACCGATACGACGCGGGCGTCGCCGGCCAGTTCTTCTGGCAGTCGGCGTCGAACTCGGGGGTGCGCGCGCGCGAACAGCACGGCGTCAGGCCAGGCGGCGGGGTGACCGACGTCGTGCCCGAGGCGTCGTCCTTCGCCGCCACGCTCTTACCGAAGCCTGCCTCGCGCCGGATGCTCGCGTCGAGGAGGCATCGCTGCTTCGCGTCGTCGTAGGCGTAGCCAGGCTCGCAACGAGGCGTCCCACTCACCCGGACGCACGAAGCCTCTCGCCACTCGGTCTCGGCCGGGCATTGAGCTGGCTCGACCGAGCGCGCGCAGCGGACGCCGATCGACGCGCTCCACTCGTCGGGGTGGTAGCGGTTGCGCAGCGCGTTGCGGAGCCACTTCGGAAAGCGTCGGCTCCAGCTCCCACCTCGATAAACGTAGTACCGACCAGCACGAATCGGATCGAGGCTGCCGCTCGAGGGGTACGGCCGAAATTCGGATTGCGTCCACTCCCACACGTTGCCGGTCATGTCGCGCAAGCCGAAGGCGCCCGCGGGGAATGACGCGACCTCACAGCTCCCGAACGGGTGGTGGTAACAGGCGTTGCTCTCGGTGGGCGGCTCGTTCCCGTGCGAGAACTCGCGCTTTTCGTCGCCTCCGCTCGCCGCATACTCCCACTCACGCTCGCTCGGTAGACGCTTGCCCGCGAACGCGCAGTACGCCGCGGCTTGCGTGAGGTCGATGCAGTTGATCGGGTGCTTGTCGCGTCCGGTCGCCTGCTCGTTGCAGAACTGTCGGCCGACATGCGACACCGTGCACGCTCCAGCGTCGCGACAGCGTCGGTAGTCCTCGACCGTGACCTCGGTCGTGTCGAGGTCGAACGTCGCCACGGGCGCCTCGTGTGCGGGGCGCTCCTCTTCGTTTCGGCCTTCGCCGTAGGCACCCATCACGAAGATCCCTTCAGGAATTCGGCTCATGCCGGGGAGCGTGTCCGTCGCCTTCGCCGTCGATGACGACGACGGAACGGTCGCTGCCGTTGGTTGGCTCGTGGTGAAGCTGGGGCTCGCTGCACGGCTCGAGGATGCTGGGAACTCGGCCGAGGTGGCGCTCGCGCTAGGCGCCGTCGAGGGGCGCTCTCTCGAGTCTCCGCGCGCGCACGAGGCGAGGCCGACGAGGCAGAGCCCGAACGCCGCTCTCATGCCCGCACGATAGTCGTCGCACCTGCGACCGGCAGCTTTTTGCCTGCGATCGGGCTCACGCGAGGCCTGCACGCAATGCGTTATCCAGCGCGTCGAGCGGCGCGCGGCGACCGGTGTAGAGCTCGAACTGCGCAGCGGCCTGGTGGAGCAACATGCGACCACCGTGAATGGTCCCGGCCCTCCGAGCGCGCGCATCCCTGACGAGCTCGGTTTCGACCGGCTTGTAGACGATGTCCATCACGACGAGGTTCGGCCCGAGCGAGTCCCGCGGCATCGGGCTCGTCGGGTCGACATCCTTCATCCCGAGTGAGCTCGCGTTGACGAGGATGTCGTAGCGAGCGGCATCACGCCGCTCTTCCCACGCGATGTGCCCGACGCCGAGCGCCTCTCCGAGGGCTCGCGCTCGGTCGAGTGTTCGATTGCATAGGGTCACCGACGCTCCGCTCTCGACGAGCCCAAACGCCACGGCGCGCGCCGCGCCACCGGCTCCGAGCACCAGCGCGCGAGCGCCTCGAAGCGCACGCACCTCCTCGAGCGCTCGTACGGCGCCGACCCAATCGGTGTTGTGTCCAACGAGCGTCCCGGCATCGTTGACGATCGTGTTCACCGCGCCGATGCGCCGTGCCCGGTCCTCGACCCGATCCACCAGCGAGACGACGCTCTCCTTGAAGGGCATCGACACCCCGAAGCCTCGGATCTTGAGCGGGCGCATGCTCGCGACGGCTGACGCGAGGGTGGTCTCGTCGACCTCGAAGGGCATGTAGCGCCACGGCAGGCCAAGCACGCGGTATCCTGCCTCGTGCATGGCGGCTCCGAGCGGAACCGCCCATCGCGACAGCGAGCCGCAGAGCACGAGCCCCGAGCCCGGAGCGCCCGGATGGGACGTCAGCGGCCCCGCAGGCACGACACGATGCTCGACTGCGCCGCCGGTCGATTCGGGCCGCTGCAGCCCGCGAGCAGCGTCCGCGCCGCGGTGCAGTTGCCGCCCGTCGCGGCGTTCATGACCTTTTGACATCCATCAACAGGTGGCGGTGGGGGCGGAGGGGGCGGAGGCGGCGGTGGCGGGGCGGCCGTCGTGGTCGCCTTTCCGGTCGATGTCGTCGGCGTCTTGGGCGGGGGATTCGAGCCCGGGGGCGGCACGTTGACGAGCTCCGCCGAAGGC
>VGRJ01000120.1 GCA_016875405.1 Deltaproteobacteria bacterium | reverse complement strand
CGCTGGGGCCGCGGGCTTCGCGGGCGCGGGCGCGGCCGCTGGGGCCGCGGGCTTCGCGGGCGCGGGGGCGGGAGCCGCGGGCTTCGCGGGCGCGGGGGCAGCCGCTGGGGCCGCGGGCTTCGCGGGCGCGGGGGCAGCCGCTGGGGCCGCGGGCTTCGCGGGCGCAGGCGCGGGCGCGGCCGCTGGGGCCGCGGGCTTCGCGGGCGCGGGGGCGGGGGCGGGGGCGGCGGGCTTCGCGGGCGCAGGCGCGGCCTTCGGAGCGGCGGGAGCCGCTGGTTTGGCCGGCGCCGGAGCCTGAGCGAGAACCGCGGGCGCGAACACCATCGTGGCGAGTACGAGGTTGGCGGAGAGCTTAAAGGTCATCGGCAATCGAGTCTTCATCGGCGCTCGGTCCTTCGTTAAGGGCTCACAGATCGGTAGGAGTGAACTTCGGCCTCGCCGGTCCGGGCCTGGGGCCGGTGACGGGCGCCGGGACCAGCCGCGTCGGGCCGGCCACAGGAGCAGCGGTCGGCCCAAGCGGCGCAGGGACCGCCGTGGCCACCGCGGAGGCCGCAGTCGCCGTCGGAGCGGACGGGGCCTCGGCCGTGGCCGCCGCGGTCGGCTCTGCGGTCCTGGGTGCGGTCGGCGCGGCTTCCACCGTCGCAGTCGCCGTCGGTCGAGGCATTGGCGTCGGCGCAGCGGTCAGCGCGAGCTCGCTTGTCGGCTTCGCCGTCGGCGTCGTCGCCTCGCCAGCGCCCCGCTTCATGACGGCGAAGGCGCCGACGACGATGAGGAGCACCACCGCGGCCGCAGCAATGAGCTTTCCGATGCCTGACCGAGCGCCCCCCGCCTCCGCCACCCTGACGACCGGCGTGAATTTCGCCGCCATTGCCGCCACCGGCTCCTGCGACTTTCGCACGCGCTCGAGGGCTTCCGCCGCCGCAACGTCCATACCGTCCGGGTCCGAGGGGTCGTCGGCGATCGACATGACATCGAACCCCGAACCCTTCGCAGCGACGGGGGCGTCCGCATGCTGCAAATCACCGACCGGACCGTCGTCGCCCTCCAGCGCAGATTCCACGGCCGAGGTCGGCTCTTCCGGCGGGGCTTCCAAAGCCGCCGCAGGCCTCGAAACCGGCGCGGCCATGCCGACCAACGTCCGCTTTTCCTGCCGGCGGCGTGACTGCGTCGTCGCGGTGTCGCTTACCTCGGGCTCGTCGGGCCTCGGCGCCTTCAACGAGCCGTGCCGCCACTGGCTCGTCGTAACGGTGTCGCTTACCTCGGGCTCGTCGGAAGGCTCGGCGGGTGCTTGCCCGGGGTCCGATGGCGACGTCGCCCCAACGTCGTCAACCTCGGGCTCGTCAGACGGCGACGCGGAGGACAGCGGCGCCACCGAGATGAGATCCTCGGGGTCGACCGGCATCGTGATGTTTCGCATACGCGGCGGGAGCTTCGGCTTCTCTGAGACCGCCATCGACTTTCGAGGCGGGCTCGGCTTCGCGGGAGCGTCGGTAGGTTTCGCAGCGGCGACCTTGCGCTCCTGCGCCGCGAACGCGTCGCCGAGAAGCTCCTTCGCATAGCGCGCGACTTCGGCGTGCGTCGCCGCCTTGCATGCCCTAAGCGACTCGAGCATCTCGTCGGCGCTCGCGAACCGCGACTCGACCTCGCGGGAGAGCGCTCGTTCGACGACGTCGGCAAGCGGCTTTGGGGTCTGCTCGCCGCCCGCGGGCTTCAGCGCGTCGGCGCGACCGATGGCCGCCGTCCGCACCCGCTCCGCCGCCTGCTCGAAGTTCGCTCCACCGAAGAGCGGCCGATTTCGGAGCATTTCCCAGACCAGAACGCCAACCGAGAAGACGTCGGACCGCGCGTCGCCGGGCTCGTCGCCGAGCTGTTCGGGAGCGGCGTACGTGACGCGCTTCGGCTGCTCCTTCCAGGCGACCTCCGTCGCCGCGACCTGGGAGAGCACCGGCTCCAAGACGCGGGTCACGCCGTCGCTTCCGAGCAGGACGTTGTCGGGCGTCGGAGCGGCGAGGACCTCGTTCACGTGCAGGTAAGCGCACCCCTCGAGCAGGTCGAGCGCGATGCGCGTCGCGATCGCGGGCGGGACGGGCTTTCGGCCCACGCCCGCGAGCCGAAGGACGGCGCGGAGCGGCTCGGCTGGCTGATAGTGGCTGACCGCGACGAGCTCTTTGCCTTCACGACAAGCCTCCACGAGCGAGATGAGGTTGTCATGCTCGAGCCCGAGCCCTCGCTCGACGGCGGAGTTCAGCGCTTCCAAGGTCGGGTCGTCGACATCCCCTCCGAGTTCGATTCGCCTCGCGACGACGAGGCTCCCGGCTCCGTCGCCACTCGAGAGCTGTCCCACCCAGAGCGAGCCGAGGATGCCCTTGTACAGCTCGCTAAGGAGCGCAACGCGCCCAAGCAGCTTGGAGTCGTTGGAACCGGAAGCGGTGTCGGAGGCCATGAGGTGCGACGTCCTTCGTGCGAGCGGGTTGAGCCGTGCGTCAAGTAAGGCCCTCGAGCATACCACGGACGGATCTTCGTCCTAGCCTCGTTTCAGGGTGGCGGCCGCCACCCTTCCGCCTGGCGGGCGCCACCCTTCACTCGACCGGGGCCGCGCTATTTCCAAGGCTTACGAGTGGCACGAGCCTCGCTCGAGGGAGTCTCCGTGGCGCACCGCCACTCAACTGGAGAATCCCATGAAGAAAGAGACCATGAAGCTCATCCGTGAACTCATCGACGGCGTCGAGAAGCGCTTCGGCAAGGGCGCCCTGATGGCACTCGGTGACTCGCTCGGCGACTCCGTCGTCGAGGTCATTCCGTCTGGCTCGCTCGCGCTCGACGCTGCCCTCGGCATCGGCGGCTATCCGCGCGGTCGCATCGTCGAGATCTTCGGCCCGGAGTCCAGCGGCAAGACCACTCTTTGCCTGCACGCGATCTGCGAGGCGCAACGGAGCGGCGGGGTCGCGGCGTTCATCGACGCAGAGCACGCCTTCGACCCCGGGTACGCGCAGGCCATCGGCGTTGACTTGAAGAGCCTGCTCCTCGCGCAGCCCGACAGCGGAGAGCAGGCCCTCGACATTGCCGAGACGCTCGCGCGCTCCGGAGCCGTCCAGCTCGTCGTCATCGACTCGGTCGCGGCGCTCGTGCCGCAAGCCGAGATCGACGGAGAAATGGGCGACAAGCACATCGGCCTCCAGGCGCGACTGATGAGCCAGGCCCTCCGAAAGCTCACGCCGGTGAGCCACAAGACGGGCACCACCTTGATCTTCATCAATCAGCTTCGTCAGAAGGTCGGCGTGGTCTTCGGCAACCCCGAGACGACGACGGGAGGCAATGCCCTGAAGTTCTACGCAAGCGTGCGCATCGACGTTCGGCGCACCGGCCAGGTCACCGCCGGCGAGGAGAGCGTTGGTTCGAAGACCCGCGCAAAAATCGTGAAGAACAAGTGCTCAGCGCCCTTCCAGAAGGCCGAGTTCGACATCCGCTGGGGGCGCGGAATCGACCACGCGAGCGAGCTCATCGACCGCGGGATCGAATGCGGAGTCCTCGACAAGAGCGGCGCGAACCTCGTGTTCGACGGGCAGCGGCTCGGCAACGGCCGTGAGCGAGCGAGAGAGGCCATCCTCGGCTCCGACGCGCTCGCCCTCGCGCTTCGAAACGCCCTGCAACTCGGGCGAGCGGCGCCGATCTCCGCCGCGCCCGCCCAAGCCTGACCCTGCCACAACTCGACGAACAAGGAGCATCGAAAGCCATGAGCAACTGTCTGAACCGCGTGATGTTGATGGGAAACCTGGGTGCCAATCCGGAGCTTCAGTTCGGGGACTCGCCGAACCCTTGCCTCAAGCTGTCGCTCGCGACGACCGACGTCTGGCGCGACAAGGCCGGCGGCGAGGAGAAGCGACACACCGAGTGGCATCGGGTCGAGTTCTGGGGTCCACGCGCCCGAGCGCTGTCGGGCTTCCTCTCGAAGGGCATGCGCGTGCTCGTCGACGGCTCGATCCGAAGTCGCACCGTCGAGGCGGACGGCGGAATGAAGCGTCGCTACACGGACATCCGCGCTCGCGACCTTATCGTCGTCGAGTCGCGTCGCGCGCAGACTCGGGTCGACGCACCAACGGCGATGGTCGACGACTTCCCGCTCGAGCTCGCTAGCTGAGGCCCTGAAGCGCGGACGCCCCGCTCGAGCGTCGGCTCAGCGGGGCGTCTTCGTACACGAGGAGCGCGCTTACTTCTTCGCCTTCTTGTCGCCCTTCTTGTCGCCCTTCTTGTCCGACTTTTTTTCCGACTTCGGCGAGTCCGAAGCTTGCTTCGCGTTCTTCGAGTCGTCCTTCTTTGACTTCTCGGAGGCCTTGGATTTTTCGGGCTTCTCGGCCTTCACCGACTTTTCGCCCTTCTCGGTCTTGTCAGACTTCTCGGACCTGTCGTGTCCGCCGGTGCGTGACGAGACCTTTGCCTTCTTCTTCGAGCTGGTGCCCTCGCCGTCGTCGGAGCGCTTGCCCTTGCCGGCGTCGATGTCGATCGACACTCGGCTGCCGCTCGCCTTGACCGCGAACGCGGGCACATCACCCTTGAACTGTAAGGTCACCTCCGCGCGGTCCGGGTAGTTGACGACGTTGAGCGACTCGATGCGCTTGTCTTTGCGAGCGAGACCCGACGCCGACGACACCGACTTGCGTCCGGGGATCACGACCGTGAAGCCACCATCCCCTTCGGACCCGCTGAAGCCGCTGACCTCCCCGTCCATCGTGAGCTTGAGCGACACCGGGTCGTGCACCTCGCCGACGCCCCAAACCTTTCGGAGCCCGGCCCCCGTGGCCCCGCTCGAGCTCGCGGTAGCCCCATCCGTGGGCTCGTCCTTCGCGGCGTCGGCGGCTTCGCCGTCTTCGGTGGCGCCTTCGACGCCCGCCGGCGGCACCGGTGGCACCTCGGCACCGTCGACCACCGCCGCAGCCCCCTCGGGCGCGGGGGTCGGGACCGGCTCGGTCGTCGACAGCGGGGTCGCCCCGAAGAGCGGGACGTTCGCCGTCGCGACGGCACCACCCGGGACAAGCTCGCTCGCAGCGTCCGAGGACGGCGACGCGGCGGTCGTGGACGACAGGGCCTGAGCAGCCACGGCCGGCTCGGCCGCCGGAGCCTTGTGGCTCACTTGGCTCGCGAAGGCGTAGATGCCGAGCACCCCGAGCAGCCCGAGGATCGATGCGCCCATCGCCTTTCGCTTGGTCGCGCTCGCGGGGAGCGTCTCGACGTCACTCAACGACTCCTCCGACGAGGCATCCTTGGTCTGACGGACGAGGCGTCGCCCATCGCTCCGCAGCGCTCCGGACGGGGCTGGCGCGGTGGTGCGCTTCGGGCCCTTCCCGCTCTTGCCCACCCCTTGCTCCCCGCGCTTCTGCTTCACGCCCTCGAGGATCGAGCCGAGCAAGCTCTTCGCGCCCGTGCTTGCCGCGGCGAGCTTCGGCCCGAGCGACTTCGCGAGACCGCCAAGCTTCTTGCCTGTCTCCTGCACCTTGGACGCAGCTGCGGCGACGCGGTCCTCGGCGTCCATCGCCTCGCTGGGGTCGCGGTGGGTTGGCGTCGCGAGGGTCGGCGGCTGGTCCTCCACGAGGTCCTCACCGTCGAGCGAGTCTTCCCCGTGCGCCATGTCGAGCTTCGCGCCACGGCGGGCCATTCGGGGCTCTTCCTCATGGTCGATCACCGTCGGCTCCGGCGTCGTCTCCTTCGCGCTCGCCTCGACGACCCGACCTTCGAGGTGCCGAGAGGGCTTCTGGCCTGCGGCCTCGAGCTCGCCCGAGTCGGCCTCACTCGCCTTGTGCCCGTGGTCGTAGCGCAACGACACCACGAGCTGCGGCACGTTGTTCACGCGATCGATCTCGACCCCCACGTGCTCGATCATCGCGACGCGCCGGCCTCCTTGCTCGACGTCCTCGAGCTCGATGTCGCGACCCACCCGCAAGAACTCGAGGCTCGAGCCGACGAGCACCTCGCCTCGCGCGGTGTCCTTCACGCGGGCGCGCATCGGCGAGCCCAGGCCCTCGATGTGGAGCTTCACCCGCGCACCGACGAGCGCCGCGTCGGGCTCGACCGCACCCTCGGAGTGGGCCTCGACCTCGGCGAGACACATGTCTTGGAGGACGGCGGCCGCGCGCTCGTCGAGGTCGACGAAGCGCAAGCCGAACTCGCCGCCTCGCCCCTGCTCGTTGCGCCAGATCACCTCGCCCTCGGTTACGACCTCGCCACCGAAGCCATCGAATCGGCACACGAGCCGCTCGCCCATCTCGGGGAGGTAGGCCGTACGCAAACGCATCCCTTCGGGCGAGACGTCGACCGACTCTGCCTCGAAGCCGCCGGTCGCACCGGAGCCGACCTCGACGAGGGCCTCGAACTGAACTCGCGGATTCGAAGCGTCGCGACGCTCTGCCTGCTTTTTTTGGGTGCGCTTGGGGTCCGTCCCCGTGGTTGCCCGACTCATGTACGATCCTCCCGGTGTCCCCACGAGCGCAGAGCCCGTCAGGGGAACACGCCGTCGGTACGCGCTCGGTCGCCGGCAGGCCAACTTTGTGCCGACGACGTCCCTGGCCGTTCGAGGCCCACGCGCTGCCGCGCCGCGCAGGTATGGGCTGACTTTTTCGCCCGCTGGGTCACAATGAGGGCGTGACCGACGGAGACGATGACCGCGGCAGAAGCTCGGGCGACCGTGCGGACGCGCCGCCTCGAGACGTGGTCTTCGTCTACGGGCAAGCCGACGACGGAGACTACGGCGTCATCCGCAAGCGCGACGACGAGATCGAGCTAGGACGGCTTCGAGCAGTGAAGGAGGGGCAACCGCTCCACGGGGAGGTCGTCAGCCTCAAGCCGCGCCCCGAGAGCCCGCGCCTCTTCGACGTCGACCTCGTGTACGACGCCCGACCGGAGAAGCCGCGCTCGGGGCCCGCCCAGGTAGCGACCCGGAGCTACCGAGACAACTGGGACCGAATCTTTGCCGCTCCTCGTGCGCGCGACTCCGGCGCGCTCGACAACTGACGGACGTCGAGCGGGAGAACGCACGTGGAGTCGCCCCCCGAGCTCGAACTCCCCGCCGACGTGCGCGTCGTGTCCGCAGAGGCCGTCGCGCGCCTCGTATTGACTGAAGTCAACCCGCTGGCCGTCGCCGGCGTGGCCGGCTCGGGCGCCGCGCTTGTGGTGCGCTCACTCCTCTCAGCGACGCAGCAGCCTATCGTCGTGCTGGCCCACGATACGGCTGAGGCCGAGCTCGCACGTGACGACCTCCGGTTCGTCCTTGGTACCGACGACGTGCTGCTCCTCGATGCCCCAGAGAGCAGCGCCTACGCCGACGTCGCTCCCGACCGCAACGGGAGCGCGCGGAGGGTCGCCACGCTCCATCGGCTCGCGCGCGGCGATGCGCCACGCGTCGTCGTCGTCGCCGCCCCCGCGCTCGTCCGCAAAGTGGTCCCACTCGAGCGGCTCGCGAAGCATGCCGTCGAGCTCGAGTTCGGTGACGAGGTCGAGCGTAGCCTTCTCGTCGAGCGCCTCACCTCGGCGGGCTACCTGCGGGCCCCGCTCGTCGAGGATCCCGGGACGTTCTCGGTGCGCGGCGCGCTCGTCGACGTGTGGGGCCCGAACCTCCCCCGCCCCATAAGGCTCGAGTTCGACGGTGACGCCCTCGCGTCACTGAAGACCTTCGACCCTGCCGATCAGCGGACTCGGGACCCGCTCGAGAGGCTCGTGCTCGCTCCGGCCCGCGAGGCGCTCCTCGACCACGAAGCCACCCAGCGAGCGCGCGCCGTGATGCGCGAGCTGTGTGACGCGGTCGACTGGCCATCGTCACGCACGCGCGGGCTCGTCGACGAGGTCGCGAGCGGACAGGCCTTCTTCGGAGCCGATGGCTATCTGCCGGCGTTCTCGGAGCTCTCCCCGCTGACCGACGCGCTCCCCGATGACGCCATCGTCGTGGTGCTCGAGCCGGACCAGGTGGCGTCAGCGCTCGCCTCGGCGCACGACCGCGCAGCCGCGGACGAGGTTGGCAAGCATGGCATGCCTCACTTCGTCCTCGACGCGCTCTACAGCGCGCCCTCGGAGGTGGAGGCGTGGCTCACGGCGCACCGGGCCCTCGGCCTGCAGCTGGCGCCGGTAGGCGGCGGCGACGGCCTGTTCGGCGTGCTCTCGCTGCCGCGCGACGACGGCTTGACGCTTGCAGGTCGCGCGCCCGACGACCTCGCCCGCGCGCTCGCGAAGGCGCGTGAGGAGCGTGGGCACAGCGTCGGTCTCGGGCCGCTCGTCGAGCGCGTTCGCACCTGGAAGACCGCAGGCCTCCGCGTCACGATCGCGGCCCGCACCACGGTTCAGGCCGAGCGCATCGCGGGCATGTTGCGGCACCGCTCGCTCGAAGTCGCGCTCGCAGAGACGCTCGAGGCGCGTGGTGACGCGAGCCCAGCCGACGTCGTCGTCGCGGTAGGCCCACTTCGCCGCGGACTCCTCGCGCCGGTCGAGGGGCTCGCCTGGATCACCGAAGAGGAGATCTTCGGAACGGGGACGAAGCGCGGCCGTTCGCCTGCGCGTGTCTCCGAGAAAAAAGCGCAGCGCCTGCTCGAAGACCTGCGCTCGCTCGCCGTCGGAGATTACGTCGTCCACGTCGAGCACGGCATCGGCCGTTACGTCGGGCTCATCGTTCGCGAGGTGGGCAGACAGCGCCTCGACCTCCTGGTCGTCGAGTACGCTGGCGGCGACAAGCTGTACCTGCCGGCGTACCGGCTAAACTTGGTGCAGCGCTACCGCGGCTCGGACGCAGCGCCCAAGGTCGACAAGCTCGGCGGTCAGTCATTCGCTCGCACGAAGTCGCGCGCCAAGGCGAAGGTGCGCCAGATGGCGGACGAGCTCCTCAAGCTCTACGCCGAGCGAAAGCACGCCGTCGGATTCGGCACGCCGCCGGTCGATGACGAGTACCGCGCCTTCGAGGCGGCCTTCCCCCACGAGGAAACGGACGACCAAGCGCGCGCGATCGCGGAGGTAGGCGTCGACCTCGAGGCCGCACGACCGATGGACCGACTGGTGTGCGGCGACGTCGGCTTCGGCAAGACCGAGGTCGCCATGCGGGCGGCGTTCCGCGTCGCGATGTCGGGGCGTCAGGTCGCGGTGCTCTGCCCCACGACCGTCCTCGCCGAGCAGACCCGCGCGACCTTCGCGCGACGCATGGCGGGCTACCCGATTCGCATCGAGGCCCTCAGCCGATTTCGCTCGGCGAAGGAGCAGCGCGCGATCGTCCTCGGTGCGCGCGCGGGGACGGTCGACGTCATCGTCGGTACGCACCGCATGCTGTCGAAGGACGTGCATTGGAAGAACCTGGGCCTCGTCATCGTCGACGAGGAGCAGCGCTTCGGGGTCGCCGCGAAGGAGCGAATGAAGTCCCTTCGGACGGACGTCGATGTGCTGACCCTCTCGGCGACTCCGATCCCTCGCACGCTCCAGATGGCTGTCGCAGGGGTGCGCGATCTCTCGCTCATCACGACGCCGCCGACGGGGCGCCGCGCGGTGCGAACGCTCGCGACGCGAATGGAGCCGAACGTGATCCGCGAGGCGGTGACGCGCGAGCTCCAGCGCGGCGGTCAAGTCTACTACGTATGGAACCGCATCGCCGGCCTCGGGGAGCGCGCGCAGCTCCTCGCCGAGCTCATCCCGAACGCTCGCATCGCCGTCGCGCACGGTCAGCTCTCGGAGGACGCGCTCGAGCGGGTGATGGTCGATTTCGTAGCCGGTGAGTACGACGTCCTCGTCAGCACTGCGATCATCGAGAACGGCCTCGACATCCCACGCTGCAATACGATCGTGATCGACGGCGCGGAGCGCTTCGGCCTGTCGCAGCTCTACCAGCTACGTGGGCGCGTCGGCCGCTCGACCGAGCGTGGGTACTGCTACCTCGTCGTACCGAGCGAGCTCGATGACGACGCGCGCGTCCGCATCGAAGCGCTGCAGCGCTACACCGAGCTCGGCTCCGGGTTCCAGGTAGCCTCGCTCGACCTCGATCTGCGCGGCGGCGGCGATCTCCTCGGGGCAGAGCAGAGCGGGACGATCGCGTCGGTGGGACTCGAGATGTTCTGCTCGATGCTCGACGAAGCAGTCTCCGAGCTCCGCGGCGAGCCAGTCCTTCAGGGCCTCGACCCCGAGCTCTCGTTCGACGTCGAGGCGCTGCTCTCGGACGAGTACATCTCCGACGTCGGCGTTCGACTCTCGCTCTACAAGCGCATGGCGAGCGCCCTGTCTCGCGACGAGGTCGCGTCGCTCGCCGAAGAGATAGAGGACCGCTTCGGACGTCCGCCCGACTCGGCGCGTCGCCTCGTCGAGCTCATGGCGCTGAAGACCGAGCTCCGACGGATGCGCGTCCTCGCCTGCGAGGCGTCTGCGGCCGGCGTCACCCTCCACCTCCGCGACGACACGCCGCTCGATCCCGCAAAGCTCACCTCGCTCATTCGTACGACTCGCGGACAGTGGCGCTTGACGCCCGACATGCGCCTCACGCGCCGGACGATGCCCGGCGAGCGGCTCTCGAACGGGATCGAGGCCACCGAGCGTCTGCTCGACGAGGCGCGGAGCTGCGTCACATCCTGACGATCGCCGCGCCCCAGCTCACCCCGGCCCCCAGGGCGCACAGGAGCACCGTCTGCCCAGGGCGGATCGTCTCAGCGCGCACGGCGCGATCGAGCGCTAGCGGAATCGATGCGGCGAGCGTGTTGCCGACCTCCTCGGTGTCGAGCACGAACCTCGACAGCGGAAAGCCGAGCCTCTCGGAGATGGTGTCGACGATGCGGAGGTTTCCCTGCTGCGGGACGACCCAGTCGAGCTCTGCGCTCGTCAGCCTCGCGGACTTCAGTGCCTGCATCGAGTACGAGGTCAGGTGCCGCACCGTGACGTCGCGAAGCGGGCTGCCGTCGACGCGCAAGTAATGCTGGCCCTCATCGAGGCTCTTCGCATCGAGCGGCGCGGCCGAGCCACCGCCGGGGATCCCCATCAGCGCGTGGAGCGAACCGTCGGCGTGGATCGTCGTCGAGAGGATCCCCGACTCGCCCGCGCTCTCGCCGAGGACCACCGCGCCGGCGCCATCGCCGAAGAGCGCGCGCCCCGTCCGGTCGGCCGGCCCGAGGAACCGCGACGGCGCATCGGCCGCGACGACGAGGATGGTCTTGAAGGTGCCCGAGGCGATGAACTGATCGGCGATGGTCATCGCGTAGAGGAATCCTGCGGACGACGCGTTGACGTCGAACGACGGGATCAGGTCGGCCCCGATCTTTTGCTGAAGGCGCGCCGCGGTCGCCGGCAAGGGAGAGTCGCCCGTGCTGGTCGCGAGGATGACCATGTCGAGATCGGCGACGGTGAGACCGGCGGCTTCCACGGCGCGACGGGCCGCAATCGCCGCCAGGTCGCTCGTCGTCTCGCCCTCGGAGAGCACATGCCTCGCGCCAATCCCGGTGTGCTCGCGAATCCAGGCATCGGTCGTCGAGACAGCCCCCTCGAGGTCACGGTTCGACACCACGCGCTCCGGGAGGCAGCTGCCGGTGCCGAGGATCGTGCTGCGGGGCGTGATGCGGTCGCGGGTCATAGGGCGAGGTAGACCGGGGTCATGAGCGGCGGCAAGCGCCGTCCTCTGGAGGGGCTGGCGCACGCTACGGTGCTTGGCTATGGTCTCGTCGCCATGGCGACCGATAGCGGAGATGCGACCGAGAAGAACACCCCCACGCCCGAGAAGGCGGCCGAGAAGGCGGCGGAAAGCGCGTCGACCTCGCCAAAGCCGAGCGCGGACACGCCGCGGGCCGGCGCTGGCAAGCCGCGGGCGGCGGTAGCTGTGAAGGGCAAGCGCCCAGCGCCTCGCAAGGCCGGCTTCTCGATCCGCAACGTGATCCTGTTCGGCGCGCTCGTCGTGCTGCTGCTCGCCGCGTTTGGGATGCTCGGGACGAAGGACAACGGCGGGCCCGCAAACTCCCCTCGTTGGAAGTTGAACGAGCCGGTCGACATCGAGCTCACCCTCGTCGCGAGCGACGCGAACGATCTCGCCTGCGCGATGGAGAGCGACGTCGCAGGCCTCCACTGCGGCTACACCGCAGCGAACGCAAAGAACCCGGCGGCGAAGGGTTCGCGTGAGGACGAGAAGCTGCTGCAGCCCTACTCGACGACGAATCGCCAGAACCTCCTCGCGGCGAACGTGTGGCTCCAACCCGAGCTGAATGACGCCGTTGCCCTCGACGCCAAGATCAAGACGATGCAGAACCCGCGCTTCTCGGTCTCCTGCAAATTCACGCCGCGCGGGCGTGGCAAGGGCGCGAAGGTGCAGTGGAAGCCGGGGACCGACTGGGGACCGGGCGAGGGTTGGTACGTCGGCGACGTCAAGGACTGCAAGCTCGCGAAGTGACGCGCCCTCGCCCCGTGCCCGAGCCCATCTGCCATGGCCCAGCCTGAGTTCTTCAGCGGCAAGACGCTCTACCCGTTCATCGGGGCGCTGCTGGCGCTATCAGCGCTCTTCGGACTCGTGGTCATGCCGCGGCTCGGCCAGGGCAGCCACTTCCTCGACAAGCCCGCGCCCGACTTCGAGCTACCGGTGGTCGCCAACGGCGCGAGCAGCGAGGCGCGCGTGAAGCTGTCTCAGCTCCACGACAAAGTCGTCATCCTCGACTTCTGGGCGACGTGGTGCGGCCCGTGCGCGCAGCAAGCGCCGATCCTCGATCGGCTCGCGCGAAGATACGACCAGGAGGTCGTGGTCCTCGGCATCAACGTCGGCGAAGCGCCACACGTCGCGGCGAGCTACGCGCGCGCCAAAGGGCTCTCCTACCCGATCCTCGCGGATCCCGAGGGCGCTGCTCAGCAGGTGTACGAGGCGACCGCGCTCCCGACCGTCGTGGTCATCGACAGGAAGGGCAACATCGCGTCCTTCAACCGTGGCGTCGTTCGTCAAGCCGAGCTCGAGCGCACCCTCCGCGAGCTCCGCGAGCGAAGCTGATCGACGGACCCGACGCTCACACCCCGAGCGGCGCTCGGGAGGCCCG
>VGRJ01000119.1 GCA_016875405.1 Deltaproteobacteria bacterium | reverse complement strand
CGGTGCAGCTCCTCCGCCACCGCCGTCGCAAGGCTACGGTGCAGCTCCTCCGCCACCGCCGCCGCAAGGCTACGGAGCACCTCCTCCGCCACCGCCGCCGCAAGGCTACGGAGCACCTCCTCCGCCCCCACCGCCACCGCCGCCGTCGCAAGGCTACGGACCACCTCCTCCGCCACCGCCGCCCCAGGGTTACGGTGGGCCGCCTCCACCGCCTTCACCGATGGGGGGTTTCCCGCAGTCTTCGCCGGTCTTTGCTACGCCCTCGGCTTTCGGGATGTCGCCTCCGCCACCGTCGGCTCGCCCGGGGCCGCCACCTCCACCTCCCCCATCCGGAGGCTACGCTGCGCCGCCGACCTACGATCCCGCTGCCTACGCCCATCACGGCGTCGGGCCCTACCCAGGGGCAGCCTATGGCGTGCCGGTCCCGCCGGGAGACGCCCGTCCGCAGGCGCAGAGCGGTGAGATGCTCGACCTCGACTCGGACGCGATCGAGGTGCTCGACGACGACTCGCAGGGCTCCTCCGGACAGTGAGTGAGAGTGCGCCGGCCTGGGTCGTTCCAGCCGCGCTCACGCCCGGCGCGTCGATCCGAGTCGTGGCTCCATCGGGGCCTTTCGACGCGCGGCTCGTATGGCGCGGCCTTGGCTGGCTCCGTCAGCGCTACGAGGTCCGCTTCGATCGTGGCATGTTCGAAACTCGCGGGTACCTCGCGGGCGACGACCCGCGTCGTGAAGGTGAGCTCGCGGCCGCACTGCTCGAACCCGGTGTGTCGGCGGTCATCTGCGCGCGCGGCGGTTACGGTGCCTCTCGCTTTGCCCATCGCCTCGACTGGACCACGCTGCGAACGTCGCCACGCTGGCTCGTCGGCTTCTCCGACGTGACGGCGCTCCACGTCGAGGCTGCGGCCGTGCGCGTCAGCTCATGGCACGCGCCGAACGTAACCGCCCTCGGCCAGGGCAACGCGGAGGCGCGAGAGGCCTTCGTCGACGCGCTCGAGCACCCGCGGCGCGTGCGTTCCTTTGCTGGGCTCGACCCCATGTTCGCAGGGCGCGCCGTCGGGCCTCTCTTCGGAGGAAACCTGACGTTGCTCCACGCGTGCGCTGCGGCGGGCCGGCTCCGAGTGCCGCCCGGTGCCGTGCTTTTCCTCGAGGACGTCACCGAGCAGCCTTACCGCCTCGACCGCATGCTCACGACGCTGCTCGTCGGCGGCCATCTCGAAGCGGTGTCCGGAGTCGTGCTCGGCGAGTTCACCGACTGCCGACCGGGGCGCGACGGCGTCACGGTCGAGGCCGTCCTCCGTGAGCTCCTCGCGGGGCTCGGCAAGCCGGTCGCATCCGGCCTCCCGTGCGGCCATGGCCTCACCAACGTGCCGCTGCTCTTCGGCGCGCGCGCGACGCTCACGGTCGAGCCGAACCGCGTGGCGCTCGGCTTCGAGCCTCCGTCTACAAGAATTGACTGATGTCAATTGATGGGTGTCAGGTCTCGAGCTCGCGCGAGGCCTCGGCGCGCGTCGAGGGTCAGGCCTCGGTAGCGCTAGGCGCGAGCGGCGCGAGCCCCGCGACCTCGAGCAGGCTCTGGTCCTCGCTCACGTCCGGATTCGGCGTCGTGAGCAGGCGGTCACCGTAGAAGATCGAGTTGGCGCCGGCGTAGAGGCAGAGGAGCTGCGCCTCGCGCGGGAGGTCGGTCCGCCCTGCCGAGAGGCGCACCTTCGCCGACGGCATCAAGATGCGCGCGGTCGCGATCATACGCACGAGCTCGAGCGGATCGATCGGCGGGAGCGCCTCGAGCGGAGTTCCCTCCACGCGAACAAGGGCGTTGACGGGCACGCTCTCAGGGTGCGGCGACATGCGTGCGAGCTCGACGAGCATCGCGCACCGGTCGCGCACGCTCTCGCCCATCCCGATGATCCCTCCGGAGCACACCGTGATGCCCGCACTCCGAACGTTGCGAAGCGTGACCAACCGGTCATCGAAGGTCCGCGTCTTGATGATCGAGCGGTAGTTGTCGCGCGACGTGTCGAGGTTGTGGTTGTAGGCGTCGAGGCCCGCCTCCTTCAGGCGACGTGCTTGATCCTCGGTGATCATGCCGAGCGTGCAGCACGCCTCGAGCCCGCGGGCCTTCACGCCGCGGACCATCTCGAGCACCTTGTCGAACTCGGGGCCATCCTTCACCTGGCGCCAGGCCGCACCCATGCAGAAGCGCGTGGAGCCGGCCTCGCGAGCGCGGTCTGCCGCGCCCAGCACCGACGCGACGTCGAGCATCCCTTCGCGTCCGACCTCGGTGTCATAATGAGCCGACTGCGGACAATAGGCGCAATCCTCCGGGCACCCGCCTGTCTTCACGCTGAGGAGCGTGCAGAGCTGGACCTCGCCCTTCGGGTGGCGAGCCGTGTGCACCGCGCGGGCGCGATCGATGAGCTCGAAGAGTGGCGCGTCGTGGATGGCGACCGCTTCGTCCACGGTCCAGTCGTATCGAGTGGTCATGATGTGCTCCCGAATTGTGCCGCGACTTCCTTGGTGATCAAGCCCTGCCTCAACAGCGTACGGAACGCCATTTGGAAGGTCTGCATGCCGTAGGGCGACACGCCGCGCTCCATGAGCTCCTTCAAGGGCGGGTTCTGGTCTGGGCGCTTCAGCGCCTCGCGGACGGTGCCGGTGACGACCAGGATCTCCATGGCGAGGACGACCCCGCCGCCTACCTTCGGCACGAGGCGCTGAGCGACGACCCCTTGCATGCAGTCGGCGAGGCGCTCGCGCAGCTCGACCGGATTTTCGGAGAGGGCGAGCATTCGATTCAGCGTGCGGCCCACATCGGGCGTGTGGAGCGTCGAGAGCACGAGGTGCCCCGTCTCCGCAGCCTGCACCGCGATGTCGAGCGTTTCGGCGTCGCGAATCTCGCCGACGAGGATCACATCCGGGTCGTGGCGCAGCGTCGCGCGCAGCGCCGTCGCGAAACTCGCGGTGTCGCTGCCGACCGCGCGCTGGCTCACACACGAGCGCTTGTCCGCGTGCAGGAACTCGATCGGGTCTTCGATGGTGACGATGTGCGCCGACGACCGCGCGTTGACCTCGTCGACCATCGCCGCGAGCGTGGTGCTCTTGCCATTCCCGGACGCTCCGACGACCAGCACGAGGCCTCGCTGACGATGGGCGAGGTCGCAGAGGGCGCTTGGGAGGCCGAGCGCTTCGAGGCTCGGGATCTGTGCTGGGATCGAGCGCAGAACGAGCGAGAGGCAGCCACGCTGACGAAATAGGTTCACGCGAAACCGGCCAGCCGCCGGGAGAGCATACGAGCACTCGTGCTCGAGGAGCGATTCGACCGACGTGGAGCCGAGGCTCTCGCCGACGACGATGCGGCTCGCCGCCTCAGTGTCCTCGGGCAGGAGGCGCTCCGTCTTGTAGTAGACGATGTCCCCCGATACGCGCACCCCAGGAGGCTGGCCCACCTTGAGGTGGATATCGCTCGCGCCCGCGGCGACCGCCTTCTTGAGGAGCTGGTGGAGGAACTCCTCCGACGCGTACGCGCTCATCCGTCGCAGGTCTACCACGGGCACTCCCTCGGCCGGTCGAAAAGCGGGGCCTCATGCGGGAATGGGAGCGGCCGCGGCGAACTCGAGGCTAGGGCTCGTCGGGCCTCGCGCCGGCGCTCGCTGATGCGCTCGTCTTCGGCGAGGGAGCGCTCGAGGGGCTCGGCGCAGAGGCTGCGTATCCGCCTCGTACGTAGGCGTTGACGGTCGCGGTCGCGAGCGCGCGGAGCGGCATCTCGTCACGCTCGTCCGCCGCCAGGCGGCGAAGGTTCACGATGCATCCCGCGAGGCTTTCGGGCGCGAGGCGCTCTCGGTCTCGAGGTCGTCGGTATGCGACGTCGCGCAGCACTTCGAGGGCCTCGAGGCGGTCCGGGCGGCGGCGGTCGAGGGCGATGAGCGAGATCCGCTCGAGCACCAGCTCCACGTCGTCGGCGTAGGCGAGCGCGAGGAGCGCCGTCGTGCGCTCCGGAGCGTCGCTCTCGGCGAGTACGGCGAGCTCGGTCCCACGCCGTGTCTCGGCGATCCGCATGAGCTCCAGCTTCTCGCGCGCCTTGGGGTCGAGCGCCGATGGCGTCCCGCTCGACGCCGCGCTCGTGCTCCCCGCCGAAGCGAGCGGCGTCGCGCGTTCACCGCTCGTACGACAGCCGGGCGCCGCGAGCGCGACGAGCGCGAGGGCCGCGACGGTGCGTCGCTCAGCCATGGTCGTCGACCGCGCGGACGGTGGAGGCGAGATTGTGCGCGGGGCGGTAGCCGAGGGCCTGTCGGGCACGCGAGTCGTCGACCATGCAGACGTAGCGAATGAAGTCGAGCTCGGGCGCCGGAAAGGTCGTCGCACCAAAGCGCCACAAACGCTCGAGCGCGCGGCGAAACACGAAGTGGGGGACGGGCAGGCGGGCGCGACCTGTGAGCTCGATGACGCGCGACACCGGAGCAGGCGGAGGTCCCGCGAGGTTCATGACCCCACGGACATCGGCGCGGAGGGCGAGCAGGATCGCCGACACGAGATCGTCGACGTGCAGGAGCTGGATCATCGGGTCGAAGCCGAGCAGCGTCGGCACCACGCTCTGCCGCAGGTAATTCGACGGTGCGTTCTGCACGGGGCCGACGATATGAGCCGGCCGGAACAGCACGGTCTGCGTCTCGGGTCGCTTCCAAAAGAACGACTGCGCGAGCATGTCGAGCTCGACGAGATCCCGGATCGTGCTGAACGTCGCTGCGCCGAGGAGCGGCGCGTCCTCGCTCAGAAATTGCGCATTGTCTGGCCGCGGGCCATAGACGTTCGCGCTCGACAGGACGATGAGCTTGGGGACGTCGTACTGCGCTACGTCGTCGAGCAAGCGCTGAAAGGCCGCCACATTCCAGGCGTGGTGCTCGCTGTCGCTGAGCCTCGGATCGTGCATGACCCCCAGGTGTACGATGGCCGCAGGTCGCTCCTGCCTCACGATATCGCGCGTCTTCTTGCGGCGGATGTCGACCTGATAGTGGACGATGTCCTTCGGCTTGCCGACGAATGGGCGCCGATCGATGCCGATGACCCGCCGCTCACGGTGGAGCATCCGGGCCACGCGGCGTCCAAGGCGTCCGCAGATCCCCGTGATCAACACGGGCCGCTCGCTGTCGACGGGCTTCACGTTCTCGTCTTCTTCGCGCCGGTCCACCGCACCGTCAAGGCGTGTTAGTTTCCGCTCGGATGAAACCGGCCCGCGCGCTCCTCAGGCTCCGCGCCAAGGCGAACCGATTCGTCACGCGCGAGGCGTTGCCTGCCGTCCGCCGGGGCGTCGACCTCGCGAAGGACGTCGCCGACGGCGCCGCGACCGCGCTCCTCGGCCAGGACTTCGAGGCGCGGCTCCATCGCGTGGAGCAGGCGTTCCCGCTCGTTCCCGCCGATCCGTTTGGATTCGAGCTCGCGACGGCCAAGTACGCCATCGCCGCGGCCGCGTTCTTTCATCGGGCTTACTTTCGGACCGAGGTGTTCGGGATCGAGCGCGTCCCCGAGGGGCGCGTCCTCCTCGTCGCGAACCACTCCGGGCAGATCCCGCTCGACGGCTTCGTGATCGGCGCCGCGATGTTCTTCGACGCGAGCCCCCCGCGTGTGGTCCGAAGCATGGTCGAGAAGTGGACGCAGACGTTGCCGTTCGTCGGCACCTTCTTCCAGCGCGTCGGGCAGGTCGTCGGTGTCCCGGAGAACGCGCGGCGCTTGCTCGAGCACGAGGAGGCGGTGCTGGTGTTCCCCGAGGGCGCGCGCGGCATTTCGAAGCCTTTTCGCGAGCGCTACCGACTGAAGGACTTCGGCCTCGGCTTCATGCGCTTGGCGCTCGAGACGCGGACGCCCATCGTTCCGATCGGCGTCGTCGGCGCTGAGGAGCAGTACGTGAACGTCGGCAACTCGGCCACGCTCGCGCGCGTCTTCGGGATGCCCGACTTCCCGATCGTCCCCCAGTGGTTCGTGCCTGGCGGGCAGCTTCCACTGCCGATCAAGTACCGGATCCATTTCGGCGAGCCGCTGCGCTTCGAGGGCGATCCCGACGACGAGGACGCGGCGATCGAGGAGCGCGTCGCGGTCGTTCGCTCGGCGATCGAGGGCCTCCTCGCGTGCGGCCTATCCGAGCGGACCTCGATCTTCCGTTGAGTCGGATTCGCCTCCCGGCGTCACGAGCACGGCGAGCCTTCGGGCGTAGCGTTCGACGCGGAGCGCGCCAAACCCCTCGATCGTCGCGAGCGTCGCCGCGATGTCCTCGCCCGCGCGGCGGGATGCGAGGAGGACGGTCGCCACGTGCTCCATGCAGTGCCCGGGTACCACGACTTGAGGGTCGACGCCTCGTGCCTCGGCTTCGCTGCGTCGCCAGCTGGAGAGCGTCCGCTCGAGGGCCTTGCGCTCTGCGAGGTCTGCGGGCGGCGTCGGCGCAGGCGGTCGTGGCTCCGGCTCGTCATCGAGCCCCAGCGCGACAGCGCGCACCCAGTTGGCGGTTCGTCGCGCGGCCCGGTCGCGCCCGCAGATGCGGCGCACGTCTCGCTCCGACGTAGGTTTTCGCCGCGCTAGGTCGAGCAACAGCTCGCTCCGCGCGATCCGGAACGCGGGGACGTCGTCTTCGGCCGCGAGCGTCTCTCGCGCCTCGACGAGGCGCCTCAACACCGCGCGCGCGACGGGATCGAGCTCGCCGTAACCCTTGATGCGCGCGTGGAGCGGGCGCTCGTCGCGTGGTGGGCGGCGCGCGGTCTCGAGCTTGTAGGCGCACTCGAGCGCGACCTCGTCGGCGATGCCCTTGGTCGCGACCTCGTCCGCGAGCCGCGCTTCGAGGGCGAGCAGGTAGCGGACGTCGGCGGCGAGGTAGTCGAGCTCGCGCGGCCCGAGCGGTCGCGTCGACCAGTCGTGGTCTTGGAGGTCCTTCGACAGCGTGACTCCGAGCCGGCTCTCGACCATCCGCGCGAGGCCTGTCGCGGGCTCCCCGAGGAACCGCGCCGCGACGGACGTGTCGCGGACGTTCGCAAGCTCGATCCCGGCCTCATCGAGCATGCGCGCATCGAAGGTGAGGTCGTGCAGCACCTTCACCGGGCCCTCTGCTCCGAGGACTTGGCGGAGGCGTCTCGCGTCGACGAGGAACGGATCGACGATCGCCACGTGCACCTCGTCGCCCCGCTCCCAGGAGAGCTGCAGCGCGCAGAGCTTCGCGCGGTACGCGAAGAGCCCATCGGCTTCGACGTCGAGGCCTAGTCGCGGGGCCTCCGCGAGCTCGAGGGCGAAGGCCTCGAGGGCACCCGGCGTCTCGACGAGGTGAGGTTCCGTCACGGGCGAGCCTGGCGGGCGCGCGCCCAGCGGCGGCTCGCGACGGCCAGCCCAACGGCCAAGAGCGAGAGGGGCGCCGAGGGGCCGCTCGTCGTGCCGAGCGCCGTGCGACACCCGCAGCCAGAATCGTCGACGATGGGCGGAGGATCGCAGACCGTCGCGAGGCCTCGTCGAGGCGTCGGATCGCAGGTGGAGACGTCGCGCGGCGGATACGACGCGCAGAGGGCGGCTTCGTCGTCCGGGTGAAGCGTACGTAGCTTTGTGTCGCCCGGGAAGTATTGGACGGTCATCGTCGCGTCGACCTCGGGTGTGTGCGCGAGCCCGAGCATGTGACCAGCCTCGTGGGTCACGATCGAGGCGAGATCGAAGGCGACGGGGTCGCTCCCCACGGTGAGGTCGACGGTCGCGTTGATCTCGAGGTCGGCATCGTAGATCGCCCCATCGTCGAGACCGTACGTGACCGTCGTCAAGGCGAGGGTGTTGCCGGCGCCCTCGTAGGGCCACGCATCCTCGTGGAACAGCACGATGTTCGCGTTCCCGGCGTCGAGGTTGTACTCCCTCGCACCGCAGCTCACGGCTCCGAGGTCATCCGCGCGAACGCCCGGGGCCGCTCCGCCGCCACAGTCGGCGGAGATCCACGCGTCAAACGCGTCGCGCATGGCCGCCTCGATCTCCGCGTAGCTCACTCTTGCCGACGCTTGGTTGTGGAGCGAGTAGCCGAGGCAGCCTTGTCGAAAGGTGAGCGCGACCCCGCAGTCCTCGCTCGTCGCCGGCACGCAGCGAACGCCGCTCGCTCCGCCCTCGCAGAGGGTGGTCTGGCAGTAGGCATGAGCGACCCGCTCCGTCACGAGGCTTATGCTCGGGACGAGGACGAGCGCGCTCGCGACGAAGCGTCGAAGTCGGTCAGCGGGGCGCGGCATCGGCCTCGCGCTTCGCTCCGCGCACGAGCGCGATCGCCTCTCCGAGCGCCTGCCCGACGAGCCGTGCGTGCGCGACGTCGCGCTGGGCCTTGCGCATGACGAGAGCCCCGACATCACGGCTCGATGCGAGGCGCTCGATCGTCCGCTCGCCGTCCTTGACCGCGCGGACGGGGAAGTGTCCCTGGCCCATGCCCGTCACCGCCCACACCCCGTCGACCGTTCGGGTGAGGAACACCAGCGACTTCTGGTCGAGCTCGAAGGCGGCCTCGCCGGACACCTGTTGCCCGATGCGCTCGACGACGCCGCCGAGCGTACGAACCCAGACGTCGCCGTTGCCGTCGCCGATCACCGACTCGAGGGTGCGCAGCCGTGTGTAGGTGACGATCCTGCGGCTGCCGCCGACGACCGCCCACTCGCTACGGCGCTCGAGCGCGCGCACCACCGAGACGCGCGCCGAGTCTCCGACGAGGCGTTCGAGCGAGTAGGCGATCGACACCGCGGCGTCGGCTCGGGCGGGCGCGAACGGGGCGACTTCCGGGAGGCCGACGAGACCTACGAGGATGGCGAGTGCGGCGGCGCGGACGCGCATGACGCGCATGGTAGCACGCCCGATCAACGGCCGAGGTAGAACGACCGCAGCGTGTTACGCCCGCAGAACGGACACTGCCACACGGCGTCGATGCGCTCGCCTTGGCCCACGGTGTTCGCCGGCGCACGCTCGCGCGCCCCGCCCGGGCGACGCGCCCACCCCGTCACGACGAGGCGACGCTCGTCGAGCTCCGCTTCGAGAAGCGCCTGGCACTCGCAGACCGATTGGATTCGCTGTGCGGACGACATGCGACGCGTGTCTTAGCAGGCGCGCGTCCGCTCGTCACCGGGGCGCGAGAAGCACTTGCATGCGACGAGGGGAGGGGGTAGCTTCGGTCAACTCTTCGCGGGAGTAGCTCAGTTGGTAGAGCATCAGCTTCCCAAGCTGAGGGTCGCGGGTTCGAATCCCGTCTCCCGCTCTGATGATGCGGGCGTTCGCGCTCCTTGACCACGCCGATTCGGCTGCGGCCGCTCGTGGCTCGTTTTGATCGCTGCGACCACCGGTCGTCGCAAGGAGGGGCTCCGGCGATTCGTCGCCGCCGCCGGGAACGTCCTTTTGGGCGCGAACGCGTCGTCGCTTTCAGCACTGACAGCTCTGGGGTGGCGCGAGTCGTCTGCTGGCGATGGCACGCCTCATCCCGATTCAGTGTCCTCAGTGCGGGAGCGGCCTCAAAGTCCAAGCGACCGACGAGATCATCCATTGCCAGTATTGCCAGACGAGCTGCTTCATTCGGCGTCCGGGCATGACGATGCCTCCCGTCGTGCCGCCGGGAATGCGGTCGCCGACCCTCTACGTCGACCTCCCGAAGCGGAGCTCGGGAGTCGGTGTCGTACTCGGCTGCGCGGGCACGATGGCTGGGTTGACCGCCGCTGGCGGGTTCATGATCGACGCCTGCATCACGAGGCAAGCGAAGAAGATGAAGAGCCTCGTGGACGAGGTGAGGCAGGACGCTGGCGTGGCCCGCGACCCGAAGGCTACCGCGGCCTCGACGCCGAAGCTCGTCGATGCCGCCGAGGTCATCGAGACCGCGATCGCCGAGGCTCGAAAGAACTACCCCGACGCGCGGTTCGTGAACGCTCACTTTTCGGGCGTGCGCAGCGGCATGGTCGACGTCAACGCGGACAACGTCGCGCACGTCATTTTCGAGTATCGCCGGGTCGATTCGTCGAAGCCTGCGGGGACCGACGTCGAGGAAGGCTCGTTCCACATCACGGTCGACGAAGGGCGGTACGCGGTCTGGGCCCATCACTTGGGGCACGGCCCTTCGAGCATGTTCGGCAAGGGGCTCGCGGCGACGGTGACGCCCAAGTGCCGCGCCGCGGCGGCTTGGAAGACCGCGGTCGATAGCGGCGTGCCAGCCAATGCGATCGCCAAGCTTCATTTCGATCGCAACGATCCGTTTCGTGGCGATCCCAACCGCGTCGAGTGGAGCTTCAGCGTCGAAGGGCACGACGAGTACCGTCGCGAGATCGACGCGACGACCTGCGCGCTACGTCGCGCGTGGAACGCCTCGGGCTCTCGGGTGACGGCGACGCCTGGCGCGCCGCGTCGCTGAGCCCACGGCCTCCCGCGTGAGCAGGCGGGCAAGCCCGGCCCCCGGCGGCCGAGCGCGAGGTCGTGATGGTGCCGATATGCGGTTGACGCTTCGCAAAAGCGATGCGACCAACGAAATGTCGTCCCAGCGACTTCCTCGAGCCCCCCACCCTCACGCAGGAGCCCTCTTGTCTCTCGTTCATCGTTCCATGGTCGTCACGCTCTCGCTCTTCACCCTCGCGTTGCCGGTGAGCTGCAAATCCAAGTCCGATGAGGCCCCCGCGAGCTCCGCGACGGCGGCGATGTCGGCTGCCCCGACCGCGACCGCGGTGGCCGCAGCCCCGCGCACGGTGAACGAGGTCACGAAGCGCGCGGTGGTACAGGTGAAAGCGTCTTCCGAGCAGGCCTGTCACCTCGCGGGCTACGCGTTCGATGGCTGGCCTACGACGTCCTGGACCGAGGACTCGCCCGGCGATGGCACGGGCGAGTGGCTCGAAGCGACCCTCGCGGAGGGCACGTTCGTCGAGTACCTCGAGGTGAGCGCCGGCTGGTTCACCAAGCGCTCGAACCGCGCCTTCGACGCCTGGGACAAGAACAACACGTTCCGCACCATGAAGCTCACCTGGGATGGCGGTGAAGCGACGGTCGAATTCAACCGCTACACGGACAAGGGCCGTCGCAAGCGCGTCAAGGTCGGCAAGGCGGTGAAGACCTTGAAGCTCACCGCCGTAGCTGTGGACAAGGGCACCTTCAATGACCTCTGCCTCGATGACATTTGGATCTTCGGGAGCATCGCGGGCGCACCTCCGCAGGACCCTGCGGCGTGCTCCGATGCGCCGCCGGCAGAGTGCCCTGATGGCATGTTCATGGCGATGGCGAGCGCAGCGGTCCCCTCGAAGACCAAGGAGGTCGTCGAGAAGCTCGGCACCGACGCGACCCTCTACGGCGTCGAGATCGCGAACGACAAGAAGCTCGGCGTCGGGCTCATCGCGCGCAACAAGTGCCAGGCCGAGAAGATCGCCCGCATCCTCGGGCCCGAGGTCGGATCACCGCAGTGCTCCGCGCTCGAACCGCTCGCGTTCGTCGATGCGGTTACTGCCGAGAGCTTCTGCAGCAAGTACGTGAGCTGCATTTGCGGGATCGCGATGGGCCTGAAGGGCTCCGACAAGGAGGCCGAGGCGCTCACGGACTGCGGTCGTGCTCGTGACCTCATCACGAAGAACGACGACGCGCAGTGCCGTAATGACCTCATTCAAGTGAAGACCTGGCTCAACGTCCTCAGGGCCTACAACCCGAGCACCAACATTCCCTGCACCTGTCAGAGCTGATCTGCGGGGAGACCGCTCGCTCACGGCCTGCGCACGAGCCGTGAGTGAGCGAGGTCCCTAGCTTTCGTCTCGAGTTGACTCGTCACAGGCGCATCTGCATCGTCGCATCGCCGTTCTCGCTCCCAAATTCTCGCCTGGGTGACCGCCATGTCAATTGCTCGTCGTTCCTCGGGAATTGCGCTTTCAATCCTCGTCCTCGCGTTCCCGGTCGCATGCAACAAGACCGAATCGGAGGCGCTGAAGCCTGACGGAGTCGCTCCCGCCGAGACTGCAACCGCGGCCAAGGCGACCTCGTCCGTGCCCCCGAGCTGGGTTGGAGAATGGGTAAGCCCAACCGATGGCAGCGTGACGCTCAGTGTCCGCGCAGAGGGGATTTCGTTCGCTAGCGCGGCTTGCAAAGGGGAGCTCCCCCTGGCCTCCCTGGGGTGCAAGACGGACGATTGCAGCTGGGGTGAAGCCGCACCTGGCTCGATGACCTATGCGGCGGCATCCAAGGAGCTCACGGTCGCGGGGGCAGGGGCTCCGGCGGCTGCGTCGAAAGACGGCGGCAAGGTTACGGCTACGGTCCGTGTCGCGCCCACCAAGCCCAATGGCAAGGCCTGGGACATCGCCGGTGGAAAGCCGGACATTGGCCTTTGCGCCGAGAGCAAGGGGACGAAAGTCTGCCAGCCGGGCGGTGCGAACACCATCCCCGCAGGCGAAGCCGCTGTCTGTCAGGACGCGTTCGACTGCATCGTGGAGCTGACCCTTGCAGGGGATTTGGCCAACCTCGAGGTGGTCGACATCGACGCGACTTCGAACGACCCTGTGGGAGCGGGGGCGTGCAAGGTAGGCGCAACCTGTCAGCTTGGGGCGGCCAGGGTGACCCTCACGGCGGGGGCCAAGCCGGCTGCGGGGGTGTGCAGTCCTGCAGGGGGCACCTACGTTCGGGTGGCGGACGTCGAGGCTCGCAAGGCAGCGGACAGGGCCAAGGAGGAAGAAAAGGCCAGGCTGGAGGCCGAGGCCAAGGTTCCTCAGAAGTATCCCGCTCCCTGTGCCTCGGTCGATGCGAGCACCCACGTTCCGGTCAAGGGAGCGGAGGACCTCTGCGTGCCCGTCCAGCAGGGCCTGCTCGCGGTGTCCCTGCTCAAGGACGATGCGGTCCTCAAGCCCCTGCCGTCCGGGACCAGATCCTACGATGACACCAACGAAATCGCCGTCCTCGGGGGGCCCAGCGCGCCGGCGAAGGAGACCTCCTCGCTCAGCGCCGCCGAGCGAGGGGCGATTGGAGCCAAGGTGCGAGGGGCGATGTACTATAAGCTCGAGCGAGCCTGGGGGTCTTGGAACTGGAACGCCCTGGCCGGTAAGCTTTCGGGCACCCTC
>VGRJ01000118.1 GCA_016875405.1 Deltaproteobacteria bacterium | reverse complement strand
TGCTGCCTCCCGTAGGAGTCTGGACCGTGTCTCAGTTCCAGTGTGACTGATCATCCTCTCAGACCAGTTACCCGTCTTTGGCTTGGTAGGCCGTTACCCTACCAACTACCTGATGGGCCGCGGGCCGTTCTCTTGGCGACTGCTTCTGTAGAGAGGCAGCCTTTTCCCTCGCGTATTTCAACGCGTGGTCTCATGCGGTATTAGCGCCCCTTTCGAGACGTTATCCCCCACCTAGAGGTGCGTTACCCACGTGTTACTCACCCGTGCGCCGCTTTACCGGGGGCCGAAGCCCCTTTCTCGCTCGACTTGCATGTGTTAGGCGCGCCGCTAACGTTCGTTCTGAGCCAGGATCAAACTCTCCAGTTAAATCTTTGCGAACCGGTGGCTCGCGTGGACACTGGAGACGTCGTCTTCGGCCGGCTAAGGCGAAGACGATGGCTCGTTGTATCGTGTCTTGTGACGGTTGACGTCATTGGCACCGAAGTACCACTGCGTCAGGCCCCACGCTTTCGCGTGATGACACTTGTTCAACCCAGTTTTCAAGGACCGAGGGGCGACCGGGACACGCAGTACGCGCCCCAGCCAGCCCGGCTCCCTTTGCGTCTCGGCGTGTGGCGCCGTTTCGTCAATGGGGAGGCGGAAGCTAGTGCTTGAGCGTCAGTTCGTCAAGCACTTTTTTTCCCGCCGCTTTGCCGCCTTTGGAGGGCTCGGCGTCGGGAGGGCGGAAGTTAGTCGAATTGGGTTTGGGGTCAAGATTAAATTTTAAAAATCGTCCGGTTCGCGATTTTTGAGGAAGTTCGGCGATTTTTCGGGCGCGGGTATTCAGCGGCGGTCGCGGTTCGGGTTCAAGGCAACGCTCTCAAGGAGCGCGTCGGCGTTTCGCTCGACGACCACCGTTTCTTGTTTTGCGAGGCTCTCGAGTAGGTTTTTTCGGGCGCGGAGCACTCGGGCTTCGAGGATCGAGGGGAGCAGCAGGGCGCGGCGAGCGTCGTCGGGGAGGCGCATCGCGGGGGTGCGCTCGAGAAGCACGATGACGTGTAGCCCTCGAAGCGCTTTGCCGTCGGATTCGAGGTCGGTTTCGACGAGTTGGCTCACGTCGCCGCGTGTTTCGAGTCGACCGGCGGCGGCGGCGAAGGTTTCGTGGAGGCGCTCCCAAGGCGAGCGCGCGTAGTTGAGGAAGCGTCCGTCAGAGCTGATTGCGCCGAGCGCTTCGTAGCGGACATCGAGCTCGCCGTGGGACATCCCAGTGACGAGGTCGCGAACGGCGGCGGCGATGAGATCCTCCGGTATTTCTGTGCGTTCGAGGAAGACATCCTCACCGTTTCGGAGCGGGGGCTTCGTCGCGCGCTGCGCGGCGGCGAGCGCGCCAATGCGTTCACGGAGCATCGAGACATAGGCCCGGACCTCCTTCAGCTTCGACCCCGGGAGCTTCGCGTCGACGAGCGCGACGGCGTGGACGACTCGAAATCCTTCAGGGCGGTCGACGTCGAGGAAGCGCGCTTGCTCCCAGTCGGCGAACTCGTCCGGCGAAATGGGGCTCTCCCGTGCCTGTCGTGTCAGCTCGTGAAGGAGCGCGCGGGACAGCGCTGCAGCCTCGGCGTGCTTGGCCTCCTCGGGAAAATCGGCGCGAGCCCAAGCCGCGAACAGCGAGTCGTGGACGAGGGCATCGCGCGCCGCGGAGGGGCTCGTTGGCTTCTCGCGCATGACAAGGGACACCTCTCGAGTCCGAATGATTTCGCTGTCGATCTGCGCAACGACGCCGGACTCGAGCTTCGCGTCGAGGTCGCGCGTGACGGGCGTCTCTCGACAGCCCAAGGCGACGGATACGAAGCCGACGAGCCAGCGCGGCGGGGTGCGACTCATGGCCCCTCGAGGAGGCGCGTCGCGCGGTGAGCCGCTTGCAGCAGGAGCGCAGCGACGGCGATTCCGAGCACGGCGAACACGTCTCGCGCCTCGGCGAGTTCGTGGAGCGACCAAACGAACGCGCACGTCGCGAGCGCGAGAAACGCGAGCGGCACGAGGACCCGCGACAACATGCGCTCTAGTGTAGCGCGAAGTCAGCGGAGTCGAGCCAGCGCGAACGTCGCGCCGACGAGCATGGCGGCGGCGAAGAGCAGACGCGCGACCTTGCCGTCCACGGGAAGGCGCTCGGGCGATGCGGCGGCGTCGTCACGCCCCCCGACGACCGCGAGCGCTGCCGCATGACTGATGAGGAGAATGCTCGCGACGATTGCGGTGGCGCGTCCGACGAGCGCGCGCGTCCGGTCTTCGATGAGGTACGAGACGGCGAGGCACGTCAGCGCGGCGAGGCCGCCGAGGGCGCCCATCGCGAGCGCAGCGCGGGGGGCTGGACGACGAGGCGAGAGCCCCCTCGCCTCTCCCTCAGGAGCCGCAGAGAGCGAGTGGTCCGGGACGCTCCAGGGGTGCGACCATGCCGCAGCATAGAGCGCCCAGGCGACGACCCCGAAGAGGCCTCGTACGGGGTCTACCGCGGCGAGGACCCCCGCCTCGGAGGCGAGGCCCCACGACAGGCAAGCCAGCGCAACGAACGCTCCAATGCCGAGCGCGCGGCCGAGCTTCGGCCGACGAGCGAGCAAGAGCGTGCCGCCAAGAGCCATGGCGAGGGAGGCCGACGCCACCACGCGTGCCGACGCCGGAGAGCGCGCAGAGGCGAGAACAGGCCCGAGCGTCACTGTCCACGCGACGACGCCTGTGACGGCGCACCGGGCAACGACAGCGCGCGTCTGCAGCGTCGCCCAGGCGCGAGGAGGGCTAGGCAGCGCGACCGGCGAGGACGACGGCGCTCCTTGCTCCTCGGTGCGCGACGCGCGCTCCTCCGCCATGCGGCGAGGCCGTCAGCCCGCGGCTTGCGCCGGGCGGTTCTTGATAAGGTCGTCGATGAGCGCGAGGTAGGTGAGGACGCCGTGCCCGGTGCCGCCCTTGGCGTACACGTCGTAGGCCTTGTTCGCCATCGACGGACCGGCGATGTCGACGTGAATCCAGGGAGTCTCGCCGACGAACTCGCGCAGGAACAGCGCGGCCGTGATGGAGCCACCCCAGCGGTCCCCGACGTGCTTCAGGTCGGCCCAGTCGCTCTTCAACATCTCGCGCAAGTCCTCGACGAGCGGCAGGTGCCACATCGCCTCGCCCGCTAGGCCGGAGGCGGTCTTCACGCGGTCCGCGAGGTCCGGTCGATTCGAGAAGAAGCCAGACACGGTCGGTCCGAGCGCGACGATGCATGCGCCGGTCAGCGTCGCGTTGTCGAGGATGAGCTCGACGCCTTGCTCGACCGCGTAGTGGAGCGCGTCTGCCAACACCAGTCGCCCCTCGGCGTCGGTGTTGATGATCTCGACGGTCTTGCCTTGGTAGCTCTTGAAGATGTCCCCGGGGCGATAAGCCTCCCCATCGGGCATGTTCTCGGCGCTCGCGATGATGCCGTGAATCTCCGCCTTCGGCTGCGTGACGGCGAGCGCCGCCATGAGGGCCACGACGTTCGCGGCTCCGCCCATGTCGCCCTTCATCTCCTCCATACCGGGCGCAGGCTTGATGCAGATGCCGCCGGTGTCGAAGGTGAGGCCCTTGCCGACGAACGCGAGCTTGGGGAGCACCTCGTTCTTCGACCCCGCAGGGCGATAGCGCATGTGGATGAGCACCGGGGGTTTCGCGCTGCCGCGACCGACCGCGTCGATCAGGCTCATGCCGCGCTGCTTCAGCTGGGCGTGCTTAAGGACCGTGCAGGAGAGCCCGCCATCCTTCCGGTCGGCGCAGACCTTCTGGGCGTACTCGGCGAGCGACTCGGGATAGAGGTCGTTCGGCGCGGTGTTGATGAGGTCGCGCGCGAGGCAGATCGCCTCCGCAACACGCTGACCATCCGAGACACTCTGACGCAAGGCGCCGTCGACCTTGCGCGTCGTCAGCACCACGACCTTCTCGAGGGGAAACTTCGAGAGCCTCTCGCCAGTTTTGTAGTGCTCGAAGCGGTAGGCGCCGAGGACGCTCCCCTGCGCGAGGACTGCCTCGCCGCCATCGACCGAGACCCCCACGGCGCCAATCGCGAGGCTCTGAGCGTTCAGCGAGCGCGCGAACCGAGCGCCGCGAGCCGCAAGGCGACGCAGCTCGGGTGCATCCACCGCGTCGGCCTCCCCAAGGCCTACGAGGGCGACGCGCGAAGCCTTCACGGACGCCGAGTGAATCGGTACGTCGCAGAGCTGCCCCTTCTTTCCGCTGAACTCGCTGCGCTTTAGAGCGCGCGCGAGCGAGGCACCGAGGGCCTTCGTCAACGGGGCGAGCGCCTTCTTGAAGGCAGCACCCGAGGGCACGCCGAGGACGAGGACCTCGGCTGGGGCTTGAAGCGGAACGGTCGCGGCGACGGTGATCTTGATGTCCATGGGGATTGGGGGCGCATGTAAGCACATTGGCCGCGTTGGCGCACGCTCGCATTGACGGTGCTGCGCGTCGGCGCGAGGCTCTCACTCGATGGAAGACTACGAGCCCGGAGAACACGAGCCCTCGCGCATCGGACTCACGCTCGAGACCTACATCCTCGAGGGGATGCTCGGACGCCCAGAGGCCCGCGGGTACTTCACCTCGCTCCTGAACCAGATCGCGCTCGCGGCGAAGCTCGTCACGGCGCGCGTGCGGCGAGCCGGACTCGCGAACGTGCTCGGGACGACGGGGGAGCAGAACGCCACGGGCGACGTGGTGCAGAAGCTGGACGAGGAGGCGAACGAGACGCTGATGCGAGCGCTCGGTCGGCGTCATCACTGCGCCGCTGCCGCGAGCGAGGAGGAGGAGGACATCCGCATCCTGTCGACCGCCGATAGCGCGAACTACCTTGTCGTGTTCGACCCGCTCGACGGCTCCAGCAACATCGACGTCAACATCTCGATCGGGACGATCTTCGGGGTCTATCGCAAAGACCACGACGGCCCCGCGACCATGGAGGACTTTCTAAAGCCCGGGCGAGAGCTGCAGGCCGCTGGCTACGTCATCTACGGCTCGTCGACCCAGTTCGTCATCACGACGGGGAAGGCCGTTCACGGGTTCACGTACGACCCATCGGTCGGCGAGTTTCTGCTCTCGCACGAGAACATCCGGATTCCCGACCACCACCCGACGTACTCCATCAACGAGGGCAACGCCGCCCGCTGGACCGACGGTGTCAAGCGCTGGGGAGAGTGGGTGAAGGCCGAAGACCCATCGACGCGGCGCCCCTACTCGATGCGCTACGTCGGGACCCTTGTCGCGGACGCGCACCGAACGCTCTTGCGGGGAGGCGTCTTCGCCTATCCAGCCGACACGAAGAGCCCCGAGGGAAAGTTGCGATTGCTCTACGAGGCGAACCCATTCGCGTTCGTTCTCGAAGCGGCGGGGGGCGTCGCGACGACCGGCACCGAACGCGTGCTCGACATCCAGCCGACCGCGCTCCATCAGAAGGTTCCGCTCATCCTCGGGTCGCGGCGGAACGTCGAGGAGTTCCTTCGCTTCGCGAACGGCTGACAAGGCCGCGCTGCTCGCGCACGGCCCGACGCGACCTCTCCGGCGCGACCCGTGCACCTTAAAATGACATCAATCAAGCTCAGACGCCGGTCGCGTCCGGGCCCCAGACATACTTGTGGAGCTGTAAATTCACTCGCACCGGGAGCTTGTCGTCGAGAATCCAGTCGACGAGCTCGCGCGGGTCGAGCAGGCCGAAGGCCGGCGAGGCGAGCAGCGTCGGGCCGAGGGTCGCGAGGCGATGCTCGTCGATCGTCGCGCGCATCCACTCGTAGTCGGCGCGGTCGGCGAGCACGAACTTGAGCTCGTCGCGCGCGGTGAGAAGGGCAAGGTTCTCGAGGCGGTTCTTGCCGCACTCCCCGGACCCCGGCGCCTTCAGATCGACGATCTTGTGGACGCGCGGATCGACGCCCGACACGTCTCGATGCCCACCGGTCTCGATGAGTACCGTCCGCCCCGCGTCGCACAGCTCCGTCAACAGCGGTAGGACCGCGGCCTGCAACAGCGGCTCACCACCCGTCAGCTCGACGAGTGGCGTCTCGAAGGCAAGCGCGAGCGCGAGCACCTCGGAGCGGGCGTGGCGCGTGCCCCCGTGGAACGCCTGCGGCGTGTCGCACCAGCTGCAGCGGAGGTCGCACCCAACGGTGCGAACGAACGTGCACGGAACGCCCGCGAAGGACGACTCTCCTTGGATGCTCGCGTAGATCTCGTGGATGACGAGCGAGTCCGTGGGCACGGTCGGAAGCAACCGCGACTGCCGCGCGGGCGCAAGCCTCAGTTGTCGGCGAGGCACGCCCGAAGCTCGGGACCGCACGCATCCTGCAAGCAGCGTCGGCAATCGGCGGGCGGCGGCAACGTCTGAGTGGCCGGGGCTCGCCTCCGGTCGCCGTCGTCGCGCCGCTTCTCGACGCAGCCCCTCCCGAGGAGCCGCAAGCGCCGCGCGAGACCGCGAGGCGCCGCCGCATGACGATGAGGCTAGCCTCGGCCGACCTCGAGCGAAATCTCACCGGAGACCACCGAGTTGAAGCTTCCGTCGGCGCGACGAACGAGCAACCGGCCATCGGCGTCGATGCCGGCCCCTTGCCCGGCACATTCGCCAACCCGCACCGCCCGACCTAAGAGCCAATCACGACGCGCGAGGTCCTCCAAACAAACGGGGCGCCGCCCTTCCTCCACGGCGAGCTCGAGCTCACAGCACGCCGCGACGATCGATGCGACGACCTCGGCGGCTAGCCGATTGCGCTCGAGGTCATGCCCCCCCGCGAGCGCGAGCGAGGTCGCGCTCGACGCGAGATCGTCGGGAAACGACGTGGTGTGAACGTTCAAGCCGACCCCGATGACGGCGAACGCGCCGCGCGCGCTCATCGAGGCCTCGACGAGAATGCCAGCCAACTTGCGGTCATCGACGAAGACGTCGTTCGGCCATTTGATGCGGGCGCGAGGCCCGTCGAGGTGTACGTCGACGACGCGCGCCACCCCGACCCCGACCGCGAGGGCGAGCAGCGCAAGGCGTGATGACTCGAGCCGCGGCCTCCACAGGAGCGAGAGGTAGAGGTTTTTGTCGGGTGGCGAGTGCCAGCGGTGTGCGCCACGGCCACGCCCCGCCGTCTGAGCATCCGCGATCACGACGGCACCGTGCGGCGCCCCCTGCGCCGCGAGGCCCCGGACGTCGTCGTTCGTCGAACCCGTCTGCTGGTGGATGAGGACTGGTCCGAGTCGTACTCCGCGGAGCGCGAGCTCGTCGGCGATGCGCGACCCGTCGAGTTCGGTCACCCGAGCCCCGTGAACTCCAGCGAGATGTCGGCCGCCGGCGCCGAGTGGGTGAGGGCCCCGACGCTGATCACGTCGACGCCCGCAGCGGCGAGCCGTGGGATTCGCTCGAGCGTGATGCCGCCCGATGCCTCCACGATCGGACCTCGCGGCGGCGCGCCGAGGCGGCGACAGCGAGCGACGGACGCACGTACGGCGTCGTCGTTCATGTTGTCGAGCATGACGATGTCGGCTCCGGCCGTGAGCGCACGCTCGAGCTCGTCGGCGTTCGTGACCTCGACCTCGACACGGCTCGTATGTGGAGCGCGCTCGCGTGCACGGGCGACGGCAGCCTCGATCCCCCCGGCCGCGACGATGTGGTTGTCTTTGATCATGACGGCGCTTCCGAGATCGTCACGGTGGTTGTGAGCGCCACCGGTGCGTACCGCGTAACGCTCGAAAGCGCGGAGGCCAGGGGTGGTCTTGCGCGTGTCGGCGATGCGCGTGGTCGAGCCCGCGGGGAGGGCCGCGACGTAGCGCCGCGCGAGCGTCGCGATCCCGGTCATCCGCTGAGCAAAGTTCAGGGCGACCCGCTCTGCCATGAGGAGCGAGCGAGCGGGCCCGTGGGCTCGCCAGAGGACGTCGGCAGCCTCGACGTGGGCCCCGTCGGGGACGAGGAGATCGACGGACGTCGCCGGGTCGACGAGCTGGAACACGCGACGGAAGACCTCGCCCCCGCACGCCACCATCGGGTGACGTGCGATGGCCTCGGCGGTCGCGACGGCGGTGCCTGGAACGCAAGCCTCGCTCGTGAGGTCACCGCTCGAGAGATCCTCTTCGAGCGCACGAGAGACGGCGTCGTCGATGATGCGGAGCTGGAGCATCGTGTTGGCCTCAGAAACGGATGACCGCGCCAGCCCAGGTGTAGCCGCTACCGAACGCCGCCGAGAGGACGGTAGCGCCCTTCAGTCGACCATCTGCCCAGCTCTCGGAGAGACCGATCGGGATGGTCGCGGCCGTCGTGTTGCCGAAACGCTCGATGTTGTGGACGACCTTCTCGGCGGGGATGTCGAGCGCGCCCGCCACGAACTCGTTGATGCGGCGGTTCGCCTGGTGCGGAACGAACAGGTCGATGTCGGCGATGGTGAGGCCGGTGTCGGCGAGCACCTCGCGCGCGACCTCGGGCATCTTCTCGACGGCCCAGCGGAACACCTGCTTGCCGTTCATCTGAGGCCACTGGAGGCCCTCGTCGAGCATCTCGTGCGTGATGCGCGGCATGTACCCGGAGCGAGGCGCGGGGATCCATAGATCCTCGGCCCCCGACCCATCAGCGTGCAACTTGACCGCGAGGATCCCCTTGCCCGGGTCATCGCTGACGCCGACCACCGCCGCTCCGGCGCCGTCCCCGAAGAGCACCGCGACGTTGCGTCCGCGCTCCGTGAACTCGACTCCGGTCGAGTGGACCTCGCCGCCGACGACCAGCACGTTGTCGTATGCGCCAGTCTGGATCCAGGCGTTTGCGATGCTGAGCCCGTAGAGAAAGCCCGAGCACTGGTTCCGAATGTCGAGCGCGGGGATGCCTGGCAAACCGAGCTTGCGCTGGAGGAAGCAGCCGCTCCCAGGGAAGTCTGCGTCGGGGCTCAAGGTCGCGAAGATGATCGCGTCGATGTCCTTCAGTGATCGCCCCGAACGCTCGAGGGCCTGGTGGCACGCGGGCACCGCGAGGTCACTCGGCCCGATTCCGTCGTGCTCGATAAAGCGCCGCTCCTTGATCCCGCTCCGTTGGAAGATCCACTCGTCGCTCGTGGGCATGATCTTCGCGAGGTCGTCGTTGGTGACGACCTTGGAAGGCACGTAGTGACCGACCCCGAGGATGTGCGCGCGACGCATCGCAAGGTCATGCGCGCGCATCCGCAGGTTTTCAACGGAAAAAGTCGAGCGCCCGTAGTAGGGTGCTTTCCGTCGCGGGCCGGGGCCGGTGGGTCTCGTGCTCCTTCGGCGCTCACCTCGCGCCTCCGTCTCCACTGCATCTGCCTCCGTCCGTCGATGTCGCCCCAGATCGACAAGCTCATCAACAACAAGTACCGACTCGTCAGGCTGATCGGCGAGGGCGGCATGGGCTCGGTCTGGGAGGCTCGCCACGAGCTGCTCGGGACGAGCGTCGCGCTTAAATTTCTGCATGGCGCGCTCGCGAAACGGAAGGGGCTCGTCGAGCGGTTCCTGCAAGAGGCTCAGGTCTCGGCGCGCATCAAGAGCCCGCACGTCGTTCAGGTCTCGGACGTCGATCGAGCGAGCGACGGCCTCGCCTTCATGGTGATGGAGCTCATCGAGGGCGTGTCCCTGCAGGCGCGGTACGAGGCGCTCTTCGAACGAGGCGAGCGTCTCGAGTACGGCACCGCATTCGAGGTCATGCTGCAGCTGCTGGAGGGCGTCGGTGCGGCGCACCGCCTCGGGATCGTCCACCGCGATCTGAAGCCCGACAACGTGATGCTGCTCCGTGACGCAAAGGGGCGGACGCTCGTCAAAATCCTCGACTTCGGGATCGCGAAGCTGAAGGCGAGCGGCGAGGTGGATCGCGGGCTGACGCGGCCCGGCATGGTGATGGGGACGCCCGAGTACATGGCTCCCGAACAGGCCTTCAGCGCGGACAAGGTCGACGCGCGGGCCGACGTGTTCTCCCTCGGCGTCATGTTCTTCGAGATGCTGGCGGGCCGCCGCCCCGTGGGTGGTGACGACACGCATGCCATCGTGTCGCAGTACATCGAGGGGCGCGTCCCTCGCCTCCGCGAGCTGAAGTCGACGATCGCCGAGGGGCTCGAGGCTGCAGTTCACAGGGCGATGGCCGCGACCGCGGACGAGCGCTTCGCGAGCGTCGAGGAGTTCGCGGCCGCGATCGCGCCGTTCGCGCCGGAAGGGACACAACCGTTCGTCGGACGCGGCGGAGCAGAGGCGCTCGCCGAGACCGCCGACCAAACAACGGGCGGCGCGGGCGCTGCGCGCGTGACGGGCGCGCCGGTCGGGGTCCCGTCGAACGCGCCGGGCGCGAGCGGTGCTCTCCAGTCGGGTGACCCGGCATCGCGGACCGGTGGTCCGGTCGCGGGCTCGCAGCCGACGACGCCGACGGGGACCACGGCGATGCCGATGGTGGCCGACCTCGTCGCCGATGGGGGGTTGATGGCGAGGCCTCAGGCGAGCACGGCGCCGGCGATGCCGGTGATGCTGCCGCTCGCGGGTGCGCCGACCCCGTCTCCTCGTCCGGGCGGCACGCAGCTTGGCGAGGCCGTCGCCGTCCTCGGCGGGGGGAATTCCCCGCAGGCGATGCCATCTCCGATGGCGATGCAGCAGCACGGCTCGGCTGCCGTCGCTCTGCCCCCGCATCCCCACGCCGCGCCTTCGCCCTACCCGCAACACGGCGCGCCGCAAGCCTTTGGGCCGCCGCCTGCTGTGGGCAGAGCAGGCCCGCGTCGCGGCGGGCGTTCGATGGGTGCGATCCTGGTCGTCGCCGGGCTCCTCACGGCGCTCGTCATCGGGGGGCTATTCGTCGCCCAGAGCCTGATGCATTCGGACGATGGGCCGACGAGCTCGAAGCCCCACTCGAGCGTGAGGTCGAGCGCAGGTGAGCCCACCGTGATCGAGGCCGCGGGGACCCCACCCGCGGGCAGGAGCCCGCCGCCTTCGGAGCCGGAGATGCCGGCCACGCCCTCGAATCCGACGACGCCACCGGGGACGACGGCGCCCGGCAAGCCTGGTCCTCGGCCCACGCCGTCGGGCACGCCGACGGGCAGCGCGACCGCGACCCCGTCGGGGACGCCGACGCCCAGCCCCTCGCGCCCGGGCCCGTGGGTGCTCCCGTCCCAGCTCCCGGAGCTGCCGCCTGGCATTCCGGGGCTTCCGAAGATGCCCTTCCCCTTTCCCGGAGCGCCACCGCCCGCGAGCCCGCCCCCGGATGGGAATTGAGCCGACGAAAGTGCGCGCGAGGACGCCCGATCCAGGACTGAGGCGCCGAGCCGCGACTCGACAAGCCTTGTCGCTCGGTTGCATCCGTGGAACACCTCGTGCCATCCTTTGATTGGGAGTGAAGCGCCTGCACGCGGCGCAAGTAGGGAAATCACGGTGCGCGAGGAAGCGAAGCGGGTGAGCATTCGGGAGTTGCAGTCCGATCTCAAGGAGATGGGATCGCCGCGCTTCCGGCAGAAGTACACGCGGCCCGCGCTGGTCGGCATCGGACGCATCGCCGAAGCGGAGGAAGAAGAGAACTTCGCAGGGCGGACGATGCAGGTCCTCGTCACGGATCTGCTCGCCGAGATGCAGCAGCGCGGGGCGCCACCGTCGTCGCTCGACGCCGAGCAGAGCAGCGTGACCGACCTGGTCTTCATCATCCCGTTCCAGACGCTGCCGGTCCGCGTAGGGCGCAAAGCGGGGATCAACAACATCGTCATCCCCGACTATTCGCTGTCTGCGACGCACTGCGAGCTCCGCTGGCTCTCTCACGACAGCTTGGCGATCACGGACGTCGGCGCGAGCAACCCGATCGTGGTGAACGATCGACGGCTGAACGCGAAGGAGGTCGTGCCCCTCCGCGGAGCCGAGCGCATCGTCCTCGGACGAATGATCTTTCGCTTCTACCGCACCGACCAGCTGCTCCTGCTCGCGACGGGAACGCCATCGGACACCATCGCTCCGTCGCCGAACAGCCGCTGACGGTATCGGCGCGACGGGGGCTTCGCGGCCAACGCGGTTACGTCAAGGCGCGCAGGATCGCGTCGATGGGCGGGTGGTCCCCCGCCTCTTCGCTGACGTACTGGTAGAGGACCGTCCCACCGGGCGCGACGACGAGCACGCCGCCCTGTTGAAGCGGGTCACCTTGCACGGCTCCCTGCCGGTAGCCCTCGCGGAGCGCGGCGAGCCCGCGTCGAACGACGCCAACCCCGAAGCTCGAGGCGAGGCCTCGACGCAGGCCCGCTCGCTCGTAGCTCTCGCGCGTGGGGTCCGTGTAGAGCGCGAAGGGGAGCGCCTGCTCCTCGGCGAATTGACGCGCCTGCTCCACGCGGCCGTTTCCGACCACGACGAGCTCGGCACCACGCGCGCGAATGTCGCCGACCACGTCACGCAACTGCGCGACCTGCTGCCTGCAGAACATTCACCCGAAGTGGCGAACGAAGACGAGGACGAGCGCTCGCTCGCGCCACAGGCTGGCGAGCCCGACGCGCGAACCATCGAGAGCCAACACTTGAATGTCACCCAACGCTTCCATTTCCAGCCTCGCTTCCTCGTGTCGTCAGAGCCTCGCACAAACGCCACAGCGCGTGCCGCTGAGCCTCGCTCTCGCGCGTCCATGGCAAGAGGTGACGCGTCCGCGGCTCGCGGTCGAAGAAGAAGCCGCCACTCGGCTTTGGGGGCTCGCGAACCGCAGAGAGCCACACGACGGTGTCGGCACCCTGTTCGGCGGTTCGCAGCAGACGCGCGGTGAGCCGATGAAAGCGAGGGAGCGAGCGCGCGACGCCCGGTGTCTCGGCCCAGCCCGGATGCATCGAGTAGACGGAGATCCGGGTCCCCTCTAGGGCGGTCGCCCAGCCCTCTGCGAGGACGACCTGCATTCGCTTGGTCTCGGCGTACGCGCGAACACCGTCGTAGGCGCGGCGCTCCCAGGCGAGGTCGTCGAGCGAGAGCCCGACCGTGTACATGCCTCCCGACGACACCCAGACGACACGAGCCTCCGCACTCGCCTCGAGGCGCGGGCGCAAGAGCCTCGTCAGGAGGTGAGGTCCAAGGACGTGGGTCGCGAAAGTGAGCTCGTGCCCGTCAGATGAGAGGATACGTCGATCAAGCAGCAAGCCTGCGTTGTGGATGA